>DUQP01000026.1 GCA_012837735.1 Bacillota bacterium
GGGGCCCCCGTTTTTCAACCAAAGCGAATCGCCAATCCCGGCAAATACTTCAGTATTCCGCCCACTGGATCATCAAACAGCTCATCCTGTTTCTCCACGATCTCTTCCAACAACCCCCGCTGCACCTCAATGGTAAAAGGGAAACTGCCGAAATTGAAAATTTCTATTCCCAAATTTTCCATCCCGGTCAGGCAGTCCGACGGATTGAGACCATCCATCACGATCGTGTATTCCCCGACCACGTCTTGGGCATCCATCACCCGCAACCCGATGCGATTCTGCCGGCCCAAGGCCACGCTTTGCAGGAAGAAGAATCCCGAGAAGCTCCGCAGGTTCTCCATGATGCGTCTGTGCAGAGGAAGCCAGCCCTCATTTACCAGTTTGTCAATTCCAGCGTCACTCATTATTATCACCTCCGCGTCTATTTCCCTAATTCGCTTCTGACCAGTTTAAAATCCTCCCAGACCGGCCGTTTCTTACGCGGATCGCGCAGCAAAGCAGCCGGATGAAAAGTGGGCATAACCCGCAATCCAAAGCGTTCGTACCAATTCCCGCGTGCCTTGGTGATGCGCAGTTGCGGATCGATGATTTTACGTGCTGCCGTGGCCCCCAGACACACCAACACCTTTGGCTGGATGAGGGCGATTTGCGCGGCCAGAAAAGGAAAGCAGGTGGCCATTTCTTCCTCCACCGGCGCTCTGTTTCCCGGCGGCCGGCATTTACAGATATTGGTGATATACGTTTCCGCACGGCTGATGCCCACTGCTGCCAGGATGCGATCCAGCAACTGCCCCGCCTGGCCGACAAACGGTCGCCCCAGCTCGTCTTCCGTGGCGCCCGGTGCTTCGCCGATCAGGAGCAACCGCGCCCGCGGGTTGCCCTCCCCGAAAACCACTCCCCGGCAACCGGCCCGCAGGCCACATGCCTGGCAAGCTTCTGCTGCTTGCTGCAGTGCTGGCAGGTCGCCATACTGCGGCAGAGGATTTATGATTTCGGCCGCTTTTGGCGGGCACCAAAAAAATGACTGTTGCTGCAAATTACCAACCCCCGTGCTACTCTTGATACACAATCTCACCGCGCATAATGGTAGCCTGCACACGTGTATCAAAGCTCAGTGGGTGGCCGCTGAACAAGACCAGGTCAGCCTCTTTCCCCACCTCGATACTGCCCAAGCGGTCCGCCACCCCCAACACCCGGGCCGCGTTCAAGGTCAAGGCCTGCAGAGCGGCTTCCTCCGGCATCCCCTCCCGTACCGCCAGCGCAGCGCATAACGGCAAAGCATCCACCGGCAGCACAGGATGATCAGTCATAAACGCCACCTGGACGCCGGCTCTGGCCAAAAGCGCTGGCGTTTCCAGCGTCCGGTTGGCTAGTTCCACCTTGGTACGCGCCGTCACAGTCGGTCCGATTACCACCGGCACCTGCCGCTGGGCTAATTCGTCCGCCAGTAAATGGCTCTCTGTGCCATGCTCGATCACAATGTTGCAACCGAATTCATCCGCGATCCGCAAAGCGGTCATAATGTCATCAGCGCGATGGGCATGGGCCCGCAGCGGAATCCTTCCTGCTAACACCAGCCCCAAAACCTCCAAACGCAAATCCCGCTCGCTTTCTCCACGCCGCCGCTTAGCCAGGTAGTTAGCTGCTTTCGTCAAGTAGTCTCTCAGCAAAGCAGCAGTGGCCATGCGCGTGGACGGAAATTTCTTTTGCTCGCCATATACGCGCTTGGGATTCTCGCCGAGCGCGATCTTGAGCCCGGCCGGTTCCAGCAAGACCATTTCCGCTACACCTTTACCGCCCGTGCGCAGCGCCACGCCCTGACCGCCCACCACATTCCCGCTCCCGGGACCCGTCCAAACGGCGGTAATCCCGGCCCGCACCGCATCCTGCCACCCGCGGTCCTGCGGGTTAATGGCATCCAGCGCGCGCAAATGCGGTGTAACCGGTTCGGTTAGCTCGTTGACATCATCACCTTCCCAGCCCAAACCCTCTTCCCACAGGCCAACATGGCAGTGGGCATCGATAAAGCCGGGCAGCAGGGCTCCTCCCCCGGCATCCAGCAAGCGAGCCTCGCTGGGGATCTGGAGATGCTCTCCGACGGCCTTGATCTTGCCCTCCTGCAAGAGGACAGTGCCGCCTGATAACGGCGGGGAGGTGATCGGATAGACCGTCGCGTTGGTGATTGCCAGCATTCCCATTCTCCTCTCCGCTCTCCTAATTCGCCGGCAGCGACGTGATTCCTGTTCATAACCGGCGGAAATGGCACGTTACCACCCCTAAAGCAGGACAGCCCTCCGCCGGGTGTTGGCAGTAGTCGGCAGATGTCATTTTCCCGGGAAATATGGCGACATCGCCACCAGTAGCACAGCCGATCATTGGTGAGTAGCATGGTAGGAGAGGTGGCAAGTGAGAGGGAGGGACGGATTTTGGAACAAAAGGGAGCCATCAAGCGGGTCTTCCCCGGTAGCAACACTCCGCAGGGTTTTTTTTCGTTTTATGACTACATCGCACCGCCGGACGCCACGCGCGTGTTCGTCATCAAGGGCGGGCCGGGGGTGGGCAAATCCACCTTTATGCGTCACATCGCCACAGAGATGCTGAAACGAGGCTACAACGTGGAAATCCACCATTGTGCCAGCGACAATGCCTCGCTTGACGCAGTGGTAGTGCCGGCGGCGGGAATCGCGTTAATCGACGGCACCGCCCCGCATGTCTACGACCCGCGTCATCCGGGTTGCATCGATGAGATCATCCACCTGGGAGATTTCTGGGATGAAGAACAATTACGGGCGCACCGGGATGAAATCCTGGCGGCCAGCAGGGAGGTGGCAGACAATTTCCAACGCGCCTACCGTTTTCTGCGCGCCGCCAAGGCTGTCTACGATGATTGGGAAAACGCCAACCAGACGGCAATGGATTACGGACTGGCGAACTGCAAGGCCTATACCCTGGTACAGGATTTATTCGGCAAAACACCGGTCGCCCCAACGATGGGTGCAGATCGCCATCTGTTCGCCAACGCCATCACCCCGAAAGGGGCCACCCATTACCTGGATACCATCATCAAACCATGCCGGCGGGTGTATGTGATTGCCGGCAAGCCAGGTACAGGCAAATCAACATTGTTGCGGAAAGTGGCCACTGCGGCTCAGGAACGGGGGTATGCGGTGGAGCTTTATCACTGCTCCCTTGATCCTAACAAAGTGGAGCACGTGGTCATTCCGGCCTTGAGCGTGGCCTTGACCAAGTCGATTGAACCACATGCTTATCAACCGGCGACAGGCGATACGGTGATTGACATGAACGAGTGTTTGCATCCGGCCCTGGTAGAAAAGTATCGGTACCTGGTGACGGAAAACCAGGGGATATTCGCGGATCTGTTTGCCCGGGCGATTCGCTTCATTGCTCGCGCCAAAGAAGCCCATGACGAAATTGAGCAATATTATGTGACAAACATGGATTTTGACGCCATCTCCCAGTTATGTGATGACACCCTGGGACGCATACTAGCTTATGCTTGGGAAAAGAATGGCAGCCGGGGTGATTTGCGCTACATTTGAATGTGGCGGATGTTCGCATGACCATCTCCGACCGGCCCCCACGTATAGTGGGGGTCATTTTTCTTCATCCTAGTTATTGGTCGCATGAAACCCAATCAGAAAGGAGTGTTGGTATTGGAGCGACTTAACCAGCAGGAATTGCAAAACCTTCGCCACCTGATCGGTTCCCACGAAACGGCCGCCCAGAAGCTCGAGAGCTATGCGCGCAGCTGCACCAGCAGTGACATCAGGCAGATGTTCGAGCAGTCAGCCCGGTCGGCGCGGGACACCAAAAACAAGTTGCTGTCCTTCCTCCAATAGCAAACAAAACATCACCGGGAAAGGAGCTGGACACATGCAGGAAAAGGATATGGTCAATGATGTCCTGTCAATGGTCAATAGCAGTCTGACCGGTTATGCGAATGTGATCTCGCAAACCGCCAATCAAAACCTGCGGCAGACTCTACGGCAGATCCGCAACTCCGACGAAGACTTCCAGTTTCGGCTGGCACAGACTGCCACGCAAAAGGGTTATTACAATCCGGCCCAGCCGGCTTCTGAGACCGATATCAGTACCGTCCGGTCCCAGTTAAGCGGTGGCGGGACTTCTGGTCAGCGGTAGAGATCCCGCTCACAAACGCGCCACGGGGAAGTCCCCGTGGCCCTTTTTTAGTCTCCTCCCACCATCCGGGTGACCCCGCGAAAACCTATTTCGTGGGAAACCGCCTCTGCCGCTTTCGTGACCAGGGGGACCAGTACGTTCTCTACCATTTCCGGCGTCACCCGCATAGATGGCCCAGAGACGCTGATGGCGGCGATCACCCGGCCTTCATGGTTGAAAACCGGTGCGGCCACGCAGTTAACGTGCTCCTCCGTGCCGCCTAGGTCTAAAGAATAGCCGGCTTGGCGAATTATGTCCAATTCCTGCAACAACTCAGGAATGCTGGCGATGGTCTTGTCGGTCAGACGGGGTAATAGCAGATCCTGCAGCAGACGTTCCAACTCGCGGGCGGGCAACCCGGCCAGCAGCATCTTGCCTGCCGCAGTGGCATGGGCAGGTCCACGTTCCCCGATCCGGGCAATCATCTTCACGATGTTTGTGGATTCCACTTGATCGATGTAGACGACCTCTTGGCCATCCAGGACAACCAGGTTCACTGTCTCATTACACAAGCGTACCAGCTCGCGCAGGAATGGTCGCGCCAAAGCGCGCAAATCCAAGTCATAAAGGGCGGCATTGCCGATCTTAAATACCTTCAGGCCGAGTTTATAGCAATTCGTCTCCGGTTCTTGCTGGACAAAGTCATGTTCCGCCATCGTGGCCAGCAAGCGATGCACCGTACTGATATTCAAGCCGACCTTTGCGCTCAAATCGCTCAAAGTGATCGGTTCGGCGTTGTCCGCCAAAGCCTCTAAAATGCACAGCGCTCTGTCCACCGCTTGTACTAAGCGGGGATTCGCTTTTTCGCTTTTCCGCGCCATCCGTTTGCTCCTCTCCTAAATCTCTCGCAATCCCAATGATATCTCCAGGGCAGCATCGACCGCCCGCATGGCCGCTTCATCCAGACGCACCACCCGCTCCCGCAAGCGCTCTTTATCGATCGTCCGGATCTGCTCCAGCAAGACCACGGAGTCCTTTTCCAACCCGTTCCCGTAGGCCGCAAGTTCAACGTGGGTTGGCAACTTGGCCTTGTCGATCTGCGAAGTGATCGCCGCCACAATTACCGTCGGGCTATAGCGGTTGCCAATGTTATTTTGGATCACCAGCACAGGACGCACGCCACCCTGTTCTGATCCGATGGTTGGGCTCAGATCAGCGTAAAAAACATCCCCGCGCTTCAACCCACCGTCACTCACCGCCCACTAACGGCCAGGCCGTGTACGCCGGTATGGCCTCAAAAGCCGGACCTTCCTCCGCCAGGGCCAAATTGAGTGGCCCCATTTCACGGTATCCCTGCTTCATGCATTCTCGCAGGTGATGACGGGTGGTATCAGAAATGATTTCACTGCCATCCCGGTTCTGCCTTTTGGCAATCCTCTCCACCAAAAAGGCCGGCCGTTCCACACAGACAGTTTTTCTATTCATCGCCACCATCACCCCTCTGGCCCCGGTACAAGCGCGGTACGCGTGGCCCAATCATGCACACAACCTCATAGTTGATCGTGCCGATCTTGGCTGCCAGCTCTTCGGCCGGAATCTCCGCATCACCCTGGCGGCCCAATAACACAGCCACATCCTCCGGTTGTACGTCCGGGATGTGTCCCACATCCACCAGCATCTGGTCCATACAGACCCGCCCCACCACCGGCGCCCGCTGTCCTTTCAAAAGCACCTCACCTTTGTTTGACAGGGAACGCATATAGCCATCCGCGTACCCGACGGGCAGGGTGGCAATGCGCGTGGTTGCCGGTACTGTATATGTGCAACCATAGCTGAGCTTTTCGCCCGCCGCCACATCTTTCACAAACGCCACCCTAGCCTTCCAGGCCAGGGCTGGGCGCAGGTCTGCCACCCTGGCAGAACGCTCCTGGGCGGGATAAAGCCCATACATGGCGATCCCCACCCGCACCAAATTGGCATGGCTGGACGGGATCTCCATTGCCGCGGCGCTGTTGGCAGCGTGCCGCAAGCGCGGCTCAATGCCAGCCTGAGCCAGCGTTGCCAAAGCCCGTTGGAATCTCTCCAGCTGCCAGAGGGTATATGTTTTGTCTGCTTCCTCAGAGGCGGCAAAATGCGTCATCACACCCTCTATTGCCAGGTGTGGCATCTGCCGCAGAGCTGACCCGAATTCGTCCATCTGCTCTGCCGGAATGCCCAAGCGCCCCATCCCGGTATCAATCTTGAGATGGACGCGGGCCGGGCGGCTGATTAAAGCGGCCGCGTCATTCCAGGCCCGGGCGGTGGCGATGTCTGTCACCATCTGGACCAGATCATATTCAATGGCGGTCATAGCGGCAGCCGGCGGCGTCCAACCCAAAACTAAAATCGGGGCTTGGATCCCCTGCTGGCGCAAGGCGACGCCCTCCTGCAGTAAGGCTACTCCCAACCAGTCCGCACCCGCAGCCAGCGCTGCCCGGGCCACCTGATAGGCACCATGCCCGTAGGCATCCGCCTTCACGATCGCCATTATGGATACATTTTCCCCAACCAAGCGCTTCACCTCCGCCACATTGTGGCGGATGGCATCCAAATCGACCTCCACCCAGACCGGGCGGGGCGGCAGCCAAGTGGGCCCGGACGGGCATTTAATCGTCAAGCCGTTTCACTCCCTGGTCACCCAAAGGCATCATTCTTACATAAGGCAATACTTCGTCAGGGGTTTGCACAACCCTGCGCAAAGCTGCCGCTAAATGCGAGATTATGTCGCCGGCCAGCATGCCCCGGTCCGCTCCGGCCGCCGCCAGCTGCGCTGCCGCCCCGTGCCAGAAGACCGCCGCGCAGGCAGCGGCAAACGCTTCCAGACCATTGCCCAGCAAAGCAACCACCAATCCCGTCAGCACATCGCCGCTCCCCCCACTCGCCAGGGCCGGGTTGGCGACCGGGTTGACCGCATATCTGCCGTCCGGGGCCACCACCAGGGTGCCGGCGCCTTTCAACACCACCACCGCCCCGCTGCACTCCGCCAGGTCACAGGCCGCCTGCAGGCGGGCCGCCTGCACGGCAGCGGTGTCACGACCGAGTAAACGGGCCGCCTCCCCAGGATGGGGCGTCAGCACCGTCGCCTTGTTCCTTGACTTTATTATTTCTACCATCCCTGCCAGGACATTCAACCCATCCGCATCTATGACCAGGGGCACATCCAATGCCAAACAACTTGCCACTACCTTCTTCACCCCGGCACTTACACCCAGACCTGGCCCAACGGCCAGGGCCCCGCACCCGGCCGCTAGTTCCGGCAGGTGTTCAACGGCCGTCGCCGCTACTTTCCCGCCCTCGTCCGGCAATGGGGCGGTCATCACCTCAGTGAGCTTGACTTCCAGGATATCATGCACACTGGCGGGTGCCGCCACGGTCACAAGACCGGCGCCGGCCCGGGCGGCCGCCTCCCCGCATAAACAGGCCGCTCCGGTCAGGCCTTGCGCACCGGCCACCAGTAAAACCCTGCCGCGTTGCCCTTTATGGGTGTCGGGCGCAAACGGGGGCAACCACTCCCGCACAGATGGGCCTGTGAGCAGGGATCCCTTGATCCGTTCACCCTGGTAAGCATAAGCGGGCATGCCGATCCCAGCCACCACCACCCGGCCGGCCCGCCCGGCGGCGGGATAAATGAATAACCCCGGTTTCGGATCAGCGAGCGTGACCGTTACCGTCGCCTGCACACACGGACCCAACAACCGGCCCTGGTCGGCATCCAACCCGGATGGCACATCAACCGCCAGCACAAATTTTTTTTGTTCGTTCAGTCTTTCCACCACTTCCGCCAACTGGCCCCGCAGCGGTCCGTTCAAGCCGGTCCCACACAGCGCGTCGATCACCAACTCGGTCTCCCCCAGCCTGGCTGCCAATGCTTCCCATCCACTGTAAAGCTGGGGTGTGAGACCGGCGTTTTCCATCAGCCGCATGTGGGTCAAGGCATCCCCTTTCACTTTCAGCGGGTCCCCAACCAACATCACCTGTACCGGCCAACCGGCCTCCTGCAGGCAGCGGGCTGCCACAAAGCCGTCACCGCCGTTGTTGCCCGTTCCGGCCAAAACCAAGGTGGATTTGCGCCCCAGGGAGATCGCCACCTCTGCCACGGCGCGACCGGCATGGTCCATTAAGACCACCCCCGGCATCCCCATTTGGATGGCCCGTTCATCAATCCGGCGCATCTGCTCTGATCCCACTAGTCGCATTCCCGCTCGCCCCCTTGTCTTCCCAATGCCAGGGCATGGGCAATTGCTTGTTCCCGTCCATGGGAAATGGAAACCTCGATGCGGCAGATACCGCGCTGGGCGGCAATCCGAGCCGCTTGTCCGCTCAGATGACAAACAGGTCTGCCCCGTTCATCCCGTAGCACTTCCACATCCCGCCAGCTACAACCGCTTAAACCAGTCCCGAGCGCTTTCAAAACAGCCTCTTTCGCCGCCAGCCGGCCCGCCGCCCGGCGCGCAAGCTCCCGCCCGGGGGGGAAAATGGCCAGTTCCCTGTCACTAAAAAGCCGTTGCAACATGCGCTCCCCCCAAATGGCGAGCGCGCGCTGCACCCGCTCTATCTCAACCAAATCAATGCCAGTGCCCACGATCACCTGATCAACCTCCCCGCTGTGGGATTCGCCAGGTAAAAGCATAATCCCTTGCTAGCATTTCCCAACTGACCCCGAAAAACTTGCCATAATTTTATTTGCGAAACTTAACCCAATTGCAATTGATTCCTGGTAGAATAGTGTCAGGTGGTGATGTCTTTTGTCGAGAAGAAAAAAACGTAAACCTACCGGCAGGCTGTGGTTACTACTGGCAATCGTTGCGATCGTACTGGTGGCAGCCGGGTATGTGCTCGGCTCACACGGCTCTGAGCCAACCGTACCGGGGACAAGCCCAGGGCTGGAGGACGAGGAAGACCCTGCTCAGGCGTTGCCTGAACCAGATCCCCCCACCATCTCAATCGGACAGGAGTTGCTGGTCCCGGTTCCGGAGGTGGCCACTGGGCAAGCGAGCACGGTGATCGACAGGGCCGATCCATCCCGCCCTGGTCGGGTCGCGCTGACCTTCGATGCCGGGTGGATCTACGAACCGGTGCCGGATCTGTTGCAAGCTTTGCGTGAACACGACGTTTGCGCGACATTCTTCCTGCGCGGCGGATTTGTCAAAGACCACCCGGACCTGGTACAACAGATTGCAGCGGCAGGACACTTAATCGCCAACCATTCCTATACTCATGGGCATATGACCACCCAAACCCAGGCTGAACAGATTGATGAACTGGAGCGCACTAACCAGTTGATTCTTGATCTGACCGGTCAGCGCCCGTATCTATTCCGGCCCCCGTATGGGGAATACAACGGGGACCTGTTGCGCACGGCCGCGGCCTGTGGCTTCCCCTACACAGTGATGTGGACGGTGGACAGTCTCGATTGGATGGAACCGGGCGTGGATGAAATCTATGAGCGGGTCTCGACGCGCCTGGTGGATGGGGCCATCGTATTGATGCATGTCGGCTCCACGCAAACACCGGAAGTGTTGCCGCGTTTAATAAACCTGATTCGCGAGCAAGGCTACGAGCTGGGGACAATCCCAGATATGTTGCCGGAGGAAGTCTTCACCGGCCGCCAAACATACATCGTGCAAGCGGGAGACACGCTGGCCAGCATTGCCCGCAAATACGGTACAGAGGTGGAAAAATTAATCGAAATCAATAACCTATAATTGCCCCAGGAGGGACGATTCCGCAAGGATAGTCCTTCCTTTTTTTTTCCATGAGATGTTATTATATCTTCAAGGAGGAATTGCGGGACATGTCTGGAAGTAATAGGGAAAATCTTACTTTAAAATTTTCCTACACAATGGGAGCAAGGCACCGCAGAGAGGAGGGAATGGCAATGACTAATGAGCGGTTAGTCGAGATCGATGGCTTTGTGAGCGGCCGGATAGAGAATGCTCAGCGGGTAGTTGTGGGCGATAGCGGGTTTTTCGAGGGCAGCATTCATACTGATATTCTGGAGATAGCCGGCACAGTGCACGGGCAAGTGAACACATCATTATTGCTCATCCGCCGCCATGGACAGTTGGTCTACGACCAGCTGATCTACGACCATTTGGAATTGGCCCCTCTTGGCGACTTGCGCCCAGCTGGACGCACCGCAATTCGTGTCATCCGCAACTACTCGCAACCGCAAGCCAGGCCAAAACAGGGACCGATTTTGCCTGGAATGTTGACATCCCTGGAGAGTTATTGAAAAAACCCCGGCCGTGTGGCCGGGGTTCCCAGTCTTAGCCGTGCAATTGCCGGTAAATGATATATGAGTAGACCATCGGTACTACCGTCATGACCAGCACTGCACCAAAAAAAACGACGGCACCAAATACTCCCGGTACGAAGGCAGTCACTAAACAGATAATCCCGCCCACTACCCACATTCTGCCTGCCAAGCGATGGGTTTTACGCCAGACTTCCTCACTGGCCAATGTCCACGGCACCTTGATGCCCACGAAATAATTATGCCTAACCTGCCCCATCATATTCCCGATCAGAATGAACAGCAGTGCAACCAAGCCTTTCACCATCATGCCGATGTCGAATTGGTAACCAAGCCCGGCCGCCAAAGTTGCCAGATAGATGCCGGTGAAGATCAACACCATTCCGCTCCGCAACAACCGATACGCTCCCGCAAACCTGGCATAGTTGTCCCGGCGCGGGTCAAGCAGCGGCACCACTAACAACAAACCATATAGTCCCACTGTAGTCAAAGGGAATAAAAAGACCGCCAGTGATTTATGCGCAAAGTTGTCCGGCTGCCCATAGACATTCCAATGAATCGGCACCTGATCCGCCAGATGGGGGTATACCAATACCCCAACTAGGAAAGCTCCAGCCATCACCAACCAAATCGGCCAATCACGCCGCAACGTTGACCAATCGAGAGCATAGCCATTTTTATTCGTCATCAGTCACACCCCCGTTTCGTCCCCGGATCTCGTGAAACCAGTTCAGCACATCCTGAAAAACGGTCGTATTCAGTTCATAATAGATGTTCTGACCCTTGCGCATATCTTGCACCAGATTGGCCTGCTTCAGCACATTCAAATGATGCGAGATACTCGGTTTGCTGATATCGAATTGCTCCGCAATCTCCCCGGCAGTCATATTGCCCTTTTCCAGCATGCGCAAGATTTTGCGCCTATTCCCATCAGAGAGCGCCTTAAAAACCAGGCTGAGCTGCACTGGAATCACCTCCTTAGACAATTAGATAATCATCTAATTATATTATAGCAACTCGCTCCCCCGCCGGCAAGCGGTAATTATTGCAAATACCCATGACAAATTTTGACAAAAACTTATGGGGATGATATGTATATTAAAATACATGTATTAGGTAGTAAGGAGGAGATGTCCATGTCTGGCAAGCAGAACTGGTGGCGCCCGTTAAGTATGCCGGCCATTCTCCTTGGGGCGGTGGCAGCAGTGTTCTCCGGGCAAGGAAGCGCTACCTTCACTCCCAAACCCTGGACATTCACAGAAGTAATCTTTTGGGCCGGTTTATCGCTGGCCGCCGGGCTATTGCTGCTCTTCATAACGAGCACGAAGCAATAATAGTTTCCAGCCAACAGAAGGAAAAACTAACAAAAACCGGAAATTATCAATCAATTTGTGGCAGGGAGGCATGCCTATGAATGCCCTTGTGGTATATGATTCTGTGTTTGGCAACACAAAACGAATCGCCTTCGCCATAGCAAATGCGCTGACGGAAAAGGTGGACGACGTCGAAACCCTCGATGTGCGGATGGTGCGGCCGGATCGGGTTTGTGATGTGGACATCCTGATCGTCGGCTCCCCCACGCGCGGATTTAGGCCCACCGGGGATACGGTGGAATTCCTGAACGCGATTCCAGACAAAGCCCTGACCGGCATCAAAGTAGCAGCTTTTGACACGCGCATCTCAGAACAGGACGTCAAGTCCCGTCTATTGCCGGCCATGATGAAATTATTCGGGTATGCTGCCAGGCCGATTGGGAAGCGCTTAGTGGCCAAAGGGGGGCACTTAGCCGTTGCACCGGAGGGTTTCTTTGTCCAAGCGTCTGAGGGACCGCTGAAGGAAGGAGAATTGGAACGGGCCGCTGATTGGGCAAAAAAAGTATTAAGCTGACAGACCCTTTGTTCCGCTTGTCTGCCGGAGCGAAGTATAATATCTTTAATAATAAACAAACACACTATTAGGAGTTGTTGTTATGAGCGCGTTGAGAGTAAAAGTGGAGGATTATATTGCGACCGTGACATTTGACAAGCCGCCGCGGAACATGTTCGATTACGACGTCTACAACGAATTCAAAGCGGTATTCACTGATTTGAGCGAACGCGCCGATGTTTACGTTGTTATCCTCAATTCCAGCGGCAAACTGTTCAGCGTCGGACATGATGTCGCCCACTTAAGCAAACTGAACGAAGACGTGATCTGGAAACATTATGAGATCGTGGGAGAAGGCTTAGGGGCAGTGTATACTTGCCAGAAACCGACCATTGCCGCAGTCAAGGGAGTGGCCGTAGGCGCCGGCTTGGCCGCTGTGGCAGCCTGCGATATCATCATCGCGGCTGAGGATGCCTCGTTCTCCTTGCCGGAAATCAAAGTCGGTTTCATCGGCGGCACGGAGTTCTTGAAGCTCCTGGTTCCGGACAAGATCGCTCGCTACTATGCCTATACCGGCAACCTGATTCCGGCGTATCGCCTCTATCAATATGGTAGTGTCCTGGAATTGGTACCGAAAGAGAACGTGGACGCTAGAGCAGTGGCCATCGCAAAAGAGTTGTTGGCCAAAAGCGCGCCGCAGGCCTTGTCTTATTTCAAACAGTCTTTCAATGTAATAAACGACGAACGCCTGCTGGAAAAGTATTATCTAGAGCGGGAATACGGTAAAGAATTCGTAAAAACAAAAGACTTCAAGGAATCAGGTCAAGCATTCTTAGAAAAACGCCAACCGGTATTCACAGGCGAATAAAGGAAAAGCGGAGGGTCGCCCCTCCGCTTCCTTACAAATGAACGATCTCCACTGCCACACTGGCATTGGCTTTAATGAACTCTGCCGCCAACCGCCGGTGACAATGGGTGGGCTCGGCCTCGCTGCACAGTAAACAGGCATTTTCAAACTGCCCGCTGTCTTTTTTGACCATGTCCGCCACGCCCCTAGTTTCCAGAAGCCCGTTGTAGATTTCCTCAAACTCCAACCAAGTGATTTTTTTATCTCGGAACCCCGTCATTATCTCTTTGGTCGGAGTAAGCTCTTGCTGATAAACATACGGAATACCGTTAATGGTTTGCAAGAAATACTTCAAATCCTGGTCTTTAGCAAAACCGTTAGTGTCAAGTAATGTTCGCAAAAACCATCTAAAAAAATCCGTAATGGTTAGCGACTAATTGTGATCGGGAATCAAGGGCGAGCAAAGCGAGTTCATCTTGACCCTTGAGTCCCGCAGAAACCC
>DUQP01000027.1 GCA_012837735.1 Bacillota bacterium
GGGTTTCTGCGGGACTCAAGGGTCAAGATGAACTCGCTTTGCTCGCCCTTGATTCCCGATCACAATTAGTCGCTAACCATTACGGATTTTTTTAGATGGTTTTTGCGAACATTACTTGACACTAACAAAGCAATTGTCGCATCTGAGAAAATATCACTCACATTACACTGGATAACAAAGGGGCGGCTCTCCTTTATTTCAAATATTAGCACTGAGCCCATCGTTTCCATATCGTTTTTATACAACGCCAAAGACATATCGGGATATCTGGGTATGACAAGATAATATTCTCCCGGTGATAGGTAATGAATGGGCACGTTAGCGTCATCCAAGTATTTTTGCACATAATAAGCCAGATCACTGATATCATCATAGCCCAAATAAGCCACAGCATATAGCTGATCATCCTCAAACTTGATGGATCCGGGCCTTTGGGTTTCAGAATCGCCTATATCTTCTGGTGCCAGAGAGCATCCTGATAAGAACACCACCAGTACAAAAAAAGAAAACAACATCGCTATTTTTTTTCATCCGTGCCACCTCACAAAAAATGCTCCGTGTCAAGAGACGACTATCGCGTCAAAGCATTAAGAGCACTATTCCCCCACCGATAGATATATCCTGCCAGCAAATTTATCTACTTATTTCATGATGGTTTTCACTGCACAAAAACGATTACCACGAAAGGAATATCTTCTTGCCAATCCTAGATCTATATCGTAATTCATCTATGTCTTCGCAAATGTTACAAATATATCACTTTTTTGAACCAGTCGTCGATATATTATTGCAAAAAAAGGTGAAATAAATAATCTATGTTTTTTCTCCTGAAGAAAAAACAATGGATTACTGCACATCTATATTTGATAATAGCACCCTAATCATTTACCTTCTTTATTGATTACGGCGACGACAGCTAACAGAGCAAACCAATCATCGTTTTTGCATATTATGGGACTTTTCTCAGCCTGCTAGGTGGAATCTATTTCCGCTCTGCAGATAATACTCTGAAATTCGTTTCAGAATCATTGCAGGAATATGCAACCGTATAATCATAGACAATCTCATTTAACAGGTCCTTAAGTAACAATGTAACGATACCATTACCGAGATATGTTAAGACACTGTCATCGGCGATTACGTGCCGGTTGTCTGCGTCCAGACCAATCGGGTAGCTCCATGTATCTTTCACAAATGCCAGATAGCAAGCATTCCCATCTTCTTTTGTAAATTGGACAACTCCTGTTAATCCATATGCCCTGTCCTCAGCGACAACACAGTCCGTTATTGTGCGGTTGCTGTTCTCCTTCTCATTATTGAAAATAAACCTAACCTGTTCTTTGGTGAAAGTTTTTTCTGTAACAGAATCCGCCGTGACATCAGGCTGCGCTGAAATTTCCCTCCATCTTTTGGGATCGCTCTTCTGACACGCGGATAGGAATAAGCAAACCACAATACACAGTAATGCCACTGTTAACACTTTTTTCATGAGTATTTCCCTCGCAATATTAATCATCCCACATCACATTATCCAAAAAATTACCACATGTTTTCCAACAGCAACCCTGAGAGCCAACGAAAAAGGGTACTGCTCAAGACTTGATTGCAATACCCTTTTTCGAGATTCCTTTGATTAGTCTTTACGTCTATCGCAGTCCTCCAAGTTGATGTGCCTACAGAATGTGATCAATTACCGCGGAGAACTTATTGCCACCTGAGCTGCTGCCAAACGCGCCACCGGCACCCGGAACGGTGAGCAACTCACATAATCCAGGCCAATCTCATGGCAAAACTGAATTGAGGACGGATCACCGCCATGCTCCCCACAAATCCCGATGGACAAATCAGGACGGGTAGCCCGGCCGAGTTCCAACGCCATTTGCATCAGCTTGCCCACCCCATTCCGATCCAGTTCCGCAAACGGGTTGGCCGGCAGGATTTTATTCATCAGATAATGGGTGAGGAACTTGCCCTCGGCGTCATCTCGGCTGAAGCCAAATGTCATCTGGGTGAGGTCATTGGTGCCGAAAGAGAAGAATTCAGCGTAAGTGGCGATCTCATCTGCCGTTAGAGCGGCGCGCGGCACCTCAATCATCGTGCCCACTTTGTATGAGAATTTCACGCCGGTTTGCGCTTGCACATCTTTTGCTGCCCGAACCACGACCTGGCGGGTGGCTTCCAATTCCCGGTAGTGGCCCACCAGCGGAATCATAACCTCCGGCTTGATCGTCAATCCTTCTTCCCCGACCAATTTCGCTACCGCCTGGAAGATGGCGCGGGCCTGCATCTCATAGATTTCAGGCGAGATTATCCCCACCCGGCAACCTCTGTGCCCCATCATCGGGTTCGCTTCCTGCATTCGCTGCACCTTTGTCAACAGGGCTTGTTTTTCTGCCAATGCCGTCCGGTCCCCGGCTTTTTCCAACTCCCAGACGCTTTTGTGCAATTCCATTTCATCCGGTAAGAATTCGTGCAAGGGAGGATCCAAGAGCCTGATGATGACTGGATAGCCGGCCATGGCCCGCAGAATCCCTTCAAAGTCTCCCTGCTGCATGGGCAGGAGTTTATCCAATGCGGCCTGTCGTTCTTCCTCATTAGCTGCCAAGATCATATCTTGCACCACCGGCAGACGGTCCTGCGCCATGAACATATGCTCCGTGCGGCACAGGCCAATTCCGACGGCGCCAAAACGCCTGGCCGCCTCAGCATCAGCCGGAGTATCGGCGTTAGCGTACACTTCTAGGCGCGCTTCTTCATCGGCCCAACTGAGTAGACGGGCGAATTCCGCCCCTAATTTTGGCTCGATAGTTTCCACCAGCCCGTCAAATACGCGACCGGTGGTACCATCGATGGAAATCAAGTCTCCTTGCCGATACAGGCGTTCTCCCACCCGCAACGTGCCATTGACCAAATCGATCTCCAGCGCCTCACAACCCACTACGGCCGGTTTACCCATCCCGCGCGCCACAATTGCGGCATGACATGTCATGCCGCCCCGGCTGGTAAGCACGCCTTGAGCTTGCACAATGCCATGAATATCGTCCGGGGTGGTTTCCGGCCGCACCAGGATCACCTTTTCCCCTGCCTCACCAAGCCGTTCCGCTTCATCGGCGGAAAAGGCCACTTGCCCACTGGCCGCTCCGGGCGAGGCCGGCAATCCGACCGCCACCACATCACTATCAGTTTGCGGATCCACCTGCCGGTGCAACAGCTGCACCAATTGCTCCGGATCAACCCGGCGGAGAGCCTCGCGACGATCGATCAGTCCCTCGTCCACCATTTCGATCGCAATCCGGACCGCTGCTTGGGCCGTCCGCTTGCCGCTGCGCGTCTGGAGAATATAGAGGCGGCCTTTTTCGACGGTGAATTCGATGTCTTGCATTTCCTTGTAATGGGATTCCAACAACCGGCAAGCTGCCTGCAGTTCTGCCCAGACATCAGGCATCTCCATCGCCAACTGGGCAATCGGCTTCGGGGTGCGGATTCCCGCCACCACATCTTCACCCTGGGCATTTATCAGGTACTCACCGTACAGGACCGCTTCACCGGTATTCGGGTTGCGGGTGAACAACACCCCTGTCCCACAATCGGCCCCGAGGTTGCCAAACACCATCGCCTGCACATTGACAGCCGTCCCCAGGTCATCCGGAATATGATGAATGCGCCGGTACACGATCGCCCGCTCGTTCTGCCAGGAAGCCAGTACGGCATGCACTGCCATCAACAACTGTTCGTGCGGATCCTGCGGAAAAGAAACGCCGGTTTCCTGGAGCACCAATTTTTTGTAGTCCTCTATCAATTCAGCCAGAGTAGCACTTTTAATCTCGTAGTCGTATTGGGCGCCAACGGCTACCCGCTTTTGCGCCAGGAGCTCTTCAAAACGGGCATGCGGGATTTTCAACACCACATTGCCAAACATCTGGATGAACCGCCGGAAACAATCCAAGGCAAAGCGCTCATCATTCGCGTTGGCTGCCAACCCCTGGACAGTTTCATCATTCAGGCCTAAATTGAGGATAGTATCCATCATACCAGGCATGGAAACGGCAGCACCGGAACGCACTGACACTAACAGTGGATTCTGGGCATCGCCAAACGACTTGCCCGTCTGCTTCTCCACCACAGACAGTTTTTCTGCCAATTGCTCCGCCAATCCCTCCGGCAAGCGCCTGCCCTCTTCATAAAAGCGCCGACAAGCAATCGTCGTGATGGTCAATCCAGGCGGCACAGGCAGGCCGATGCGAGTCATCTCGGCCAAATTAGCGCCCTTACCTCCCAGCAATTCCCGCGCGCCGGCATCACCATCGGCAAACAGCAGCACTAACTCCTTCTCTGTCACGCTTCTCCCCCCACAAGCTTGATATTCTACCACTACTACCGCTGCTTAGCCCGCCAACCCATTACCTCCAACACCTGGTTAGCGGTTTCCTCAATCGCCCGGTCAGTGGCATCGATCACAGGGCAGCGGAGGCGGCGAAAAACGTCTTCAGCGTAATTCAACTCCGCCATAATGCGTTCCATGGAAGCATAATTGGCATCTGCCCCCAAACCCATAGCCTGTAACCGGGCGGCGCGGATCCGATATAACTGCTCCGGTGACACTGTCAGGCCCACCGTCCGCCCTCTCTCCAATCGGAACAATATTTCCGGAGGCTTAATTTCCGGCACCAGTGGCAGGTTAGCCACTTTCAGGCCGCGCGCATGGGCGAGAAAAAGGCTGACCGGTGTCTTGGATGAGCGCGAGATGCCTAGCAAAACCAGATCGGCTTCCCGCAGACCGCTTGTGTCTTTGCCATCGTCATGTTTGACGGCAAATTCCACTGCCTCCACGCGCGCGAAATATTGCTTATCCATGCGATATACCAATCCCGGCTGCAGGCGCGGTGGTTTCCCGGTGAGCTGCGCGAAGGCATTCATCATCGGCCCCATGATATCAACACTGGCCAATCCAAAGCGGCTGGCTTCCCGCTGTATCAAGTTCCGCAGGGCCGGCAGAATAATGGTATAAACGATCAATACCCGCCGCCCGCTGCTCTCCACTTTCCGAGCTTTGGCAATCATCCGGTGCACATCCGTCTCCTCCTGCACATGGTGGATCCGCCTGACCTCCACCATTCCGGAGTTGAACTGAATGGCTGCCGCCTTTGTCACCAGCTCGGCTGTCTCGCCCAGGGAATCGGAAACAACGAACACCACCGGGGGCGCGTCCCCTTTCATCCTCAACGCCTCCCAAGTCAATCCTGTACTATCTTGCCGAGGTCAGCTGCTAAACAACTCAAGTCCCGCACCTCGCGCAGCAGGGCGAGCCGGTTGTCCCGAAGAGCGGGTTCGTCCACCATTACCATCACGCCATCTAAGAACGCATCCAGCACCGGTCTCAAACTGGCCGCAGTGGCGAAGAAATCACGCCAGGCTCCGTCCACGACCTGTTTCTGGGCGGTGTTCCGCATACTCTCTAGCGCCTGATACAATTCTTTTTCCACGTTCTCCTGCAGTAGTTGCACCTGGATCGCTTCTTTTCCGGCCTTGGCCGCCAGGTTGGCCGCACGCCGATAAACGGTCAATAAATCCGCCATTACTTGCGGCTCCCCGCGGCGCAAGTCATCAAGGGCCAACCCGCAGGCCAGCGTCCGCTCCGGATCGTTGAAGCGGCCGCTCAGCACCGCTTCCACCGTGTCGTAGCGCACACCGGCTTCCTGCAAGATAGTCGCCATGCGGACAGCGAAAAACTCCAGGACGGCAGACACTAGAGCATCTTGATTAATGTCCGGCTGCTCCAAACCCCGCAACGCTTCCGTGACCAAGGCGGGCAAAGCCAAATTGAAACTTCGTTCTGTCATGATGCGCAGCACCGCCAGGGCATGCCGGCGCAAACCATACGGATCCTGAGAACCGGTAGGTTGAATGCCGACTGCAAAACAGCCGGCGATTGTATCGAGCCGGTCGGCCAAACTGAGCAGAGCACCAGCAGTCGTTGCCGGCAACTGGTCACCGGCGCTGCGCGGCAAATAGTGTTCCCGGATGGCAAGCGCGACCGCTTCGGACTCACCCTGCCGCCGGGCATACTCGGCACCCATAATCCCCTGCAACTCCGGAAACTCGCCTACCATATTGGTAACTAAATCAGACTTGCACAAACGGGCCGCTCGCACAGCGGGGGCTCGCACCTCAGCATCTATGCCGGCCGCTTCGGCCAAGAATCCGACCAACCGCTGCACACGCTGCACTTTGGCGCGGAGACTGCCCAAACCAGCCTGAAACATGACCTTTTCCAGGTCGGAAAGCCGCTCTTCCAAACTGCGCCTTTTGTCTTCAGCGAAAAAGAACATGGCATCTGCCAAACGGGCCCGCAATACCTTCTCGTTTCCGGCCCGCACGAAATCTAAACCGTCTCCTTTGCCATTACGGACGGCAATAAATACCGGTGCCAGGCCCTGCTGGGTGAAAACCGGGAAATACCTTTGGTGTGAGCGCATGCTGGTGATCAAGACCTCAGCTGGCAGTCGCAAGAAATCCGGGTTCATACGCCCGGCAAACGCCTGTGGCTCTTCGACCAAGAACACCACTTCGTCCAACAATTCACGGTCTTCCCCCAACTGCCCGCCATGTTCTGCCGCCAAAGCTCGCGCTTCGTGCAGGATGATCTGCCGTCTTTCTTCCTGATCGACCACCACCCCGGCCTCCCGCAGTGACGCCACATAAGCGGCAGGTTCTGCGATTACCACTTCCTGAAAACCGGAAAAACGACGCCCACGACTGATACGTCCAGCGGAAATCCCCGCCACGGTAAAGGGCAATACCTCATCCCCTAACAGTGCCACTAACCAGTGCAGCGGACGCACAAAACGTAGATCATTATCCCCCCAGCGCATGGACTTGGGAAACTCCAGCCCTGTGATCAAATCGGGCAAAGCCTCCGCCAGGACTTCCCTGGCCGGACGCCCCTGCTCCAAACGGTGGGCAAACAGGTAAGTTCCACCGTTTACCTCCCGCACCACCAGATCGGTGACCTGTAGACCCTGACTGCGCGCAAACCCTTCCGCCGCTTTGGTGGGCTTACCCTGCTCATCAAAAGCCACCCCAATAGCCGGTCCCCTGACATCGACGACCAAATCCTCTTGATAATCGGCCACCGCATCAACCAAAACGGCCAGGCGCCGGGGGGTTCCCACAGCCCGCACCCCGCCCGCCGACAAACGCAATTCCGATAGCAATGTCCGGATGCGCTCCTCTAACTGCTGTAAAGCAGCCGGCATGACAGCGGCCGGCACCTCTTCCAATCCTATCTCCAGCAGAAAATCCTTAGTTCTCACCATTGGTTTGCGCCCCCCTCCGGCCCCAGGCGCGCAGGAGCGGAAAACCCATTTCCTCGCGCTGCGCCAAATATGCCTCGGCATACAACCGCGCTAGGTGTCGTACGCGAGCAATGTAGCCGGTGCGTTGGGTAACACTGATTGCGCCGCGCGCCTCCAAAAGGTTGAAAGTGTGCGAACACTTCAAAACATAATCATATCCGGGCAAAACCAGGTTTAGGCCTACTAAGCGTTTCGCTTCTCCTTCATACATGTCGAAGAGCGCGAACAACAATTCCCGGTCCGCCTCTTCAAAGCTGTACTGGGAGTGCTCCCGTTCCGCCCGCTGGAACAGTTCCCGGTATGTGACCCCATCCACCCATTCAATATCAAAGACATTGTCCACATCCTGCAGATAGCTGGCTAACCGCTCTAAACCATAAGTAATTTCCACCGCTACCGGTTTGACGTCCATACCACCCACCTGCTGGAAATAGGTAAACTGGGTGACCTCCATGCCATCCAACCAGACCTCCCAGCCCAGGCCCCAGGCACCGAGGGTCGGGGCTTCCCAGTTGTCTTCCACGAATCTGATATCATGCAGGGCAGGATCGATCCCCAATTCCTGCAGACTGAGCAGATACAGGTCTTGAATATGCAAGGGGGATGGTTTCATGATCACCTGGTACTGATGATGCTGGTAAAGGCGGTTCGGGTTATCGCCATAGCGTCCATCGGCCGGTCGCCGGGAAGGCTCCACGTACGCCACATTCCATGGCTCAGGCCCGAGAGCACGCAAAAAGGTGGCGGGATTCATCGTCCCCGCGCCTTTTTCCACATCATAGGGCTGCAGGATAGCGCACCCCTGCCTGCCCCAAAAAGTCTCCAGAGTCAGCACCATTTCTTGAAAATTCATTTTCCTACCCCCAAATAACGACTTTTGCAGAAAAAAAAGGCCCGCCCTGACAAATGGTCAGGGACGAGAGCCTTCCTCCCGCGGTTCCACCCTGATTGACCCGCAGCACGTGCAGGTCCGCTCACTGGTGCAAGGCTTGGGAACGCCTTCACAGGAGGCTGTGCCGGGATTCCACCACGTCCCAGCTCTCTGCCAACAACCCTCCCTGTTACTCCTTTCCCGCATCGCCGAAACCGATTTCATTTACACCTCAATCTACCATTTCAGGCTGCCGATGTCAAGGTAGCTACATGATGGGATCATCGTCTCCAGCAAACGGGTCGCAGGGATCAACCTGGCGTTCCACCTCGATCGTGCAGCGCGTCACCATCGCCGCCACCACACCCAGAGCGGCAATCGTAGGCAAAAGCAACGCCCCCACCGCCCCTACTGTGACAGGGATCTCAAACAGAATTTTTTCTCCTTGCCGCACCCGCACCCTGGTCACATTACCCTCATGGATCAAATCCTTGACCTTTTCCACTAATTCCGAACCGTGCACCTGGATCCGTTCCTGCCAGGTGCCAGCCCGTTCTTCCAGGCGAGCCAAGGCATCGATCACGTCACCGCCCGCTTCTTCTAAAACCTCGCGCGCCTCCCGGTAAGAAACCCCGGTTCGTTCCCGGATGATGTCAATCTTCTCCAGATATTCCATTATAGGTCACCTCCCTGTCATTCTCCGCCCCGCGCAAGCTATCCAAAAAATCCAGGGATCGCAGCCGGCGCTCCAGAATATATGTGATGTATGTCCGCAAGGACCGTTCCAATTCCATGGCCACCGCTGCCCCCATGCGCGTGGAGCGTGCCCGGCGCAAGTCCGCACGCAACAAGTGGCGAGCCGTTTGCACTGCTCCCAGAGAAATCCGCAAACCTCCGCTCGCCACCCGGCAGGACCCGCACAGCAATCCCCCGGCCGCCGGATCAAAAGCAAAACTGTCACCCGGCAAATCTCCTCCGCAATGGCCACAGACATCCCAACCAGGCCCGAATCCGGCTGCTTGCAAAAGATGCAGCTCAAAGAAACGCAATGCGATGTCCCATTCATCGGCCGGGCCGTCGGCAAGTACATGCAGAGTGCCAAGCAACAAGGGATAAAGTATCGGCGCGGGATCCTGTTCCTCAGTGGCCAGGTCGAGCAGCTCCAAGCAGTATGAGCCGCGTGCCAACCGATCCAAATCCTCCCGCAGTGGTCGAAAAGCCTCCAACACCTGGCATTGGCTGACTGTGTGCAGACCCTTACCGCGGGATAACAGGAAATCGGCCCGCGTGAACAGCTGGGTGCCGCTGGCCAGGCGGTTGCGCTGCCTGCGTGCCCCGCGCGCTACCGCGCGCAACTTGCCCTCGGTCGCTGTCAAGAGAGTAACGATGCGATCGGCTTCACCCAGGTCCTTAGTCCGCAACACTACTGCCTCTGCGCGGAAGAGCGCCAAAATTACCCTCCCCCTGTTTAGAATTTACCAGATCAGACTCAACCATACCCTTCTTTATCCTTGATAGAAACGGTCTAGAAAGAAAGTCGCCAACCAAAAGTAGTTGAACAACCCCGTAACGTCCAAAAATGTGGCAATAAACGGTCCGGAAGCGATGGCCGGGTCGATCCCCAAACGACGAAACAGCAAGGGAAAGAAACTTCCCGCCACAGTTGCCATCACCATGTTCAATAATAAAGCCAGCGCCACCACGATCGCCACCAGCAGCATCCCGTGCCACAAAAAAGCGATGCCAAACAGCAACACCCCGCAAACCAACCCCACGACCAGACCGACTTGCGCTTCGCGACCGATCACTCGCCAGGCCTGCCGCCCCGTCAGCTCCCCTGTAGCCAACCCGCGTACTACCATGGTGAGAGACTGGGTGCCAATATTGCCGGCCGTGCCAGCCAGCACCGGAATGAAGAAAGCGAGGATTGCTACCGATTCCTTTGTCTTGGCAAAACCAGCGATCACACTGCCCGCAAACAATTCTCCCACCAACAATGCCACTAACCAGGGCAAGCGCCGCCAACTCCTTGCTAAGGCAGGACTGGAGAATTCCCCCTCCACAGGGGCCGTAACAGCCGCCTGGGTGCGGAAAAAGTCTTCCGTCGCCTCTTCCTCCAAGACATCTATGGCATCGTCAAATGTGACGATGCCCACCAGCCGTTCTCTTTCATCAACAACCGGCACTGCCAGCAGATCGTACCGGGCAATAGTTTTTGCCACCTGTTCCTGGTCGGTATCGATCGCTACTTTAATCACACTGCGCGTCATAATGGCGCCGATTTCCTGGTTGGCAGCCGCCACGATCAATTCGCGCAAAGAAAGAACCCCCACCAGCCGATCGGCCTGGTCAGTCACGTATATATAATAAATCGTCTCGGCATCTGGCCCAATCTTGCGCATCACATCAATAGCCTGCTGGGCGGTCATGTTCTCCCGTAGCGCGATGAACTCATTGGTCATGATGCCACCGGCACTATCGGCCGGATAGACCATCAGGTTGCGCAGGGAAATCGCCTCTTGTCCGCCAACCAACTGCAACAGGCGCTCCGCCGCCGCTGGCTCAAGCGATCGCAGTAATTCCGCCACCTCGTCAGCTGGCATTTTAACCAACACCGCGCTTGCCCGTGCGGCGCCAGCCAAGTGCAAAAGCCGGAACTGGCTTTCGTAGTCCAGTTCAACCAAAACCAACGCCACCCGCTCCACATCCAGCAACAGGAGCAAGCGTTGCCGGTCCTCATCCGCCAAGGCCGTCAAGACCCCCGCCACGTCCACCGGGTGCATCTCGGAAAGGAGTTGTTGCAAAGCAACATTATCCTCAATGTTTAACAGACTCTGGACAGAACGCAGTAGCAATTCTTGTTCATACGTCATCGGCTCCACCCCTTCCGAAAAAGGTCACGCTGGGGCAGAACCACTCCCTAATGGGGGGAAGGCGGTCCGGCCCATGCGCATTTGTAATTGACTAGGTCCAGGGTCCACCATACCACCCCCTTTAATCAGGCCGATAGCCGAAGTTGTGCAGGGCTGCCGGTCGATTGCGCCAATCCTTGCTCACTTTCACCCACAAGTCAAGGTAGATGCGGCTGCCTAGCAACCGCTCGATCTCACCGCGCGCCCGGCGCCCAATCTCCCTTAACATCATACCATTGCGTCCCACAATAATCCCTTTCTGGGACTCCTTTTCCACATACACCACTGCCCGCACATAAACCAGCTCCGGCGAGCGCAGGGTCATTTCCTCCACCGCGACCGTGATCGCATGCGGCACTTCTTCCCACGTCAAATGCAAAACCTGCTCCCGGATGAATTCCGCCACCAGGAAGGTCTCTGGCCGATCCGTCACCATCCCCTCCGGGAAGTACTGCGGTCCCTCTGGCAAGAAGGCTAACAAAGCCTGATACAAATCATCTAGATTCGTTCCCTGCAAGGCGGAAACAGCCAGGATAGTATGGCAGTCTCTCAACGTGCCGTATGTCTGCTTGGCGTCCGCTACCTCCTGCGCCGAAAGTCGGTCGATCTTGTTCACCACAATCAGTAAGGGGGTTTTTGGCAGACGTTCGGCAATCATCCGATCGCCCTTGCCCGGCGGTACCGTGCCATCCACCACAAACAAAATGGCATCCACCTCCCGCAGAGCTGATTGGGCTGTCTCCACCATATATTTACCTAAGCGATGACGCGGCTTGTGTATGCCCGGTGTGTCGATCAACACAACTTGTGCCCCTGGGCGGTGCACCACACCCATAATACGATTGCGGGTGGTTTGCGGTTTGTCGGACACGATCGCCACCTTGTCCCCCACCAAGGCATTGATCAGCGTCGACTTTCCGACATTCGGCCGCCCAATCACAGCGACAAATCCAGAGCGGAATCCCTGCTTGCTCATCAGCGGTCCTCTGTCAGGGCGAAAGCAGCGGGAAGCAGCGCGCGCAAGTTCGTGTGTTGTCCTGCCCCGCCGTCCACCACACCCAGTAAAATCTCCAATTCCGGGGCAAACTCCGCTAAAAACTGCCGGCAAGCGCCGCAGGGCGTGACCGGTTGCGGTCCGGCTGTCACCACGGCCAGGGCCCGCCAACTCAGCTCTCCCGCCATAATAGCCTGCACGGCCGCCACCCGCTCAGCACAAATGGTCAAACCAAAAGAAGCATTTTCCACGTTTGCTCCCGGAAAGATTTTACCACTGTTAGTCAACAGGGCGGCACCGACAGCAAACCGGGAATACGGCGCATAAGCCTTGCTGCGCGCCTCAGCCGCTGCCGCCAATAAACATTGCTCATCCCAGTCTTTCATCTGCTCCCCCTCACTCGCTCTCGATCTTAGTCCCGACCGGCACGATTTGGATCCAGGTTTTCCCCGCTGTTAATTCCAGACGGCCCTGCTGGCCCTGGAATTTTAATGGTGCTGAGACTGAAGCTTTGGACCATGTCCCTGTATAAAGATGACCACCGCTGAAACAATCCAGCGCCCCGGAGCCGACCAAATCCATATCAATCCGGTCCTGTTGGTCACCGGGGATCGCCCATGTCTCAACATACAGCACAAGAATATTGTCTGCCCGCAGCTGTTCCCCTGTGGCAGCATCACGGTGCGGTTGCCCTCCCACATAGCGCAAATAATCACCTGATGGTGTATACCGATAACCCACCCGCGTCTGCAAATATCCCGGGTAGTGAATTGTCAAATTAGTAACGGGGTCGCCCGCCAACGCTTGATCGCCGGAGCGAAAAGAAAAAAGCTGATCCGGCACACCGCCGGCACGGAAACCCCTTTGCTCGGCCTTTTCCCGTAACATCGGCACGCTCGTGAATGTACTGTAAGGGCGTTTCTTATTTTTGTCCACCCAAAAACAGCCGAAACCCGTACCCAACACGTCGTTAAAGTCCCCCATTTTGTGTTCGGTAATGAACTGATGCGCCTGGGGGCTCCCGCCGACATGCGCATATATGGCGTCCAGACCTAAAGCTATTTGAGCGAAGTAGTGCCGGGCGCTGCGTACCGGTCCGACCAGCTCCGGTTCTGCCTGCAGGTAGACAGCCATAAAGCGCGTCGTTCCCCCCTCCACCAGAGCCTCAAACACCAGATCTGCCTGGGCGAGCCCGGCTTGTGGCCTTGTCACGGGATCATTATCGATCATCACCGCCACTGGTCGCCGCTCTAACCGCTCCAGCAATTCCAACTGGCCGCTGAAGGGAGAAATATCCATGGGCGGCGGAGGTGGCGGCGGAGGTTCTTCAATCACTGGCTCCTGGGGCTCAACTCCTGCCTGCGGGTCATTCCCGCACCCGACCAGGAAAAAACACATTAGCCCGACTAGCAAGAAAAAAACTGTCCAACGCGCCCAACGCATTCCCACCACTCCCATCAGCAAGTTCCCATCCGGCCGCCTGGTTGGACAACCGCCATTTCCCGAGCACGGGCGGCGGTCACGCCCCCGGAGATCACCAGCTTCAGTCCTTCTTCCACTGGCATTTGCAAATAAGTAATGTCCCGCTCCGGGAGCAATAATAGCCATCCAGAAGTCGGATTGGGAGTGGTGGGCAAGAAAACGCTCACCAACTGCTCATCCCCCATCATCGCCAATTCGCCCTTTGGCCACCCTGTGAAAAATCCGATCGTATAGCAACCCTGACGCGGATATTCGACCAGCACCACCCGCTTGAAAGCCGTCTGATGCGGCTGCGAAAAGGCATCTACGATTTGTTTCATGGCCCGGTAGATGCTGCCCACCAATGGCAGCCGCGCCAACAAACATCCGACCAGATCTATCACGCGCCGGCCAAGAAAATTCGTCGCCAGCATCCCTGTCCCGAGCACTAATAATAAAGTCAAGAATACCCCCACCCCGGGGAGTGGCCGCCCAAAAAGGTATTGACCTACAGGTGCAAACAAATGATCAAAAAACGAAAAAAACAGCCAAATCAGGTACAGACTAGCCATTACCGGCAGGAGCACGACCATGCCGGTAATCAGAAACCGCCGCATTCTCTCACCCCCACCCTTACCGAACGGTCGGTCGTTCTTTGCGAGGCAAAAAAATGGTCGCCACCAACCCAAACCAGGGCAAAGCGGCAATCCCCGCCAACCAGCCCCTTGCTAACAACGCACGCCAAATCAACCCAGGGACCAATAAACGGGGTCCGAAAACCAGTACACCAGTCGCAATCGCCCCCGCCGCTGCCAAAAACACGGCGCCTGCTGCGGCATCCTTCGTCCAGCGCGCCAAATCGTTCCACTCTGGCGACGAAAGGTCTACCACCGCCTCAAGCACCGTGTTCCAGACTTCCATCGTCAGTACCAAGCCAATTGTCAACACCAAAGCCACCCACTCTAAAAAGGAGAGCCCCAACAACCAAGCTCCCCACAATACCCCATAAGCTGCGGCAGTGTGGATGCGAAAATTGCGCTCCGCCCGCCAAACCGCCCCCAACCCCCGCAGCGCATCCCGAAAACTGATCAGGATCGGTCGCTCACGCATGCCGTGCCAACCCCACCTGTTGCAAAATCTCCTCTTCCCGAGCTCGCATCTGCGCACCATGGTCTGCACCGAGCAGATGCAACAATCCGTGGACCGCCAAATAGCAAACCTCTCTCGCTAACGAATGACCATATTCTTGCGCTTGGGCCTGAGCAGTGGGCAAAGAGATGACGATGTCACCCAATAGTTGCCCCCCCACAGTCGGCATCGCCTCCCCCTCTAACTGGGAAAACGACAACACATCCGTCTTGGCAGCAATGCCGCGATAGTCGGAGTTCAACTGCGCAATCGTTTCGTCATCCACCAATGTGATCCCCACTTCGGCCTCACTCATACCAGCCAGTGCCAACCCGCATGTGACCGCTTTGATAACCAGGTCAGCCAACTCATCCGTGAGCGGGATCATCTGCTGTCGGTTTTCCAGCAGGACCGGCATCATGCCCGCCTTCCTCTCCATCCAAGGATTCATCCTTGCCCTTTTCTTCCTTGGTACGCCCCTTCACTTCCTTGATCATATCCGGGTACTCGATGCGGGGATGGAAAATCCCACTCAGCACCGCCACAAAGCTGCGAGCGATGGCATCCAAATCCCGCAACGTAAGATCTGAGCGGTCAAGCTGACCGTCATCCAAGCGCTCTTTTGTTAAACGCCGGACCATGCCTTCAATGCGCCCTTTTGTCGGGTTGTTCAGTGAACGCACCGCCGCCTCTGCCGAGTCGGCCAACATTACGATGGCCGCTTCCTTCGACTCTGGCAATGGTCCATCGTATCGGAAGGCGCTCTCATCCACTGCCTCGGCATGGCCATTTTCCGTCGCGCGACAATAAAAATAGGACACCAGCGTTGAACCATGGTGCTGCCGGATGATATCAATCACCGCCTGCGGCAAACCGTAATCACGTGCCATGTCCGCACCATCCTTGACATGCGCTGTGATGATCAAAGCGCTTAAAGAGGGCGCAATTTTTTGGTGCGGATTCTCGCCCCCAAATTGATTCTCTACGAAGAAAAATGGCCGTTTCAACTTGCCGATATCGTGGTAGTGTGCCCCGACCCTTGCCAGCAGCGGGTTAGCGCCGACCGATTCCGCCGCCGCTTCCGCCATATTACCGACGATGATACTGTGGTGATATGTTCCAGGCGCCTCCAACAGTAACCGTCTCAATAATGGTTGGTTCGGATTCGACAGCTCAAGCAGTTTGAAAGAAGTGATGATGCCGAAGAAACCCTCGAAAAATGGTAGCGATCCCAGCGTTAGGACCACAGACAGGACACCATTCACCATCCCCCACATGACTTCTTTCCAAGCCGCCAACTGTGAGAAGGGGTTACCTGCCAATAGATTAAGGCCGACAATCACCAGGGCATTCGCCATACCCACCTGGACGCCGGCCCAGGTCAAGGTGGAGCGCTGTCCAGTCCGGCTGACGGCAAACACGCCCACCGCGCCCCCCATGATGGCCACTACTGCGATCCCCAGGTCATTGCCAGTCAGCATCCCCAAAAAAAGACCCAGCGCAGTGCCAGTGACCAACGCCACCTGCGGTCCAAGCAAAATGGTCAACAACATGGTGGCCGCTCCCACCGGCATTAAATAACCTGAGACTGATTTCACCATCAATGACAACAATGTGGCCACGATCACGACCAAGCAAATGGTCGCTACCTGGCGTTCATTTTGGAACATGCGGCGTCGGAACTGAAAGAGATAGATGGTGACAAACGCCGCTAGCAACAGTGACAATAGCACTGCTCCAACAACCGTCTTATAACTGCTGCGGTGATCAAGCAGACCAGCGGCCCGCAATATTTCGATCTGCTCATGTGTTACCGGCTGCCCGTCCTGAATGATGATCTGCCCTTTCAGGATGCGCACGGGTTCCACATTGGCCATTGCCTCTTGCCGCCGTTGGAGAGTCTCCGCCTGGTTGAAGACCGCATTCGGCTCCACCAGTTGCGTGACCACGGCGGCAACGAAGTCTGCCACCGCATTTTCCCCCAGCTGCTGCTTGGCGTCTGTCGCCGCCAGGCGGCGTGCCGTATCGAGACTTTCCTGGGTAATCGTGCCTTCCAGCACTCTGTGCAAAATTGCTTCCGTTTCCGCGCGCGCCTGGCCTAATGTCTCCGGCGCAGCCTGCAGTACAGCACGTAATTCCTCATTGCTGGCTGTCACACTCAGCTCCCGGGCCAAAACCTCTATCTTCGTCGTCACGCTACCGCTGCGCTCCCGCACGGTCGCCACGGTATCGAAAATATCCGTCGTGCGTGCCAGCGCGTTCTCCAAAACAGAGGCATCATTGTCGTAGACCGGTTGCACTTGATCAGCAGCTTGTTGTTGGCGCCGCTGCGTCTCCACCGGATTGATCAGCTGCCGGTTGGCCTTGATGTCACGGGGAGCAATATCCCCAACCTGCAAAGAGAGCTGTTCCGGGACGAGGTTGGCTGCCAAAACCGCCGCCAGAAACACAAACATAATCAGCGCCCAGGCCAGGCGCCTGAGCGGGCGCCGGCCAAACAAGCGCCGACCCATTCGTGGTAGAGCATTACGCAACCAATCCGGCACCCGTTACCCTCCTTACCCCATCTGCTCGGATCCGTTTCCCTCTTCCCGTCCAAAACGTTCATAGGCTAAGATAATCTTTTGTACCAGCGGGTGCCGGACCACATCTTTGTCAGTCAGATAAACAAAGGCAATTCCTTCAATCCCCGCCAAGATTCGCCGCGCCTGTTCCAGCCCGGATGACACGCCCCGGGGCAAGTCGATCTGGGTAATATCACCCGTTACGACCGCCTGCGAACCAAAGCCCAACCTGGTCAGAAACATCTTCATCTGTTCCGGGGTGGTGTTTTGGGCTTCGTCCAGAATCACAAACGAATCATCTAATGTGCGCCCGCGCATATAAGCCAGCGGAGCCACTTCGATTAAACCGCGCTGGAGAAACTTTTCATATGTCTCCCCGCCCATAATGTCAAACAAAGCATCATAAAGCGGGCGCAGATAAGGATCGACTTTCTCCTGCAAGTCCCCGGGCAGAAAACCCAGTTTCTCCCCCGCCTCCACCGCCGGTCTGGTCAGGATGATTCTAGTCACGCGCCTGTCCTTGAGGGCTGCCACCGCTTTGGCCATGGCCAGGTATGTCTTGCCTGTGCCAGCCGGGCCAATCCCAAATGTCAATCCGTTGTTGCTGATTGCCTCTAGGTAGCGACGCTGACCGACCGTTTTTGCCTTAATCCGTTTCCCGCGCGGCGTCACAATTACATGATCATCCAACAGCTCGTCCAATTGCTGCTGCTCGCCTTCCTTGGTGAGACGGATGGCGTAGTTCACTTCCTGGATAGTGACCGGCATCCCATTTCGCACCATGCCAAGCAAACGATCAAAAAGGGAAGCCACCCGCTCAACCTCTGCCTGGCGCCCCGTGATCACCAATTCGTTGCCACGAGGAATGATCGTGACCGCAAAACTCTCTTCAATCCGGCGCAGGTTTTGGTCGTAATGGCCGAACAGGCTGATGGCTTCCGCATTGCTCTCCGTGTATACCCTTTTTTCAAACTTTTCCTCCAAAAGCGCACATCCCTCCGTCATGCAAAATCTATGTTTGAGCAGGCTCCTCTGGCACGACCCATTTCTCCTCACCTGGCATGCCAATTTCTTCTTCCACTTCCACCGTCACACGCACGGTGACGCTCCCTTGCTCGCCTTCCACCACCCTGTCCATCACCCGCAAAATATTCGCTCCGGCAGGGAGGGAAGTAGCGATCTTGCCATATGCCTCAGCCCGGGCGCGTTCCCTGGCTTGCTCGGGCGTAAGTCGCTCCGTACCGAAAATAATCTCAGACCAGGTAATGATTGTTGTTTCGACAGGAATTTGGATACTCCTCCACCCCGGCAGGGAACGGCGTTCTATCCGTTGTTGCCCATGGGCAAAGGGCGGCTTGTTCCGGCCTGTTAGCATTATCTCCTTTTGCCCGATTTTCAATGTTGTTACCCGGTACTGACGCCCCGTTTGGATGGGAATGCGTTGAATCAGCGGCACCACAGCCTCCTCCCCATACCAAACGCGCCCGCGCACCGTTCCCTCCGCCGGGCTGATAAATGCCGCCGACTCCGGCGCGTCCGTGGGGACAGGCGCTTCACCGGTCAAATAGCCCCGCAACAAGAGATCACCAGCCGCTACAGTGTCACCGGGCTCAACCACGGCCACGCCGTTTATGGCCAGGATGTGGGTGATTAAAGCGTCTTTCCTGGCGAATATGCGCACAGGAGGTGCCAGTGCTGGTGGCGGTGGTAGCTCCTTCTCCACCACTTCTACGACCACCCTCGTGCCGCGGCGGGTGATGCCGACCCACGATACACCCCGCACCAGCTTGGGAAGCTCATTTTCCAAGAATTGCTCATCGACCTGCCAGCGCAGGACACCGGGTTTGAGACCAAGGCCGGCCGCTGCGACGACCACTGTCTCCGGTGTAACCGTTTCCGTGCCCCGCACATCCACAAACCAAATGAACGACGAAAGCGTGTATAGTACTATACAAAAAAACAACGCGCTGGCCATAAGAGCGCGCCGCCTTTGCAGGCGCATGGCTATGAAAGGCAGCCCTGCTCGCCGCACGATGCGCACCCGGGCATGGGTCAACCTGGCCACAGGCCTGATGGCAAAGAAATCTTCTATCTCCATCCGTAACCTAAGCTCATGCTCCTGCCGTTCAATCTGCCAAACGGCGAAACCCCGCTTAATCGCCAAATTCAAAAAGCGTTCCAAGAATGGGCCTTGCACGCTCACCACCAGGTACCCGGCCAGGAATCGCCACAACCTGCCCAGCAGCATGATCTCACCTCATTCGTGGTCTGGCTCATCGGGGCGTAACAGGCCACCCTCGAACACCACGGATTGGAGAATGCCCGTCACACAAACCTCTTCCTCCTGAATGGTGGCAATCACCATCTCTTCCCCGGTGACAAGCAGCTGCCCCCCGGAAATGCCAATCACAACGCGATCCGGCCGGTATTCCAACAGACCGCGGTGGTTCTGTACCGTTACTTGCAAAGAACCGATAATGGTAATCCTGGGCATATCGAGTACCAGATCCTGGGGCAACTCGAACATGCTGGCCAGGCCAAACCGCAACGCCTTTCGATACCGCACCCCTTCCCCTCTCCTTTCTCTCGGCATATCTGTATGCCCGGCGGTATGCGTTATGACCGGGAAGAAGGTTAACAGCCCCGGATGCGGAATTTGTCAAGTATCAAGTATGAAAGTGCAGGTGCTGTGCAATGAAGAGCACTGACCATAGCGACCTTGGCGGTCGCCACCAAGGCGGTAACACAGGCCGCAACTGGGCCATCGCCATCATCATCGGCGGGTTGTTCGTCGCCAGTGCCATACTCACTGCCTGGCTGACAGCCGGTGCACCATGGCGGGATCGGAATCAGGTGATTATGCTAATAGATGCGGAATTAGCACCAGCCAAAATGGACATCCGGGATCAAAGCGCGCATTTGGGTATTGATCTTCATATCGAGCAGGTCGATAAACAAACGGCCATCACCGCCATTGCCAGCGGTGCCGCTGACCTTGCCCTGCTCAGCGAGCAACCACCGGGTCTGGACGGTTTCGTGGTAGCCAATCGTTATCCAGTTCTGGCAGTGCCATTTTTGCACCCACTGCAAGACATCACCAGCCAGACAGCACGAGAAATCCTGGCAGCAATTGATGCCCAGATTATGGTCCAGGGTGAAAATTTTGAGGTTCGGCTCCCCGGTCCCGGTCAAGAACAGCCCAAGGCACCGGCGGATCTGGAAGCAAATCATATTCTCGTCGGGGAGAGAATCAATCTCGGGCCCGGTTGGCGGGCGCTGAGCATAGACGGGGTAAGCCCTTACGGTCATGACCTCGAGGCCGGCCGCTACCCATTGCAGCAACCCCTTTGGCTGGTGGAAAGACCAACCCACAGGGGTATCATGGCCCCGATCCTGGAAAGACGTCGCTTCCCCAACCGAGATGCCGTCGCCAGCCTGACAGCGTGGCTGCAGGGTGACGGGAAAGCGCTTATGCAAGGGGATGAACCGTGCCTGAGCCTGACGGCCGTGGGCGATATCATGCTCGGCCGGGCAGTGGAACGGCGCATTACCGAATTCGGCGCTGATTACCCATTTATGCGCGTCACCCCTTACTTACAAAGATCAGACGTGACATTTGCCAATCTTGAGTCGCCGCTCGGCACAGGCGGCACCCCCATACCCGGCAAAGGTATTTGGTTTCGCGCGGATCCCGCTCTGGCTGCGACCATGGCCGAAGCGGGAATCGATGCCGTCACCCTGGCCAACAACCATATCCTAGACTATGACAGTGAATTGCTACTGGAAACCCTAGATGCTTTGCATGAGAGCGGCATCACCTATTGCGGCGCCGGCCGCAACACGGACGAGGCGCACCGGCCGCTAATCATAAATCACAACGGAGTGCGGCTTGCTTTTTTGGGATACAGCCAATTCGGAGACCTTTTCTGGTCGTGGGAATACAACCGCAGCTTCGCCGCCGGACCGGATCTGCCGGGTGTAGCCTGTTTAGGGCGTGAGCACCTGGCACAAATCAAAACAGACATTAACAAGGCCCGTGCCGAAGCAGATGTGGTGATCGTCGCCTGCCACTGGGGGGACGAATATGTGGAAATGCCCAACGAAGAGCAACGCTACCTGGCACACGCTCTGGCAGATGCGGGCGCCGATTTAATCCTGGGCTCCCACCCGCACGCCATTCAGGGATTTGAATACTATCAAGGCACTGTGATCGTCTACAGCCTGGGCAATTTCATCATGGATCAGGCCCGCCCGGTAACCTGTCGCAGCATGATTCTGGAAGCCCAGATTACCCCGCAAGGGATTAACAGTCTGTCGGTAACACCGGCCATCATCAACGAGTGCCAACCCTATGTGCCAGAGGGAGCAGAATACTATGAACTGGCGGATAGAATCCGCCGCATTTCACGGCCGCTCGTCACTCAATAGGCGCTGGACAATTTCGTTCACGAAACGGCCATCCGCGCGTCCTTTCAGCCGCGGCATGAGTTGCTTCATCACTTTGCCCAAATCACCGCGTCCCGTCGCGCCTGTGTCGGCAATCACCTGCTGGACCAGGGCTGTAATTTCTCCTTCCCCCATCTGTTGCGGCAGGTATTTTCCCAGAATGGAGATTTCTAGCTTGGTGGCCTGTACAAGATCAGGTCTGCACCCCCGTTCAAATTCGACTAACGCATCCCGGCGCTGCTTGACCTCCCTGGCCAGGACCACCAGCTCCTCTTCCTCATTCAGCTCCCGCCCTTTTTCGATTTCGGCGTTTTTCAGAGCAGCGCGCGTCATCCTGATCACTGCCAGGGCGGCCTTCCCCTCCGGCCCTGCTTTCATGGCCTGCACCATATCTTTTTGCAGCCGCTCATTCAAACTCATCAACCACACCTCTTTCCTGAGATTCAAACAGCCCCGGCTCTGTGGGCCGGGGCCATGTCTCATCTGTATCTACGTTTGTTGCGCCTTGCCGCCTCGGATTTCTTCTTGCGCCGCACGCTCGGTTTTTCGTAGTGTTCCTTGCGGCGAGCATCCCGCAGAATCCCAGACCGTTGACATTGACGCTTGAAACGCCGCAAAGCGCTGTCAAGGCTCTCGTTTTCCCGAATAATAACCTGGGTCACCCCGCCCTCCCCCTCCCCTCGCAATGGCCAACGCGGATCAGGACCGCATATCTGGTCTCGGCCAATGTACTTCTCTGAACACAAAAACGATTAAAATTCTAACCTGGCGGCCATGTCATAAAACGCCCACCTAACAAATGGAAATGTAGGTGTGGCACTGTTTGTCCGCCCAGGTCCCGGCAGTTGACTACAACCCGATACCCGTCTTCTGCCAGCCCTTGCTCTTGTGCCAACAGTTTCACCCGCAGGACCAATTTGCCTAACAGGCCCGCTTGGGCAGGGGTTGCCTCTGCCAACGAAGCAATGTGTTCCTTCGGAATGACAAGCAAGTGCACCGGAGCTTGGGGGTTGATGTCTTTGAAGGCAAGCAAATCATCGTCTTCATACACGATTTGAGCCGGAATCTCCTTAGCCACGATTTTGCAAAAAAGACAATCAGACATACTTCTCCACCCCCTCTCCTGCTCGCTCTCACCCCGAAACCTAACGGGGAAAGCGCAGGGTTATGCAAAATCTAGCTTAGCACATAACCCAGTTTGCATGCAAATATTTCGCGTCGCAACGAAGAAATCCTTTTCCATTCAATTATACGACGTACGCAAGCGACTTCTATCCTGGAATCTTTCCCAGCCCAATGTGAGCAAACGCGTAAGCAGATCTCGATACGAAAGCCCACTCGCTTCCCATAATTTCGGATACATACTGATGGCCGTAAAACCTGGAATAGTGTTGATTTCGTTCACCAAAACCCGTCCGCTGTCCTTTTCCAGGAAAAAGTCCACCCTGGCCATGCCAGAACAGTCGATCGCCCGGAAAGCTTTGATGGCCAATTTTTGGACCTCAGCAACCACATCATCTGCCAGGGGAGCGGGAATCAGCAGCTCAGAGCCAGTATCCACATATTTCGCCCGGTAATCATAGAATTCATTGCAGGGCACGATTTCACCCGGGATGGAAGCACAAGGCTCGTCATTCCCCAACACACTGCACTCGATCTCGCGCGCAACCACCCCTTGCTCCACAATCAAACGCCGATCATATGCCGCCGCCTTTGCAATAGCCACATTGAGTTGCGCCCGGTCCAGCGCTTTGCTCACCCCCACACTTGAACCCAGATTGGCCGGTTTCACAAACATCGGGTAAGCCAGGGTCCCTTCGAGGCGCTGCACTATCTTTGCCGGTGACCGCTCCCATTCGCTGCGCAACAACACCTGATACGGAACTTGCGGCAAACCCGCCTGGGCAAACAATGCCTTCATGATCCCTTTGTCCATCCCGGCCGCGCTGGCCAACACTCCGGCACCTACGTAAGGGACTCCCGCCATCTCCAACAGCCCCTGTAGCGTGCCATCTTCCCCAAAGGTACCGTGCAAGACGGGGAAGAAGATGTCGATCTGCTCAACCCGCTCCCCGGCTAAGGAAACCAAACGAGGGTTTGTGGGGTCAGTCAGCAAAGCTACCGGTTCTCCTGTCGCCACCGCCTGTGTGCCATCAAACTGCGCCCTTAGCCAACGGCCGTTCTTGTCAATCGCAATCGGTACTACGTCAAATCGCTCTCGGTCGATCGCCCGCATCACGGAAGCGGCGGATACCAGGGAAACCTCGTGCTCGCCGGAGCGCCCCCCATAAATGACCCCAACTCGGCAACGCTTTTGCACAAACCCAACCCCCTCAACATTTTTCTAACCAGGATAGCGCGCTTCATTGATTGGAATGGCCAACAAGGCCGGACTCCCATCATTAAAGGCCTTAGCCACCTGCGCCGATAATTGCCCTGCGCCGGCAGCGGACAGGCCGGTCATGCCAAATGCCCGCGCCAGTGCCGGCAGATCCGGATTCTGGAACTTTACCGCCGTGTGGTTGAGACCGCGCCGGTCCTGATGGATCCGAATCAAGCTGAGCGTCTCATCTATAAAAACACACACCACTACCGGTAGTGCTTCCCGAACGATCGTCTCCAGTTCCCCTAGATACATCCCTAAACCGCCATCTCCCACCAAGGCCAGGACCGGCACATCACGCCGCGCCAAAGCGGCCGCCACGGCCGCCGGCAGGGCGTACCCCATGGACGACAAGCCATTTGAGACCAAAAAGCTGTTTGGGTGATATACGGGCAGCGTTTGCCCGGCAGCGAGCTTATGGGCCCCCACATCACAGGTGATAATCGCCGCCCGCGGGGTGCCTGCGCGCACCTGCAACAGCGCCTGCGTAATCGACAGACCCTCACCCGGCGGATTAATGGCGGCCAATACTCGCTGGCGCGTCTCACTGCCGATTCCCTCTGGCCAGTGGAAACGTCGCACTCCCTCGGCCAAAGCCCGCAGGCCCGCCGCCATATCGCCGGCCAGCTCCACATCCGCTTGATAATAACAGTCGATATTCGGCAGGCGGTCAATGTGAATGACCGGGCAATCCCATGCCCAAGGCTTCATCAATTCACTGGCATCAAGCCCGACGGCCAGCACAAGGTCGGCCTGATCTAGCAACTCCCGCACCTGGTCGCTGCCGAAAGCGACATCCATCACCCCTGCTGACAGGAGGTGGTCTTCCGGTATAACGCCTTTCCCTTTCGGGGTGGTCACAACCGGCACCCCGCCAGTCTCGGCAAACCGCCTCACGGCATCTGCGACCGGGCCGGCAGCCAGACCAGCCACCAGCACCGGATAGTGTGACTCTGTCAACAGCTGCCCGGCGTTCTGTAAAGCGAACGGGTCCACCCCATAAGCGGTCCTGCCGCCCCCCTTCCCTTCCAACAGCCGGGCAGATCCACCGCTCCAATGACCAACCGGGGCCTCGGCACCCGCGACATCGCTGGGCACCTGCAACAATACCGGCCCTGGCCGCCCCATCAGGCTAATGCGCATCGCTTTATCAACCACTGCCCCGACGTTGCCGGCCGTCACTGTCTGGCACCACTTTGTGATCGGAGCAAACAACTGATTCAAGTCCAGGTATTGATGGGTAGCGATCCCCTGAAAATCCGTCTTCAGCTGACCGGCAATGGCGATTACAGGGCAGCGATCCAAATAAGCATGTGCCACGCCGCTCACCAAGTTCGTGGCCCCTGGTCCCAATGTCGCCAGACACACTCCCGGTCGGCCTGTCATGCCACCATAAGTAGCGGCCATGAAAGCAGCGGCCGCTTCGTGCTTGGCCAACACAACCCGCATCCCTTCTGCCTGCACAGCATCCAGGACCGCCAACACTTCGCCTCCGGGATATGCAAACACCACATCACAACCTGCGCTCCGCAAGCGCCGGGCCATCACTTGCGCAACAGTGGCCACTTTTCTCCCCCCTCGCAGGTCTATTCCGCCAACTCTCCCGCGGCGCCGGCGCTGGTGACATGCGTGATCCGTACCGGCACCAATGTGTTAATATCTCGATCGGCTTTCGCCCTCACCCGAATGTAGTTCGGACTGTAGCCGGTCACGTAGCCCCCTTGTCTTTCTTCCACTAAGACCGACAGGACACGGCCCAGGTAACGGCGGTGAAAGTCCTCCGCCAATTCCTCGCCCAACTTCATCAATAATTTGCTGCGCTCTTTCTTAACGCTATTCGGCAACTGCCCGGGCATGGCAGCGGCCGCCGTGCCGGGACGGCGAGAATATGTAAAAACATGCAAACGACTGAAACCGATCTGACGCGAGAAATCATAGGTGGCCCGGAAATCCTCCTCGCTTTCCCCGGGGAAACCCACCAGCACATCAGTCGTGATGGCCAGGTCTGGGATGTGTCGGCGGGCCGTCTCCACCAAACGGGCGAAATACGCCGTGTCATATGGTCTACGCATGCGGCGTAATACGTCATCACTGCCGCTTTGCAAAGGCAAGTGCAAATGCGGACAAAAACGATCCCCAGACCCCAGCAGAGCGAACAACTCCGGTTCGATGTCCATTGGCTCCAGCGAACTCAGCCGAATCCGCCACAAACCCTCAATGCCGGCCAGTGCCCGTAATAAGGCCACCAAGCCGCCTTCATAGGCGCCGAGATGGACCCCGGCAACCACGATTTCGCGATAACCGGCCCTCACCAAGCGCTGCGCTTCTGCCACCGCCTCCGCCAGGGGACGGCTGCGTTGTGGACCCCGGGCAAACGGCACTATACAATATGCACAAAACTGCCGGCAACCCTCCTGCACCTTCAAAACAGCCCGCGCCCGCTCATTCCAATCCGCGATCCAGGCCTCGTCAAACCGCTGTAAATCCTCCACATCGCCCACCAGGCAGACTGGATGCGCGTCCCGCCGGCGCAGTCCCTGCACCAATTCCACCAGCTGACCGCGCTCGCCAATCCCAAACACCAGGTCCACTTCCGGCAAAGCCGCGGCCGCCTCTGGGGCTACCTGAGCATAGCATCCTCCCAGGGCAATCAGGGCAGCCGGGTTTTCCCGCCGGAACCGGCGGATCGCCTGGCGAGCTTTTTGCTCGCTGCGGGCCGTCACGGCACAGGTGTTGACCACGAACACATCCGGGCTTTCATCATGGCCCACCACTTCATAGCCGGCCCGTCGGAACACCTCCTGCATAGCGACCATGTCATACTGGTTGACCTTGCAACCAAGGGTGTAAAATGCTACGCGCCCACTCACCGCGGCAATCCTCCCATGTCTCCGAGCTCATACATGATTGCCGTCAACAGGGCAATCACCGCTGTCTCAGCCCGCAAGATGCGTGGTCCCAATGAGACCGGCTGCAAACCGCTTGCTTGCGCCATCACCACTTCCTGTTCTGTCAAACCGCCCTCCGGCCCTACCAACACCGTTAAAGATGGCGTTTCCCGCAACGCCTGCAAATGATCTTTCAGGCTGGCATCCCCCTCTCCTTCCCAGGCCACTACCCCAGGGCCCGGCGAATCCGCCAACAACTCTGGCAGAGGACATGGTTCCGCTATCTCAGGCCAACGCAAACGCCCGCATTGCTCAGCCGCTTCCACGGCGATCCTCTCCCACCGCCGCTGCTGTTTGGCCGCCCGTTCACCTGCCGGCCGTTTCACAGTACGCTGGGACAGAGCCGGCCATATGCGGGCCGCACCCAGTTCTGTAGCCTTCTGGATAATCAGGTCCATTTTGTCGCCCTTCGGCAAACACTGGATGACTGTGACCGTTAATTCCGGGTCACGCTCCGGCAGCCTGCTGCCCAGCAAACGGCATTCTACCCGATTGGCTCCACAGGCGGTGATTTCAGCCTGATATTCCACCCCGTTGGCTATCAAGAACAGTTGTTCACCGGGGAGCAACCGCAGTACCCGGCCGATCTGATGAGCTTGTTCCTCGACCAGGATAGCTTTGGCACCCCTGATGTTTTGCGCTGGAATGAAGAAACGGTGGCTCATGCTCCCACCACCAGTGTCACCCACTCGCCTTCCTGATATCGCTCCTTCACAATCAAACCAGTCCCAGCCAGGGCTTCTTGCACCAAGCCGACCCGCTCGGCGATGATACCGCCCAGGACAGCCAGCCCGGCAGCTGTTAATAGGCCACGCAACCGCGGCGAAAAACCTGCCAACACCTCCGCCGTGATGTTGGCCAACACCAAATCAGCCGGCCACGGGAAATCATCGTTCAAGTCACCTTGGCGCGCCAGAACTCCGGTCACCCGGTTACGAACCACATTTTGTTCCGCCACCCGCACCGCCACTGGGTCCACATCCACCGCCAAGACTTCCCGGGCGCCCAACAAAGCAGCCGCCACAGCCAGAATACCGGAACCAGTACCAAGATCCAATACCCTATCGCCAGTCCGGCAATATGTTTGCAATATCTCCAAACACATTCGGGTTGTGGGGTGGGTACCAGTGCCAAAAGCCATCCCCGGATCAAGTTTGATCACCAAATCGCCCGCTTGCGGTTGATATTCCTCCCAGCTAGGCACGATTACCATCCCTGGGCCGACGCGTGTGGGATGCCAAAAGGCCTGCCAAGCTGTTTCCCAGTCCCGTTCCGCCACTTCTCGCCAAGTAACGCGCCCCGGTCCGACCGCCAACCCGTACTGCGGCAGCTTCCGCAAACGTTCCTGCACCGTTTTGACCAAACTGTCCGGCCTGGGCGATTGATCAACCTGCGGGTAATAAGCTGACACGACCAGATTTTGGGGTTCAGCCCTGACCGTTGACAGTTGCCCGGGGTCCCGGTCCGAGACGACAGTCCCGGCGGCCCCCAGGGAGCGGAGAATTTCCCCCACTGCCTCCTGCGCTTCGGCCGTGGTATGGATATTTATTTCCCACCAATTCATAGCAGTCCCCCTCAGTCACTAGTTTTGACCAAAATGGGGTTTTCCCTGTCCCAATGAAACAAGGCCGGCGGCGCGCCGGCCTTGTTTCTTCTTCATACCCCAAAGGCATCTTTCACTTTACCGAAAAACCCCTTCTCCTTGCCGCCATTTACTAATTCGCCCGTTTCCTCAGCGTATTCCTGCAGCAAGGCACGTTGCTTGGGGGTCAATTTTTTCGGTACCCGCACCTGCACGTGCACATGCTGGTCCCCCCGACCGCTCCCCCGCAGGTGCGGGATACCCTTGTTTCTTAACCGGAAAGTTGCCCCGCTTTGCGTCCCGGGTGGTATATTCAGTTTTGTCATCCCGTCCAATGTCTCCACCTGAATTTCAGTGCCGAGAGCCGCCTGGGCGATCCCGATCCCCACCCGCACTATGACGTCATCGCCATGCCTTTCAAATACCGGGTGGGGCGCCACCGTTATGAACACGTAGAGGTCACCGCTTGGCCCTCCGCGCAGCCCGGCATCGCCTTCCCCAGCTATACGCAAGCGGGCCCCGTTATCCGCCCCAGCGGGCACTTTGACCTTGATATGGCGCTTTTTGCGCACCCGCCCGGTGCCTTGACAGTGCGGGCAGGGTTCTTCCACGATCTCACCCAGCCCATGGCAACGGTCACAGGTGCGCACACTGACGAAGCTGCCCAAAGGGGTGCTCCGGGACACCCGCACCTGACCGCTCCCGCCGCAACGCACACACGGGATGGGCCCCGTACCCGGCTTTGCTCCCGACCCGCTACACATATCGCAATGGGCAGTCCGGGTCACCTGGACCTCTTTTTCAGTACCAAACGCCGCCTCGGTGAAACTGATCTGCAAATCAACGCGCAGATCCGCTCCCCTTACAGCCGTACTCCCCCTGGCCTCGCGCGCCCCGCCGAAGAACATATCAAAGATATCATCGAAAGCACCGAATCCCCCGGCGAAATCACCGAACCCTCCTGGGCCGCCGCCTTCAGTCCCGGCATGCCCGAACCGATCATAACGGGCCCGGTTTTCTTCATCGCCAAGGATTTGATAAGCTTCATTGATTTCTTTGAAGCGCTGCTCAGCATTCGGATCGCCCGGGTTGGCATCCGGGTGGTACTGCCTGGCCAAACGGCGGTAGGCTTTCTTGATTTCATCCTGGCTGGCGCTCCGCTCCACCCCGAGCACTTCGTAGAAATCGCGTTTATCCGCCATGCTCATCCACCTTGTTCGGTCCGGTTACTGGGTATCATCGTCCTTCATCTCATACTCGGCATCGACCACGTTCTCATCGGAACCGCTCTCATGCTCGCCCTCCGCCTGGGCCCCGGCATCGGCATACACCTTTGCGGATAATTCATACAGAACGTTGGCCAAGCCCTCAGCAGCGGACTTGATACGCTCAATATCATCGCCCTGCAGAGTCTCCTTGACAGTGCCAATTTCTTTTTGCACCTTTTCTACCAACCCGGCATCTGCTTTGTCGCCCAGGTCCTTAATCGTTTTCTCGGCATTATAGACTAAGCTGTCGGCGTTGTTGCGCACCTCCACAGCTTCTTTTTGTTTGCGGTCTGCTTCCGCGTGCGACTCCGCCTCTTTCACCATCCGTTCAATCTCATCATCCCGCAAACCACTACTGGACTTAATCGTCACCTTCTGCTCCTTGCCAGTGCCGAGGTCTTTGGCTGACACATGCACGATCCCGTTTACGTCAATATCAAATGTGACTTCGATTTTCGGTATCCCCCGCGGCGCGGGAGGAATACCGTCCAGCGAAAAGCGCCCCAAAGTCTTGTTATCGGCCGCCATGGCCCGTTCTCCCTGTAAGACGTGGATTTCCACGCTGGTCTGATGATCGGCCGCCGTCGAGAAGATCTGGCTCTTTTTGGTGGGAATGGTCGTGTTCCGCTCGATCAAGCGCGTGAACACACCCCCGAGAGTCTCGATCCCCAGGGAAAGCGGGGTAACATCCAGTAAAAGCACATCTTTGACCTCACCGGCCAGTACGCCGGCCTGAATGGCGGCCCCCATGGAAACCACCTCGTCCGGGTTGATACCCTTGAAGGGTTCCTTTTTCAACACCCGTTTCACCGCCTCTTGCACGGCGGGAATGCGAGTGGACCCCCCCACCAGGATCACCTTGTCGATTTCTTCCGGCGTTAAACCGGCATCATCCAAAGCTTGCTTGGTGGGACCAATCGTCATTTGCACCAGATCCGCAGTCAATTCCTCGAATTTAGCCCGCGTGATGTTCACATCCAAATGTTTTGGCCCATTCTGGTCCGCCGTGATAAAGGGCAAGTTGATGTTGGTAGTCAACACACTGGACAGTTCCACCTTGGCCTTTTCCGCCGCTTCCCGTAAACGCTCCAGCGCCATGCGGTCCTGGCGCAGATCGATCCCATGCTCCTTTTTGAATTCCCCGGCTATGTAGTCGATCAAACGCTGGTCGAAATCGTCGCCCCCCAGGCGGTTGTTGCCACTGGTGGCCTTCACCTGGAACACGCCCTCGCCCAGTTCCAAAATAGAGACATCAAATGTACCGCCACCGAGGTCAAACACCAGAATCGTCTGGTCCTCACCCTTATCCAGCCCGTAAGCGAGCGCGGCCGCCGTCGGTTCGTTGATGATCCGCAAGACTTCCAAACCGGCAATCGTTCCCGCATCCTTTGTGGCCTGCCGCTGGCTGTCCGTGAAATAGGCGGGCACCGTAATCACGGCTTTGTGCACTTGCTCCCCAAGGTATGCCTCCGCATCTGCCTTCAGCTTCTGTAAGACCATGGCCGACAACTCTTGCGGCGTATACTGTTTATCATCTATCCGGACCCGGTAATCCGTGCCCATATGTCGCTTGATGGAAACGATGGTGCGATCGGGATTGGAAACCGCCTGCCGTTTGGCCACCTGACCCACCAGACGTTCACCGTTCTTGGCAAACGCCACCACAGAAGGAGTCAGACGGCTCCCCTCAGCATTGGTAATGATGGTCGGTTCTCCACCTTCCATCACAGCCACCACGGAGTTCGTCGTACCCAAATCGATCCCGATTACCTTAGCCATGTCACGTCCCCCTCTTTTTGCTATCTCAGCAGGCAAACCACCTTGCTACTTCGACACTTTCACCATTGCTGCCCGGAGCACCCGCTCCCGAAACAGATACCCACGGCGCACCTCTTCCACTACCATGTCTGCTGCCACACCCTCCTGGGCTTCCACTTGCATGACAGCCTCATGCACGTTCGGGTCAAATGGGCAGTTTTGAGCTTCGATCGGGGTCACGCCTTCCTCTTCCAGGATAGATAACAACTGGCGATGGATCATCGCCACACCCTTATGGAACTCCCCCGCATTATCTTCCCCGGCCTTCAATGCCAGCTCGAAATTATCCAAGACCGGCAACAGTTTGCGAAAGACATCCGCCTTCGTCTGGCGGTCCCAATCTGCCCGCTCCGCCCGCACCCGCTTGCGATAATTATCGAACTCCGCCTGTAAACGGCGGAGATGATCTAAATATTCTTCCGCTTCCTGCCGGGCCGTTTCCAGTTCCGTTTCCAGATCCGTTTGCAAACCTTCTTCCGGTACTGTTTCTTGCTCTTTTTTCCTTTCCTCTGGCCCCATTAGCATTCACCCTAATTCCTGGTTATTTCCAAAACCGCGTCAGCGTCTCCGCCAAATGCGTAGTCACATACTCAGTGACGGAAACCGCCCGGCCATATTCCATGCGCCGTGGGCCGAGCAACCCAACCCTACCTGCTTCGGCCTCACCAACCCGGTACGGGGCGACCACCAGACTGCAATCCCGCACCGCGGGGTGCCGGTTTTCGCCGCCGATGACGATAAACACGTCCATATTCTGATCCTGTGAGCCATGCCCTGCCAACAGGGTGCAAACCATCTCGCGCTGTTCCAAAGCGGACAAGAGCATACGCAACTTCTCCACATCCCGGAACTCCGGCTGCCTCATGATGTTCGTGGCCCCAGCCAAGAATACACGCTCTTCATCGCTTGGGCTCAAGGCCTGCTCTAGCAGTTCCATAATCTGATCCAATAACGCTCGGTAGCCACTCATTTCACTGGCCAGCATGCGCAGCACTGCGCTGCTGATCTGATCTAAAGACAGCCCGCGCAAGTGTTTTTGCCACACATATGAGATGCGCGCCAATTCACTCTCATCCAGGTCCGGCGGCACTTGCAAAACCCGGCTCTCCACGATCCCGTTTTCGGTCACAACCAGCAACAAAGCCTGCCCGGGACTGAGCGGGATAATCTGAATTGCCCTCACCGCAGTTGATAGGAGACTGGGCGCCAACACTAAAGCCAGATAGTCAGTCACTTCCGCCAGCACCTGGGTGGTAATCTGGACAAGGGTCTCGATCCCGCGCGTGCAGCGATCATATATTTGTCTGATGCGCCAGATATCGTCATTGGAAAGACGCGGGTGTTCCATCAGGTAATCAACATAATAGCGGTAGCCAAGATCGGAGGGCAACCGGCCAGCGGAGGTATGGGGTTGTTCCAGGTAACCCAATTCCTCCAGGTCAGCCATCTCGTTGCGAATGGTTGCCGGGCTAACACCAAGCTCATATTTCCGCGCCACCGTGCGGGAGCCCACCGGTTCCCCGGTGCTTATGAAATCCTCGATCACCGCCTGGAGAATCGAACGTTTCCGTTCATCCAACCAGGAAAAACTGTGCTGTGCTTCCATGCCCAGCGCCTCCTGACACCTGATCTCCTCAGGACGCGCCCTTAGCACTCCTGGAGGGAGAGTGCTAAGGGCTCAAGTAAAAAATAGCATCCCACCCCAACTTTGTCAAGGTCGCCCCCGCCCTCAGATTGTAGAGCGACCAGAGTTTCGTTCAGGGCATTTTATTCGGGTAAAAAAAGCATTGCAAAGGGTGGGTATCCCTAAGGTATTATGGTTGTGGAACCAATCCAAAACCGAAGGGAGAGTACCCACCTAATGACATTATACCACCAACTCATGCATTCCGGTAACCCACAAGCTGCTGCCCAAATGGTTATTTCTCTGCTCGAAAAACACTCAC
>DUQP01000028.1 GCA_012837735.1 Bacillota bacterium
CTCCCGCCCGGCCGTCGGCCGGGCGCAACATCCGCATAGCACTCATGTTTTCACTGCCGATCCCTTTAGGCGCAACAGTAATCCGCAACTGGTCACCCGGCACTATTTTGCTGTAAATGACCGGGGGTGTGTTGTCGCCGGTGTTGACCCGCAATAACGGATCCGCCACGATCGACTTGCGCAAATAGCCATCCCGATAACCTTGCCGCACCCCTTCCGCCACGGCCTCATTCAAATCACCGCCGGTGATATGCACATCCTGCCCAATTGCCAGGAAAACCACCGTGATCCCGGTGTCCTGGCAAATAGGCAGGCCTTCCCGCCTTGCCAGCCGGGCGTTTTCCTGTAATAGGGCCAACACCTGGCGGGCTCGCGCATCTGTTTCCGCCTGTTCTGCCCGCTCCATCGCCGCCCACCAGTCCGATCCCAACTGGCGACAGGCCGAAATAGAAAGCTCGCGCACCGCGGCAGTGATTTGCCCAGCCTTGATTTCACGGATCATGCCGAACGCTCCAGTGAAAACACCGGTCTAATTCCACCCACCACATCGCCCCGGCAGCTATAGTTTTGTGGCCGGTGATAACGAGACAGGTCCTGCAACTGTTTTTCATCCAGCACACCCAGCTGGGCCAGCACCTCCACCGCTGCCGCTTCCACAGCGCGGAGATTGCCGTCCTCTGCCTTAATGGCCACGCCCAGCCCTAGTTGCGGAATGCCGAAGCAATAGATTCCGTCTGCGCCCAGCTTGGCAATCAAGCCATTGCCGACTACCCGCATGGCATCTGTACATAGGCGCGCCTCCCCGCCCACCATCTCCGGATGAGCAGTCATGGCAGTGGTAATCTGCCGGGCTGCGGCTCGCCAGCGTTCCGGCAGTCGCTCTGGCATAACCAACCTGGCGTAGCAATAGGCCATTTTGCGCAGAGTAACCCCGAAAACCGGCACCCCGCAACCGTCTATGCCGATCTCCACTTCTTCCCCAGCCATGTCCGCCACCTCAGCAAAGGCATGCAACATCTGCTGCTGAACCGGGTGCCCCAAATCCACATAATCGATCAAATCCCAGCCCTGCTGAAGAGCTAACGCCAACATCCCACAGTGTTTGCCGGAACAAGCGTTATGAAGAGCAGTGGGCTCTTCCCCGCGCTGGTAAATGGCATATGGACTGGGGCCAAGGAACGGCACATGGGTCCCGCATTGCAAATGGGATGGCTCCAGGCCCAACTTGTCCAGGATTCCTTTGACCACGGCAACATGCCGTTCTTCCCCGCTGTGGGAAGCAGCCATTATGGCCACCTCAGGCGGCTGGATGCCAAACCTCTCAATTGCCCCGGATGTCAACACAGGCAAGACTTGCACCGGCTTGGCGGCAGAACGCAAGAATGCCACTTTCTCCACATTGCCAACCCAAAACTGGACATTACCCAGGGCATCCACCACCGCCACGTCGCCCCGGTAGATACAATCGAGCAAACCACCCCGATACATGTGGACAAGTTCTGGTGACATCAACCTGTCTCCCTTCCAGAGAAACTAGCAGCCTGCCAGGGCCTGGGCAGCAATCCAGCCCTTTCCACCAACTCCGGCACCACGTCTTCCCACATCACCGCCATGATGTGTAAACCGCGCACCCCTGGCACTGACCGTAGTTCTTCCATCAATTCGCTGCAAATCCTTTTTCCTTCTTCCTGCTGGTCCGAGGCGCTTTCCATCCGGCGCAGCAGTTCCTTTGGCACCGCCATGCCTGGCACCTGTGCCATGAACCGTAGCGCCCGCGCCGATTTGGGCGGGATTACGCCCGCCAGGATCGCTGTTTGCTCATCCAACCCAATGTCGCGCACCATAGCCATCCAGGTGCGGAAGCGCTCCAGGTCAAATACAGCCTGGGTCTGGATAAAGTCGGCACCGGCGGCGATTTTCTTTGCCAGGCGCTTGGCGCGAAACTCCAGTGGGTCCGCAAAGGGATTGGCAGCCGCGCCGATGAAAAAGCGCGGCGGCGCTTTCATTTCCTCCCCACACAAAAAGCATCCCTCATCACGCATCCGCCGCACCATCCCCAGTAGCTGGATGGAATCTATATCATAGACATTTTTGGCGGTCGGGTGATTACCGAAGGACTGGTGATCCCCCGACAGGCACAAGACATTCTGCACCCCTAGGCTATAAGCCCCCAGCAAGTCACTCTGGATGGCAATCCGGTTCCGGTCCCGGCAGGTGACCTGCAGGACGGGCTCCCCTCCCGCCGCCAACACGTGCACACAAGCCGCCAGGCTGGACAACCGCACGATTGCCGTCTGGTTGTCCGTCAGGTTTTGGGCATCGGTGCATTCCCGCAAGCGCTCTGCATAGCGCCGCAGGCGGGTCGGATCCGCTCCTTTCGGTGGCCCTATCTCAGCCGTGACAGCAAAGCCGCCGGCCGCCAGTACACCCTGCAACCTGTTCATGATACATCCTCCCGCACGGACCGGCGCAGGCCTCCATCCCGGGCCCGGGACCAGTCTTTCACACATACGATTTCTTCTATCAACTCCAACTTGCCCATCGTTCGCAAATGGTCATAAATCTGCTGCCAAGCGCAGGGGATATCTGCGCTGATTTCGCAGTGTCCCTCCTGAGAACCACCACAGGGACCATTCAGCAGGCTTTTGGCACAGCGCGTAATCGGGCAGATCCCGCCGGTCCGATACAACTGGCAGTCGCCACACAAACTGCACCGTTCCTCCCATAAACCCTGTTTAATCGTCGCGCCGGCAAAGCGCGTGTTCAAAGCCGGCACAACCCAGGTGTGCGGGAAATAGGCAGCCATATGCTGGACCCCCACCCCGCAGGACATTGAAACCACGCAATCCACATTCGCCACCTGGTCAGCCAGGGGAGCCAAGAATTCATCATCACACTGGCGATGGACCGTGGCGGTGATCACTTCCAGGGGGCCATCCACTTGCGCTCGGCCCTGCGCCCGGGCCAACCGTAAAATGAGAGACAGTTCCGCCACTTCGCGTTCCCCCCCGGCCAGGCACACCGTCACACATTCCTGGCAGCCCACCAGCAAAATGCGGCCGGCATGCCGCACCAATGTCAAAATCTCTGCCAGGGGTTTGCGATCCGCCACAATCACTTTTCATCACCCCCCAGACAAGATCCTCCGTACGCGCTGCCCGGCGTCCGGTGAGACATGCGCCAGCACAAGCCGTCCACCATCTAATCCGGCCGCTTGCAACTCTGTTTGCAGGTATGCCACCCGCTGCCGGACCGTTTCTGTCCCCAGGTGGGACCGGCAGGCACCGGGATGACAAGCGAGCACAAATACCCGCTCCGCCCCCGCCAGGAAAGCCTCCAGCACCTGCAGTCCATCCAACCCCCCGGCACAAGGGATCTCCTGACATTCCACCCCTGGGCAATCCCCGGCTTTTTGCCAAGCCGGGATGCCGGAGACGGCGCAGGCAAACACCACTGCCCTCACCCTATTCCCTCCTCCTGCAATGCGATAGCCTGTCCAGGGCAACGCGCAACACAGGTGGCGCATCCCCAACAAGCCCTGGGGTCGATCCGCACCGCCGGTAATTGGTCGTCAAACCCTACCGCCCCGTGGGGACAAGAACGGTAACACGTCAAACAATAAGCACAGTGCTCTGGATCCACCACCGCCACAGGCTGGTCCTGGAGCCATTGCAGAGCATGCCAGACCGCTTCCGCAGCTACCTTCCCCTCCGCCGCCAAATCACTCTCAGCTACCGCACCGCGACCCAGCCCCGCCAAAAACACCCCTTTCCGGCGGGAGAAAACATCGTTCCGATGCACATTGTCATCCTGTAAATAGCCATCCTCATCCAGCCCAACCCCTAAAACATTGGCCAGCGCCTCATTATCGGGGTGTGGCCGCCACCGTCCCCCCATCAGCAACAACCCGGGCGCGATTGTGAGCGTGGCACCCGGCAAAGCCGGGTCTTCCACCAGCAGCGTGCCTGTCTCGGCATCCCACTCCGGTTCCCGCTGATAGCGCAGGAACACCGCCCCCAGCGCTCGCACCTCATCATATTGTTCGGCTAGACCCGCCACCGGTGCCTGCTCTGTCAGCACCCAGACCGGCAATCCTCGCTGCCGTCCCAAGCGGGCGGCCCGCAGGGCCAGTGCAAACTCGCCCCGCGCCATGGGCGAAACGCTCTCTGGCAGCCAAATCACAAGCTCTTGCTCCAGGGGAACAGCCTGCACCAATGCGACTAAATCCTCGTCCCGCAAATCCGCTATCTTGTCTCCCACCAGGGATATCTCCCGGCCAGCCCCCGGCGCCACCACCACCGCCGCCACATCCACTTGCCCGTTAGTCAGGGTGGCCCGGAAATGGCCAATGCTGCCCGTCAATGCCAGCAACCGGTCATCCGTTCGCCAAATGATCCCCGGATGGCTGTCCCCCCGGTCTTGAGCAACCATAATGACCGCGGCACCCCGGTTAGCCAAGTGACGGGCCGCCGCCAGCCCCGCCTCGTCACCCCCCAGAACCAACACACTGCCTGCTGGAGCCGGGCAACCAAAGTAATGCAACACCTGCCGGGCGGCCGACCGGCCGCTGCTGATCGCCTCCGCGATGGTGAGCGGGCCCAGGCAACTGCCAGCTGCGAATACCCCCGTCTCGTTCCCTCGCCCGGGCAACAAAAACCCTCCCGGTCCGGTCGCCAATTCGAACCACCGCGCCGCCTGGGCAGTGCCGGGACTGGCCTGCATCCCCACCGCCAGAACGACCCGGTCGTATTCCCTGAGAGCTGTTCCCTTTGCCGCCAGATCCTCACTTTGCACCAGAAGGGGCCCATTGCCCAAGCGATATATTTTGCTGGGCATACTGCGCACAAAGTGGATTCCGTTCGCCTGCGCCTGCTCCAGACGGGCAGCTGCCCTTTTCCCTAAACCCTGCATGTCCATATAAAAAATATCGATTTCGGCCCCGGGCAGATGCTGGCGCAGGCGACCAGCCAACCGCAATGATGTGCCACAACAGACCCGCGCACAATAATCCCGGCCCAAGCGAACGTCCCGCGAGCCCACGCACTGGATGAAGGCTATCCGGCTAACCTCAGATACTGGCCAGGATTGCGCCAGCTCTCCGCCCCCATATAATTGTCTTTCCAAGTCATATGTGGTGAGTATGCCTGGGTAGAGGGGATAGCCCAGGTTGGCCAAAGTATTGGCCGGGAACGGCTCCATACCGGTCGCCACCACGACCGCCTTGACAAATAACGTTTGTGCTTGGGAGCCCCGGACCAACACCTGGAATCCATCGTTCCGCCGCTCTACAGCACAACCCTCGCTATTCGTCCACACTTGCACTTCAGCCGGCAGTCTCTCGCCATACCAAAGGCACACGCCGCAGCGCTGGCAAGAGTCAGTCGCTTTGCAACCATAGCGGCCGGCGTGCCCTCCCGGGGCGGGAGCTGCCTCCACCACATGCACAGCTATTCCGGCTTTTGCTAACGTGGCCGCCGCGGCACATCCAGCTACCCCACCGCCCAGGACGAGCACGGAACGTTCCGACACCTCCCCACCTCCCTTTGCAAGACAATTCTTGCTATTCGACATGTATGGGGACAATCCTACTCCAAAAAAATCAAGGCGGGGGGAATCGCAAATCAGCCGCCTTGCCCGCTCATGGGTCCAAGACCGCGGTAACTGTCCCAAAGGAAAAGCCCTGTTTGCGCAAACCGTGAATGATGCCAGGTAAAGCAAAAGGCGTTTGCCCGGCTCCCTGGTGCATGCGGATAATAGCTCCATTGCGGGCCCCTGCCAACACCCGCTCCCGGACGGCGCCCGGGTTTTGCCAATCTAAACTGTCCACCGTCCACATAATCGTCATATAACCCAACTGGACCGCCACCCGCAGTAATTCCTGGTTATATTCTCCAAACGGGGGGCGAAAAAAGCGGGCCGGATTGCAGCCGATCACGTCTGCCATCGCTCGTTCCGCCCGTCGGATCTGATCCCGCATCTGCGGAACGGACAGCTCCGTCAGATGCGGATGGGAAAAACTGTGGTTGGCAATCTCGTGTCCAGCAGCAGCAATCGCGCGAGCTTGTGCGGGGTAGTTGCCCGCCCAAATGCCAGACAAAAAGAAGGTCGCTGGAATGTCGTGCTCCTGCAATACCGACAAAATTTGCGCAACTTGGTTATCACCGTAGGTAGCATCAAATGTCAATGATACCATCCGTTTATCGGGTTGACCTCTGTAAAGCGCCTCCGCCCGCACCGGAATCAACAATGCCTGGCCTACCTCAATCTGGTCTGGATCGGCCAAATTGTTGGCAGTGGCGATCGCCCCCATTGTCGTCCGGTAGCGCTTGGCCAGCCGATAAACCGAATCGCCCGGCTGAGCCACATAGCGAATGTAACCTGGTGGGGCCGGTTCCACAGCCGAAGCCGGCACTAACAAACGCTGACCAGGTGTCAGCAAATCCGGGTCCAGGAGCGGATTCAATGCCAACAACACATCTAACGGCATCCTCAGTTTGTGGGCCACCCCATACAAAGTATCGCCCATCTGCAGTAAGTAATAACGATAACCAAGCGGCGGCTCACCTGGGCCGGCCTCTGGCAACTCGATTTGCAATTCCTGCCCGGGCTGAAGCAGGTCCGGATTCGACAATTTGTTCAAAACGATCGTTTTTTGTGGATCAACGCCAAACCGCCGGGCGATCCGGTAGACCGTATCTCCCGATTGCACGGTATAGGAAATAACAGGCAAGTTTCCACCCTCCTGCCCTCAGGTTTTGGTTTTCACTTGCCAGTCTATTCCGCTTCCCGGCCGGATTGACATCAGCATACACGCTGGACGAGGATCCGCCCGGCCACTTCTTTATCAACTGCCGCCTGCGTGTTACCAACGTCAAACACATACACAGGATGTTCTTGCACCACGCGCACTTGGGCGCCGGGGAGGATCCCAAGCGCCATTAGTTTATTCAGCTTCGTCTTATCGGTGGTATCCAAAGCGGTGATCACCCCGCTCTGACCCGCCCGCAAAGATGTCAAAGGGATCCCGTCGCCGAGCCAAGACTCCTGACCGTGGCGGTGACGATGCCGTCCCCGGCGTAAAAAACGCATAAATCCCGGTTCCGGAGGGATGCGATAACCACAATTCGGACAACACAGTAGCCGGCAGCTGCTCAAGCGGCTGCAGTTAGCACAACTGCGGCGGGCTTCCTCCTCTGCGAATTCATGACCACAAAAAGAGCATTTCATTGACCAAACCCCACGATCGTCAAAATGTAGTTCAATACATAACCGCATAGGAAAGCAAACGGCAGGATGAATCCGGCAATGGCCAGAGCCGTCCGCACTCCCCGCTCCTTGATCATCATGATGAACTGGGCGATACATGGCACGAACAGCGTGAGCGTGGCAGCCGCCACCACTAACTGGGCCTCTGTCAGGGCCCCTTGCACCGCCAAGTCATATAAACCAGCCGCTCCATAATCCCGGCGGAAGAAACCGAACAAAAAGACGGAACTGGTGGCAGCCGGCAAACCAATCCACTCCACCACCGGCTGCAGGAAACCGAGGGCTACCTCATAAAAACCAGTGATGTTCCCCAGCCAGATCACGACGCTGGCCAGGACAAAGAAGGGAATTACTTCCAACAAATACCAGTGCACCCGGGCGTACGTTTTGATAATGATACTGCTTATGCGCGGCACTCTTAAAGGCGGAATCTCCATATAGAAATCCGGCCGCTGACCGGGCAGCACCTGCGCCGCCAGCCAACCGATCAGCACAAACACTGCCACCATGAACCCAACCCAGATCATCAGGGAGACCGGGTTATGTGACAATAACGCCAGGACCACACCGAGTTGAGCGGAACAGGGGATCGCTAAAGCCAACAACAAAGTGGCAATCACCCGCTCGCGTCTCGTCTCCAGGGTGCGACTGACCATAGTGGCCATCGTATCACAGCCAAACCCCAATGTCATCGGGATCACGGCTCTTCCGTTCAAGCCGATCCCCTTGAAGAAGCGGTCCACCAATAAAGCAAGCCGAGGCAAATAACCTGAATCCTCGATGATGGCGAATACGAAGAAAAACACCGCCACAATCGGCAGGATGATCGCCACCGCATACCGCAAACCAAGGGTGATGATTCCATAATCCAGGGCCAGCAATTCTTGTAGCCAGGGATACGGGATATAAGTCAGTACCAGATCGTTCACGAAGGGATTAATAAAGCGCTCGAATATCTGCGATTCCATGAAATCCACCAACGTACCGGCACCGAATACCCCGACCATTTTGTACAGACCATAATATAGGATCGCAAACAAAAACGGTAGACCATAAATTGGGTGCATTGTAATCCGGCCCAACCAAGCCATCACGGCGAACTGCCGGCGGTCCTGCCGCTGGATCACATCAACCAACATTTCTGCCGCCCGGCTACGCCGTTCTTGTGCCATTAGGTAACCGACAGGTTCTCCCAGGGCTTGTTCCAACCCATGGCAGATCGCCCGGATCTGTTCAGCCCTGCTCCGGCCTTCCCGTTTTTCCACCAATTCCAGCAGTGACTCATCGCTTTGCACTAACAAAGCCGCCACCGCCCGGCGGGAAATCCCGTATTCCCCTTTCAGCAGCGAGGCAATCTCGACAACGGCCGTTTCAATTGCTGCGCTGTAGGAAAACTGAGCTGCCTGCGAACCCTCCACCCGGTGTTGCGCGATGGCGCGCTTCAGTTGCGCAACCCCGTATCCCGTAGTCGAAATAGTACCCACTACGGGAATGCCAAGTCTTTGCGCCAATAGTTCCGTATCGATCTTCATCCCTAACCGTTCCGCCTCATCCAGGATGTTCACGACCAGGATGGTAGGTAGCCCGGCTTCCAGCAATTGCAATGTAAACGGTAACATGCGGTCGAGATTCTTGGCATCGACGACGTGCAGAACAAGCAGCGTTTGCTCTTCCAAAAGCAGATCGCGCGCCACCCGCTCTTCTTCTGTAATCGGCAACAGAGAATACATTCCAGGGGTATCTACCACCTCATATTCCCGCCAGCCGAATGTCCCCTGTCCACGGGCCAACTCAACTGTGGTGCCGGGATAATTCGATACCACAACATAGGCACCCGTCAATTTATTAAAAATGGCACTCTTGCCAACGTTCGGCGCACCTACTAAGGCAATCGCACCAGCTCTCCGCCGTAAAGATTGACGACCGTCTTGTACCTCGATGTCCTCCGTTTTTTCCATAGACCTCACCTTTCGCCGCTACAATATTAATGATTTTGATAATGATTATCAATAACGAAGCAACAAAATAACCGCCTGTTCTTCATTTTACATAGCCACCCGTTGTTTGTCTACGACTACTTTCATTGCCAAAACTTTCGTGTATACCTGGCCATTAATCGGGCAAAGCTATCTGTGCATTAAATGGGGAGGTAAAAATGCTGAAATTGATTCAGCAAGTACACGAAAGCGTGAATTATTGTCAAGCGCTGGCAGCCGATTTGCGGCAGGCTGCCGCGCTAGCACCGTCCCCGGACGTTCGTCAAATGCTGCAAGGCGCCGCCGACCAGGCTGAGGGGTGTGTGAAGAATTGTCAGGAAGCGCTTACCCTGTTATCTAATCAGCGCCAACTACCGCAAAAATGGTGATACGTTTGGCGGCTCGTGTTTTTCTCTAGCTGCTTGGGAGAAGATCCTACGGGTCGCCTTGAGAAGCCTCCTTGTGGGGGCTTCTCTTTATTTTTGTGCGTATCTACTATTATCGCAATGCTGTAGAAAAAAAGGGACAAGGACGGCCTTGGCCGTCCTTGTCAGCCGTTATTAAAAGCTCGCTAAATACTGGTCCAGTTCCCACTGCGTGACCTGCGCGCGGTACATTTCCCACTCAATCTCTTTAGCGCGCATGAACTGAGTATAAATGTGTTCCCCGAGCGTTGCGCGGATCAAATCATCCTGCTCCATGGCATCCAGGGCATCGCGTAAGCTTTGTGGCAAGCTGCGGATACCAAGTTGTTCCCGCTCCTGGGGCGACATGGCATAAATGTTCTGGTTGACCGGCGGCGGCGGAGTAATCTTTTTTTCCACTCCGTCCAGTCCGGCTGCCAGCTGTACTGCCAGTGCCAGGTATGGATTACAAGAGGGATCCGGACTGCGCAACTCACAACGCGTGCCGTTGCCGCGCCGCGCCGGGACGCGGATCAATGGGCTGCGGTTGCGGCCTGACCACGCCACATACACCGGTGCCTCATAACCAGGCACCAACCGCTTATAAGAGTTTACGAGCGGGTTATTGATCGCCGTCATGCCAGTGGCGTGTGCCATCAGACCGCCAATGTAGCTCATTCCCACCCCACTGATCTGTTCCGGGCCATTGGGATCAAAGAAAGCATTCTGGCCGTCCTTAAACAGGGATTGGTGGATGTGCATGCCGGACCCGCTGATGCCGAAAATCGGTTTCGGCATAAATGTGGCATGGAGACCGTGACGCATGGCGATCGTCCGCACGACGATCCGGAATGTGGCGATATTATCCGCTGTGGTCAGGGCATCGGTATATTTGAAGTCGATCTCATGTTGCCCTGGCGCCACCTCATGATGGGAAGCCTCGATCTCAAATCCCATTTGCTCCAGAGTTAACACCAACTCCCGGCGGGCTTCCTCACCCTTATCCACCGGGGAAAGGTCGAAATAACCGGCCTGGTCATGGGTGTGGGTGGTGGCCCCCCCTTCTGGAGTGCGGGTAAAGAGGAAAAATTCCGGCTCCGATCCGGCCATCATCGTGTAACCCTGTTTGGCAGCGCGTTCCACCACCCGTTTCAATGTCCACCTGGGACAACCCGCAAAGGGAGTGCCGTCGGGATTGTAAACATCGCAAATCAATCTGGCGACACTACCTCCCTCCGTGGGGCGCCACGGAAAGAGGGTAAACGTGTTGGGATCCGGGCGCAGATACATGTCCGACTCCTCAATGCGCACAAACCCTTCGATGGAAGAACCGTCAAACATCAACTCTCCGTCCAGAGCCTTGTCAAGCTGTTTCACCGGAATCGCCACATTCTTCATCGTGCCCAGGATATCCGTAAATTGCAGGCGGATAAAATGCACATTTAATTCCTTCACCAACTGTATTACATCTTGCTTGGTGTAACCCACTGTTCTCCCCCCAGTACGCTAGCTTTGACCGTAAGCGTTTTTTGGTCCCGGGTGGGTAATAGGGTGCCGGCCCTTTGTGCCCCTGCGCGCGGTGGCGGTGCTTTCGTGATGGCCGCACGACGAAAGTGAATATGGCTGTCGTCGTATTTCGGCCCGGCCAAGTAGCGCTCATGGGCGCGTTTTTCTCTGGCCAATTGCCGCGCTTTGCGCTCAAAGTGCTCATGAACATCCTCCACACTAAAACCATCCCGCATCAGGTCACGGATCTCTCGCAACCGTTCCACATCGGCCATTGAGTACCGGCGCGTACCGCCATTGGTCCGAAAAGGCACCACCAGCTCCCTTTGGTCGTAGTAACGGATCTGCCTTTCAGTAAGGCCAGTTAGCTCTCGCACCACGCTGATCGGGTAAACGGGCTTTGTAAGGTCGATCATTTGCCTGCGCACCGCCTTCCTTACCACTGGGCCTTCTGGCATTATGATAAAAAAGGAGCAGCTTTATGTCAAATTATTTGTCAAAAAATCTAACATGATGATTCTAACCATTACTCCCCCGTGAGATAACGGTGGCAGGCCTGCGCCGCTGCCCGGCCCTCGGCGATCGCCCAAGCCACCAGGCTTTGTCCCCTTTTGACATCACCGGCCGCGAACACCCCAGGGAGACTGGTCGCAAAAAACTCCGCTGGCACATTTCCACGCTGATCACGGGCCAGTCCCAGCTGATCCAAAAGCCTGCTCTCTGGACCGCTAAAGCCCATCGCAAGCAAAACTAAATCCGCCGGCCATTCCTGGACACTACCGGCCATCGGGCGCGGGCCCACCTGCACGCTTTGCACAGCCCGCACATTCCCATCGCCATCGGTCAGGATCGCTTGTGTCTGTTGGCAAAAATGCCGTTGATCCTGCCCAAAAACACGGACCGCTTCCGTTTGACCGTAACCCGGGCGATCCAGCTGCGGCCATTGCGGCCAAGGATTTTCCGGACTCCGTACTTTCGGCCTGGCGGGCATGATCTCCAATTGGATGACGCTCCGGCAGCCTTGCCTCAGACAGGTAGCGACACAATCAGTGCCCGTATCACCCCCACCGATCACCACTACATGCAAACCTCTGGCTGAAATTGCTGGGGTTGCACCGGCCAATATCGCTTTCGTGCTGGCAGTAAGGTAATCAACCGCCAAATGCACACCCTGCGCCTCCCTACCAGGTACAGACAATTCCCGTGGCTGCCGGGCACCACAAGCCAACACAATGGCATCAAATTCCCGCTCCAGTAATTTGACCGGGTAGTCATCCCCCACCCGGGTGTTAGTCTGAAATACCACCCCTTGCTCCCGCATTAACCGGACGCGCCGCAGCACGAACGCTTTATCCAACTTCATATTGGGAATCCCATACATCAAAAGCCCACCGGGACGGTCCGCCTGTTCAAAAACCGTTACGCTGTGGCCTAATTGGTTCAATTGATTGGCGCAGGCTAGCCCCGCTGGACCAGAGCCCACTACCGCCACCCGCTTGCGCGTGCGGTGCACTGGGGGCTCACACCATACCCAGCCGGAGGCAAAAGCCCGTTCACTAATTGCCCTTTCGATGGCTTGGATAGTCACTGCCTCGCCATATAGCCCGCCGGTGCAGGAACCCTCACATAAGGCGGGACAGACCCGGCTAGTGAATTCCGGAAAATCGTTCGTGATTGTCAAGCGCTGGTAAGCCTCGCGCCAGAACCCGCGATACACCATGTCGTTCCATTCCGGGATCAAATTGTGTAACGGGCAGCCGGCAGGCGCACCCCCAAATACCACCCCACCATGGCAAAACGGTACCCCGCAATCCATACACCGGGCCGCTTGCTCCCGCAACTCCTGATCAGGCATGGGCAGGCAAAACTCCCGCCAATCCCCCAGACGGGCTTGCGGTGGCCGGCAAGGGGACGGCCGGCGCTGGTATTCCAAGTAACCGGTCGGTTTGCCCATCGTCTCTCCTCCTCAGCTGGCATCCAAATGGGCCGCATCACGAAAGTTGGCAGTGAAAGCCGCCATCAAAGCCTGATCACCACTCAGACCGCCCGCCTGCGCCTTGTTGATCGCATCCAACATCCGCCGGTAATCGCGCGGGATTACCCGCACAAACCTGGGCAGAAGTTCATGCCAATTCTCCAGCACCCGTTTGCCCACTTGACTATCCGTGGCCTGAACATGTTTTTGCACCAGTTCCCGCACCTGCTCGCCATCGTCCGTTATCGGTCCCAGGTCGACTAGCGCCTGATTACAACGACGCGCGAAATTGCCTTCCTCATCCAATACATAGGCTATCCCGCCGGACATCCCAGCAGCGAAGTTGCGACCTGTCGGGCCCAACACCACCACCAGTCCACCCGTCATATACTCGCAGCCATGGTCACCAACGCCCTCTACCACTACCCGCACGCCGCTATTGCGCACGCAGAAGCGCTCTCCCGCCACACCGCGGATGAAGGCCTCTCCGCCGGTGGCGCCATAAAAAGCCACGTTGCCTACGATGATATTCTCTTCCGCCACAAAAGTGGCTTTTGCCGGTGGTCGGACTATCACCCGGCCGCCGGATAATCCTTTACCAAGATAGTCATTGGCATCTCCGAACAATTTCATGGTCACACCGCCGGGCACAAAGGCAGCAAAGCTCTGGCCAGCGGAACCGACGAACTCCAGTTGGATAGTGTCATCAGGTAGCGAGCTGCCCCGGCGGGTAATGGCACTGCCCAACCCCGTCCCCACGGCGCGGTCCGTATTACGAATTGGCAGCATAACTTTGATTTGCTCGCCTCTCTCAAGGGCCGGTCGGCACAGGTCGAGCAACCGCCGTTCATCCAGACCGGGTTCCCCTGGTTGGCTGACCTGGCAATAGTGTCCCGCTGCCGGCCGAATCTGAGAGAGCAGGCGCTGCAGATCCACCCCCTTTGCCTTCCCAGGCAAATCCGGGCGCTGTTGCAGCAAATCGGTGCGGCCAATCATTTCCGACACTGTGCGGACACCGAGCTGGGCCATAATTTCGCGCATTTCCATCGCGATGAACTGCATCAAGTTCTGCACATACTGGGGATCGCCCCGGAATCGCTGCCGCAGTTTTGGGTTCTGGGTAGCAATCCCGACCGGACAGGTATCCAGGTTGCACACCCGCATCATCACACAACCCAACGCAATCAGCGGGGCGGTGGCGAACCCGAATTCCTGTGCCCCCAGCAAAGCGGCGATCGCCACATCGCGCCCTGTCAGCAGCTTGCCGTCTGTCTCCAGCACCACCCGGTCGCGCAAGTTATTCAACACCAGCGTCTGGTGCGTCTCCGCCAACCCCAACTCCCAGGGCAGACCGGCGTGCCTGATGCTGGTGCGGGGCGAGGCACCGGTGCCACCGTCATAACCGCTAATCAGGATCACATCCGCTTTTCCTTTTGCCACACCGGCTGCAATAGTGCCCACACCAGCCGCAGAGACCAGTTTCACGCTGATACGCGCCTGGGGGTTGGCCTTTTTCAAGTCATAGATTAACTGGGCTAAATCCTCGATCGAGTAGATATCGTGATGCGGCGGCGGAGATATTAACTCCACGCCGGGGATGGAATGGCGCACTTTAGCGATCCACGGGTAGACCTTACGGCCAGGTAATTGCCCGCCCTCGCCCGGTTTAGCGCCCTGGGCGATCTTGATTTGGATCTCCTGGGCCTGCACTAAATACTCGCCCGTCACCCCGAAGCGACCTGATGCCACCTGCTTAATGGCACTACTCCGGGATTCCCCGTTCGGCAAGGGCGTCCAGCGGCTGGGATCCTCTCCGCCCTCACCGCTATTGCTTTTTCCTCCAATCGGCCCGCCGCAGGATCGGGATCAAGCAGGTTGCCCTGACTGCCCAAATACACCTCGCTAGCGGTGACCAGTTTCTCCCGCAGGGCATCGACAGGCGGGTTTGTAACCTGGGCAAACAGCTGCTTGAAGTATTCGTAAAGCAACTGCGGGCGTTGAGAGAGCACCGCCAAGGGGGAATCCATCCCCATGGCGCCCACCGGTTCAACCCCATCTTTCGCCATCGGGCCCAACATAAACCGCAGGTCTTCAAACGTATAACCAAAGGCCTTTTGGTATTGCCGCAGTTGGACTCCGGATGGCAAACACTTGCCTGCGCTTTTTGGCAGTTCTGCCAGTTGGATCTGATTGTCTTGCAGCCACCTCCGGTAAGGATGGGCCTTAACAACGGCGTTTTTCAGTTCCTCATCAGACACGATCCGCCCCTGCTCCGTATCCACCAGCAACATCCGGCCTGGCTGCAAACGACCCTTATAGGCAACCAGAGCCGGCGGGATATCTAACACCCCGACTCCCGAAGCCAGAATTACCCGCTCATCCTTTGTGACATAATAGCGCGACGGCCGCAGCCCATTACGATCCAACACCGCCCCCACTTGCCGGCCATCCGTGAACGCAATGGCCGCCGGTCCATCCCATGGTTCCATCAAACAAGCGTGGTATTCGTAGAACGCCTTGCGGTCATCATCCATTTCCTCGTGATGTGACCAGGGTTCCGGAATCATCATCATCAGCGCGTGCGGGAGGGAACGGCCTGCCAAATAGAGGAATTCCAGGCAGTTGTCAAACATGGCAGAATCACTGCTACCGGGAGAGATGATTGGGAAGGTAGCAGCCAGGTTTTCCCCAAATAAATCGCTGCGCAACGCGGTTTGCCTGGCCCGCATCCAATTCACATTCCCGCGCAGAGTATTAATCTCGCCATTATGGACAGGTAACAGAGAGGATGGGCCCGCTCCCAACTCGGAAATGTGTTCGTACTAAACCGGGAATGCACTAAAGCCAAAGCGCTTTCCAAATCCGGAGCGGAAAGATCGGGATAGAAACTCCGCAACTGCCTACCACTCAGCATCCCTTTATAAACCAGCGTTCGGCCAGACAGACTGACCGCATAACACTGCTCTGGCAGTGCCGCCTGGCACCGCTTGCGGATTATATACAGGCGCCGCTCGAAGTCAATATCATCGGCCACGTCCGCCCCGCGCCCGATGAAGACTTGCTTGATGGCCGGTTGACAGGCCCGGGCGGTCTGGCCCAAAACAGATGGTTCCACAGGCACAGTGCGCCATCCCAGCACAGACTGCCCCTCCTCCACTACAATCCGCTGCCATACCATCTGGCAGCGTTCCTGCGCCGCCCGGTCCTGGGGCAGGAATAGCATCCCCACTCCATAACGACCGGCCGGCGGCAGGGAAAAGCCTAGTTCCTGACACTGAACTGCCAGAAAGCGATGTGGAATCTGCAACAAGATGCCAGCGCCATCACCGCTGTTAACCTCACAACCGGCCCCACGATGGGCCAGGTTTTCCAACACCGTAAGCGCATCGGTGATAATCTTGTGGCTGCGGCGACCCGGGACATCGACCACAAAGCCCATCCCACAGGCGTCATGCTCAAAACGGGGGTCATAGAGTCCCTGCTGGGGTGGGAGAAATTGCATGGCCTTCAACTCCCATTTTCATAATATGAAAATCATAATGCGTTTATCAAAATTGGCTTTTTAATAATAATCCAATATTGTGGTTCGCGCAAGATTTTATTTCATCTTTTGAAAAATATTTTCATCTCAAGCAAAAAAGTGGATCGGCTGACAGTCCGATCCTCATGTCAAAACATCCTAGGGTTTTTTCTAACCCGGCAATTGCGTTAGCGCCCAGGCACAGGCAGCTCTACTCGCCTTCGCTTCCGGCACAAAACCCGGGTAAAGCAGACCGAGCGTTTTCCCCACCGCCAAATACCCTTCATACCACTTGCCATCGCTGGCCGGCACCTGTTCCCAACCGGCGGCGCGCACGAGCATCGTCACCACCTGGGCCCCTGTGACTGGGTCATCGGGCGCAAAGCGCCCTTCCCCTACGCCCTGAATTAACCCGGCCGATACAGCTGCGCCGATATATGGGGAAGCCCAATGTCCTGCCTTCACATCTTCAAAACCCCGCGCCGGAGACAACGGCAAATCCAGGTAAGTAACCAACAGCTTGACGAATTCACACCGACTGATTCCCTGCTGCGGCCGCACCGTGCCATCGGGGTAGCCATTCAGCACTCCTTGCCGCTGCAGCTGCCGCACTGCCCGGTAATACCAGTCTTGGCGCTCCAAATCAATGCTGTAATCCCGGCCGGCTTGCAGCGGGTAAGACACCCCACACAATGCCGGTAGCGCCAAAGCCGTCATCCAAACAGGATTTGCGGTCGTGTGCGCCTGGTAAGCGAAAGCGCCATCCTCTCTTTGCAAATTTAAGAGATGACTGTGTAATGACGTCCCGTTCAATGTCCATGCGGTTGCCCGCGGATCATCTCCCAAAGCCAGCAAAGCTTGCACCGCCCAAGCATCGGAGGCCACATTACCCTGCTGGCCGCCATAGGCCAGCCCACCATCCGTCTGTTGGCAAGCATGCAAAAAAGCCGTGGCTCTTTTCAACACATCATCATCCGGTCCACAACCCAAGACCAGCAATGTCTGGATGGCAGCAGCAGTGTCATCCGGGTCACTCCCAGATCCAACGCTGGGCCCCCAGCCCCCATCAGCATTTTGGGCCGCCAGCAACCATTCCCGGGCCCGCATTGCTGCCGGCACTTCCAGCCCGGCCGACGCCAGGGCGAGAATGCACCAACAGTGCACATTCACCCGGCCTGGCACGCCGTTTTCCAGGAATTCGCCGTTTTCTGCCTGCGCAGCCAGGATCGGCCCGATCAGGTCACGCCCGGCAAAATCGGTCGCCTCCAATCCACAGACTGTCACTGCCAGGACTGTGCGACAATAGTCCGTCACCTTCTCCAATTTGCCGCTCTCGGCCTGCAAATATGTTAAAGGCGATGACCCAACCGGACACCAATTTGCCGGGTTCTCTCCCGCCAGTCGCAAAGCCACTACCACCCAGGGGGTGATCTCCAGACAACTCTCTCCCCCCGGGCGCATGGGAAAGCCACCATCCTGGTTCTGGGCAGCCCGTAAATATTCCAAACCGCGTGAAACCGCCGCATATTCTTCGTCAAAGCCTGCCGCTACGCTCCCCGTGCTGAGCAGAAAGACCAACAGCAGAGCAACCAGTCGTGCCCACCTCATCCGCCCACCCCCTTTCCAACACCGTGCTGAACTGAAGCCGTCGCCGGTAACGGGTCAATGCCCCCAGGACCATCGGCCCGAATAACAGGCTCAACAATAAATTGCCAAGGGCGTGCATGGTATCAAACCAAACCCCCAACAGGTAAACGGTCCAAAACGAGCTCCAGGTCAAGGGATACACAAATGCCGTCCAATGCCAGATCGTCATCAACAGCCCGAACACATAACCCCAGGCGCAACAGACCAGTGGCAACCACATCCGCTTTGCAATCCCCCCCAGCAAGCCGGCCAATCCCCAGGCCAGCATCTGCCAGGGAGTCCAGGGACCTTGCCCAAGAAAGAAGTTTGAAACCAGGGCCCCTAGACAACCGACCATTCCGCCCACAAATGGCCCTAAAGCAAACCCGGTGTACACCACCAAAAAAGTGGTTGGCTGCACATTGGGCAAAGCTGCGAACGGTACCCGCGCTGCCCCCGCCAGCGCTGCCAGGCACGCTATCAAGGCTACCTCGCGCGCACCGGTGGCCCGGCGCTCATACCCCCACAAACAACCGCCCAAGACGACCAGTATTAAGGCGCTGGCCGACAGACCCCAATATTGAGGAAAATTCAGCCCAACCAGCAACAGAAAAATGATCAGACCAACCGCCAGCAACCAGCGCATCAATTTACCTCATCTCCCCGCAATGCGGCCATAGCTTGTGTTAAATCAGTCACCACAAATCCAAAGCCGGCAAACAGGCGCGTTAACTGGGGCGTCACCATCCCGGCCTGGGCGAACGCCTCCTGCGTACTACCATCAAACACCAACCGACCCTGGGAAAGGAATATCACCCGCTCGGCCGCGGCAGCCACAAATTCCAAATCGTGCGTCACCACCAGGGTCGTGACACCCTCTGCCGCCAGTTCCCGTAAGGACTGCGCTAGGACAGTCTTGTAGCCGTAGTCCAGCCCACAAGTCGGTTCATCCAACAGCAAGAGCTTTGCCTGCCGGGAGAGCACGGCAGCCAGAGCGGCGCGCTGGCGCTCACCGGCGCTCAGGTCGCGCGGGTGTCTGTCCAAAAAAGATTCCAACCCGAATCGCTCGATCCATTCCCCCGCTGCAATCTCATCCCGCACGCGTTCCGCCACTAGATAGTCAAGTACTTGTTGGGGCAAATAGCCTACCCCCGGCACAGGGCCCGACAAGGCTTCGTCCCCCAACCGGACTTTGCCGCGCGCCGGCAGGCCCAAACCACACAGCACCCGTAACAGGGTGCTTTTGCCGGCTGCATTTTCGCCCAGCACGGCCACCAACTCGCCCCGGCCGATCGTCAATGAGACATCCCGCAATGCTTCTGTCCCATCAGGATAGGCATACCAGAATTTTTGCAACTCTACGAATTTTTCCGCCTGGCTTGGCGCTGGCACCGGTGGGGCCATGGCCGGGGCCTTAACCCGGCCCTGCAGCAACCGCCGGCCCTCATTGACAGTGAGTGGAAACTCACCGTTCAGTCCACCCTCCCAACGCTCAAATAACTGATAAAACGGTCCCACTAAAGCCAGGCTGCTCCCACACATATGCCGCAGCGCGGCCCGCGGTGGAGCAGCCAGCGCCAACCTTCCCCCTTCCATCAGCAATACTCGTTCCGCATAGGGCAGGCAGTGCTCCCAGCGCTTTTCGATCAAAACAATCGTCATCCCGTGTTCGCGCTGAAGGCGGGCCAGGATCGCGATCGTTTCTCCCGCCCGCACCGGATCCAATTGCGCAGTCGGTTCGTCCAGCACCAACAGGCGCGGCCGCATCGCGCAGACAGCGGCCAGAGCCAGGCGCTGTTTCTGGCCGCTGGAAAGATGCCCCACCTCTTTGCCAAGCAAATCCTGCAACCCGAAAGCAAAGCAGGTCTCTGCTAACCGCAGGCGGATTTGTTCCGGGGGCAGATTGATGTTTTCCAACCCGAAGGCCAGCTCGTTTTCCACCCTGGTCATGAACAGCTGATTATCCGGGTCCTGGAACACCATCCCGACCGTCTCGGCCAGCTCCGCCGGGCAGCATCCTGTGGTGTCCCGCCCGGCCAAAAGCACCCGCCCGGTGAAAGAACCGCCGTAAAAATGCGGGATCAAACCGGCGCTGGCGCGCGCCAGGGTCGACTTGCCGGAACCGGAAGCACCAGCCACGACCACAAACTCCCCTTCCGCGACCTGCAAGTTGACATTCCGCAGGGCCGGAACAGGACTCTCCGGATAACAGTAAGTTAGATTTTCGATCGCCAAGATGGGCACCTGTTCCACCACCAAGAAACTAATACCGGTCCCGCCAACCCCAGCAACATCAGCATCAGGCCCGGGTTGGGCCACCCGGTCCGCCCCAGGTACGGAAAAAACTGGTAGCTCAACTGCCCTTGCCAGCCCAAATAAACGGCGGCAGCCAGGCTCACCATTAGGATAATCCGCCACAACCAATCACGCGGTCGCACCGTCAGAGGAAGGTAGCAGCTGCGCCGTCCAGCCCCAAACCCGCGGGCCTGCATGGCCTCCCCCACCTGCCAGGAGCGCTCGAGGGCAGCCACCAAAAGAGCCTGTAACAAAGGCCAGCGAGCCCGTAGCCGCTGCACAAACCCCCGTCCTTCCGCCCAACCCCGCGTACGCTGCACCTCCCACAGCCGGGTCGCCTCATTGGCCATGATCGGGAAAAAGCGCAGCGCCAAAATGATCGTTACGGCCAAACGTGAGGCGCCGCGCCCAAAAACAGCCAGCAAATCATCCGCGACCACCGTCTGGCTGTAAACATGAAAGGCCAACATGATGGTCAGCAAGCGCAACGCCATTACCAGACCAAAAACCAGGGCCTCAAGGGTGATGGGTCCCGCCCCCAGCAAAGGCAGGGCAGGACGGTAGCAAAGCACCGTCTGGCCATTGTAGTTCACGAGCACATTGATCAATATCACCATCAGGCCGGTATATGTCCCAAATCGCAACCAACTTCCGATTGGCAGCCGATTTGTGAACGCCAAACCGAGTACGGAAAAAAACAGCCCCATTTGTAACAAGGGATTATCCGTCACCAGAGACAGTCCGCAGACCATCCCGACATAACCCAGGGATGATACGGGATGCAAGTCAGCCAAAAACGTCTTCTTGGTCATCTCACTCACTCCAGGGCAATGGGTAGCAAACCCCTGCTTTGTCAACCAGAGCCCCGTAACACCTCTCACAGCCACCCGTCAGCAATGCCTGCACGGCTTGCGCTATCCCCTCCTGATCATTGGCACCGATCAACCACAGGGGGTTCGGGTCACCTAAACCCTGGCCAGTGGCGACTATCCAACCCCAACCGTCCGGTAATTCCTGGCTCGGTTCTCCCAAACAATCGCAGGCCGCCAGGTGATCGCCATCCCATTGCAGGAACAACCCACGCCGGCCGCCCTCGGCAAACAACCCATTTAAGAAGGGATCCGAGGCGATTTCCTCCGTCCGGAGCACGGCGATCAGCGGGTGATCGCGCTTGGCCAAATCCACCTGCGCGAACGGACTTTGGGCCACCGAAACGTTCTCCCTGCCCAGAAAAGCGGCCAGCATTTGCGCCTCATCCTGCAAGCCTTCCCCGTAAACGAGCGTGACTGCGTTTCCCCGTTCTGCTCCATAGCCCTGCGTGAATGGGCGGGGGAAGGCTCCTATCACCGCCGGGGAGATAGTCGACCCACCCCAGCGATGGTAGTCCCACCAAATCAAATCCCCGCCCTGCGCATGGTAGGCATTGCCTCCCAAACCCGCCATCACTCCGTTCACGCTGTAGAACCAGTCCATTTGCTGCGGGCCAGCCTGGGCAGCCAAACCGGCCAAAAACTCGACAAAGCCACCCCCATACGTCGTTTCCATCGCCACATGGCGGCGCATAATATCAAGCACCGCCTCCCCGGCTCGGCATGGCACCTGCTCAGCCCAAATCATCGTCTGACCAAAATCGCTCGTTATCCAAACCTGACAGACACCATCCGGATCTGCTTCATCATCGCAGCCAGCTACGAGCAACGCCAGGATGAGTAAAATTAGCACATATTTTTTCATGACCCGCCCTCCCCCATCAGGTACCGGGAAAGGCGATCCACCGCCACAGCTGCCTCAGCCCGCGTCATGATTTGTTGCGGTCGGCAATTGCCGTCACTATACCCCTGCAGCAGGCCGGCTGCCAGGCAACTGCCCAACCCAGGGCGGGCCCATGGCAACACCTCCAGGGCATCCCGACAAATTGTGATATCCCCCGCTGGCAGGGGCATTCCTCTGCTCGCGGCCGCCCGGCACAACAAAGCCGCCACTTCCGCACGTGTCATCGCCGCTTGCGGGTGGAACGTTTCATCTGGATAACCGGCCACCAAGCCGGCGACGCTGGCCGCCGCCACATAGCGGGCATACCAATCATCTTCAAAAATATCCCGGAAAGGCTGCTCCCCGTTCTGGGTCACAGGACAGGATAGGGCTGTCACCAGTATCTTGGTAAACTGGGCCCGGGTCACATCAGCGCAGGGGCAAAAACGGCCGTCCCCCACTCCGTCCAACACTCCCAAATCTGCCAAGCGCTGGATGGCAGGGACCGCCCATTCCACATCGGCCAGATCCACAAACTGCCTTTGACTTTGCAACAGGATGACAAACTGACTAAAATGGCGAATCGGCGCCCGCAGGCGGCCATTTGCTAAATCGAGCACCGCCGGTAGCTGCACCGGGCGACCGGCGGTATCAAAACAAACCAACATTAAATCCTCATACCGGATTGCCCCGGGTAGCTGCAACAGGTTCAGCGCGATGTCCAGTTCGGCTGGCACCTGAAACTGGAGCCCGGCCGGCTGCCACGTATAGCAAGGTGAGACGAATTGAAAACCTTCCGGCAACTGCCAGCACGGAGACCCCTCTTGTAAACTGATAGTAGTCGTTGCCGCCAAAGCACCGGCCGGAATCGTCAACCTCACCTCACCGGCCGCATCGGCCAACACAGTCACCCAGCCTGGCACCACATGTTCCTCTACCTGCGCCTGGTTGTCGCTATAAACCTGGGCCAGGTAGGACTGTTGGGCAGGGCTCATCAGTTCCCCCACCACATACGTGGCCGGCGGGGTTGGCCCCAGCCCGTCCACCTCTCCCTGTACTGCAATCGCGAAAAAGGCCGGCAAATGCGCCGCCAGGTCAGCTAAAGCGGCATCGGCGGCCTGTCGGGCCTGCTGGCGAGCCAATTCCTCAGCATCACTCAAAGGCGGCTGGGACAACAGGCCCTGATAGCGATTACCGACATCCGCCCCCAGATTGAGCGTGTAGCTCCACCTAATCTGATCCCCGTCTGACACCCGCCAGTCGGCCGCCCCCACGTCCGGATAATCGTCATTCACACTGAACATCCAACCGCTCTCCGGGCCATGGTCAAACTCCGCCAGGTCGCCAATGGACCGCACATACCCACCGCGCACAGAAAAGGGAATATCGTACTTAGCCAAAGCCGCCGCCAAAGCATCCAACACCGTCGCCGGCTGGTCCTTTGGCAAAGATACGGTGGTGGGGGCAAGTATGGTATGTGTCAACCCCTGCACAGACACCCGCACCCTGATGTAATCTGCCGTGGTTTTGCCGCCCACGCTGCAGGTCTGTTCTACCACAGCGCCGTCCGCCGCCACCCGCACAAGATAGTTGCCATCCGGGAGCGGAAACTGGAATTCGTATGATCCATCCACTGCGCTGCTCTGGCCGATATAGGCCCGCTTGCCGCCCTCCGCCCGCAAGACCAGGATACTGACGTCCGCACCGGGGCGCACCTGCCCGGATACGGTCACCATCCCGTTTTCACATGCCACCGTCGGCCCGGCCGCCAAGGCTGGGACGACCTGAAATAGCAATAGGAGGGCCAGGATGAGAATGCCAAGCTTTTTTAGCATCTTTTCCCCTCCCTACTGCACCGGGATAATAGTAGCAGGTGCCAAAGCCCGCATACTATCCCAAGCATCCCAGATCAGTACCCGCACCTCGTAATTCCCCTGCTCCGGTAACGCCATGCCCCCCACCACCTGTGCCACTTCCCCAGCGGCCAGGTTGCGGGCCAAATAGCTATAACTCATCAATGCTCCATCACCCAAGTCATAAAGCGCAAACACGACCAAAACCGGCGTAGCTTGACCCTGATTGGTCACTTCCACTTGCAAATCCGCGTCCTGGCCAAGCAAAAAGGATGCCGGGGCCTGCACCGTACACGCGATACTGCCCCCCACAGTCACCTGCTGCGTAGCCCGCACCAGCACCGGCTTGCCATCTCCATCAAACTGCTCGGCCACAACCACGAAATCTCCCGCTGTGTCCATCGCAAATGTCACAGTACCGCTGGCGTCCGTAATCTTTTCCTGCCCGCCCACTGTGACCGTCGCCCCGGCACATGGCACTGGTTGTGTGCCCGCTGCCGGCAGAGTTTTCAATGTCACCGTCAACTCGTCCCCAAGCCAAAGGTCGCTCTCACTGACCTGCAGATCAATCAGCGGGGTATCGAAGTCTCCGTAGTACCAGATCACCTGATCACCGGCCGTTATGGCGAAATCTCCCGGACCAACCTCTACCGGACAGCGCGCGCCAGCCCGCACCACGGCGAAGTTCCAGCCATCCCAGCCGCCAAACTGGCCGCTCATCTCCCCGGCAATCCCGGTCACGAACGGCGATCCCCATTCATAGCTGACGGTATGGTCCAGGTCCTGCAAAGCAGACACCAGGGCGGCGTAGACGCTCGGCGCACCGCTGTCGTAACCAATAGCATCGGGCACGGCCGTGCTGGCCAGCGTTACGAGTCGTTCTGGCACCAGGGTCGTGGACACTCCTTCCACCCGCACCCGCACCGGCACCGGCTCCACAACCACAGACTTTTTCTCAGCCCGCACCAAAATTGGTAGCCCGGCATTATCCGTCAACTCGGCAGACACCAGCAGCGTACCCGCTTCCCGAACCATAAAAACGGCCTGGCCTTGCGCGTCCGTTGCCGCGGCCTGCGATCCAAATGAGACCCAGGCCCCAACCACCGGATGGCCGGCATAATCCGTCACGGTCACCGTCACCTGATCCCCCAATTCCGCCTCCGAAGCGCTGACCGACAGCAAGGCCAAACCCTCAGTCACATCCCACTGCCCGTAATACCAAACGATCAGATCGCCTTCCTGGAGCACAAAATCGGCTGCCCCCACCAATATCTCCTGTTCTACCCCGGCTCGTATCACGGCATAGCTCCAGCCGTCAAAACCACCCAGTTGGCCATTGCTTTCCCCGCCAATCCCCGTCACAAACGGCATTCCAAAGCTATAATCAACGCTGAAGGTGTGTTCACCGCCTAGAGCCGCAACCAGAGCACCGTAAGCGGTCAGATCCTGGCAGTCATAATCATTTCCCTGAGCATCTGTGACAATCGTCTCACTGACGGCCACGTTCACAGTCTCCAATATGGTCTCATGCAGTCCTTCCACCCGTACGCTTACCGTGACCGGCTCTACGGCGGCATCTACGGCCAGCTGGCGGTATTTTGAGGAGCCCTGGCACAGATCAGCCAAAGCGCCCAGGGCCTGATAAGTCGCCATACTGTTTGGTCCCCCGCCAGCGGTATGGCAATAGGTGCCATCCGCAAGTTGGAAAGACAAAAGTCCATCCAGGGCGGTTTTGCCATCCAGGGACCAACGCGGGTCCGTCAGCGGCTCCTCCCCTAGGGCAATCAGTGCCTCCAGGGCTGCCGCAGTTGATTCACAGCTTTTGGCCTTCCCGGGACTGACAAAAAACATGCCATCGGCTGTCACTTGCCGGCAACTCTCCAAAAATGTCAGACCTGCCGCCAAAGCGGCGGCCACATCGGGTCGATCGCTATGACCGCTCAGTGCGATCAAAACCATCGCTGTCAGGTCAACGTCCCCATCACCGGCCAACCGCCAGCCACCGCTGGCATCCTGTTCCCCCAACAGGTAAGAAACAGCCGCTTCCTGGTCATAGGCCACCCCGGCCAAATCCAGGGCCGTGATTGCCCAAGCTGTGGCTGCCACCTGTCCGGCGAATGAGCCATTCGCTTGTTGAGCGCCCAACAAAGGCTGGACGTAGTCCGTCCCCTGGAAAGCGCGCGGATTGTATCCGGCAGCCATAATGCCCAGCATTTCCCGGGCGTAGTCGGAGGCCACCAATGTCTCACCAGGCTGGTAGCGACCGCGCACCTCTCCCCCGCTCCACTTCAGGCCCAGCGTTTCCCAAGCATTCAAGTGGTTCTGGTCTGCATAATGCACATGCAACAAATTAATAGCCGGCGTTACCCGCTCACTGGCCTGGGCTGGGAAGCCGAAAGCGCCGCACAGTAACAAGCTAATCAGCAGAATCCCTAGTAATCTCACCCGGGCAACGCAAAAACCCTCACTGCCAGGGCGTGAGGGTTTACCGCTGTTTTTGTCAAACATATAACCGCCCCCTTTTATTCCCCGAAGGTTCATGCGGTTTGAGAACAGGCAGGTTTCCTGGCTCCGGGTCATCGCCCAAGTCACCTTCCCGGGATTCCCCAGTGGCTGACTGACTAAGGCTCGACCGTTACAGTGGCGGGACCGCACCGGATTTGCACCGGTTTCCCTTTTACCCCACAAAAATAGGCACCTATTCCCATGACCGTATTTTGTTGCTACCAATATTCGCCACCGGCCAGGACAATCCTGCCTAGCAAAACGAAAACCCCTTTGGCGACAGAAAGGGACATCAATTGCACATCTCCTGAGTTACAGTAAAATAGAACGGCAAACGAAAGGAGGATCCCTGATGGGCATACCAAAGTTCAAGCGCTTGCCTCGCCACATCGGCGTGATACCCGATGGCAATCGCCGGTGGGCGGAAAAACACGGATTGCCCAAAGAGGCGGGCTACGATAAGGGGATCGGTCCCGGATTCGAACTATACCAAATCTGTTTGGAACTCGGCATCGAGGAATTGACTTTGTATGGCTTCACCCATGACAACACAAAAAGGCCGGCCAAGCAGAAAAAAGCCTTCCAAAAGGCCTGTGTGGACGCGGTGGAGATGTTGGCCCACCGCGATGCTGCCCTGTTGGTGGTCGGCAATTTCCAGTCACCGCTCTTCCCTCCGCAGCTTCTCCCTTACCGGCAACGGGTCACTTTTGGGAAAGGCTCGATACGCGTCAATTTTTTGGTCAACTACGGCTGGCATTGGGATCTGGGCCAGGCGATAGCGAATTCCAGTCAACCAAAGGCGGGTGGTAAAGAAGGTATCCATAGCCTGCTGGCATCCCGGGACGTCTCGCGCATCGATTTAATCGTGCGCTGGGGCGGACGCCGGCGGTTGAGCGGGTTTTTGCCAGTCCAGTCTGTGTACGCCGATTTTTTCGTCCTCGATGAGTTGTGGCCGGACTTCCGGCCCGAGCAATTATACGACGCCTTGCGCTGGTATGAGGATCAGGACGTCACCCTGGGGGGATAACATATGCCTGCCCCCCAGACCGTTAATCCGTTACTCCCGTTGTCAATACTTTCACCGGTACCTTATGCAAGTAAGTGTTGCTGACAAAGATGGACTGGTTCGGAAAACGATAGCTCTGGCGCACCGTCACCGCCACCACCACATCAAATGTGCCGGCACGGGCCCACACCACCTGGAAACGCGGGGCCGGATAAATCTGCACCTGTTGATTGTGGGTATAAGGGGGTTGATTGACAATGGCCTGTACGGTGAAAAGCGCCGGACGCCCGGTGATCCACTGGTCAGGACCATTAATAATAATCTCCACTTGCGGTTCCTGAATCGTCTCGGCAGTGAAAACTCGTTGTTCTCCGCCTGTCAAGATCTCCACTTGCCAACTCATTTCCCTGAGTGCCCGCCCATTATTGGCCCAAGAAGTGGCCCGCACCCTGTAGGTGCCCGGGAGGGCGAAACTATGGCTGACCTCGGTGACGATATGGGTCGGGTCGTCATCGACCATCTGCTCACCATCACCAAAATCCCATTCCCAACGCGAGTGGAAAGTACGCTGCTCCTTTTTACCTGTGGTCAGCTTGGAATGGCGAATCACCTGGATCAAAGGAATATCATCCGGAACTGTAATCCCGCCCGGGAGCTCCGGCCCGGAGTCCACTGGTACTGGCGACGTTATCGATCCCGCCTGCCAATTCATCTGGCAAGAAAACTCGCCCCCCGGCACCTCATAACAAGCACCCACATTCTCCGGCGCCAGCCCGTGTGCCTGCAGGCGACAACCTACCCGCACCCTTTGCCAGCCCTGCTCCAACGGCAATTCACCCACTTGATTGAAAAACGATTCCTGGCCCTGGCCATCCCAGACGCGCACCCACGTCTCGACGCCCACTCCAGTGATACCTGGGACGCGCCCGGCCAAGTGGGGCATATTCAGGCAGTCGACTTTAATCTGGACAGTACCGGCCGCGCCCAGCCCATCCTGGGGGACGAACTCAAAATAGGTTGGTTCCCAGAGACTAGCCGGAGCTTTGCCCTGCCAGCAGTCAGTTTGACCCCGCACATGATGGACCGCCGCTGCCTGGCACCCCGCCAGTTGTTGCGTGATGAACTCCTGCACGGCCCGGTTGCTGCGCAGAGCAAAGTGATTGAGGTTCACCAGGCCCTGATATAACTTGAATACATCGTCCCGGTAAAGGGGCAAAAATGTCGCAGCGGTCTCTACGATCGCATCGTTGGCAGATACGGTATCATAAAGGGCGGCCCAAACATTGAACACCTCACCGGCCACAGTCACATATCGCACTGGGAGATCCTCGCTGCTACGCCGTTCAGCTTCCTGGGCGTTCCAATGCCATAGGAAGTAATTGGCCAAAAAACTCTCCGAGCCCCCGGGCAACTGCACTTCTTCCTCCAATAAACAACGCACCGCCTCACTGGCCGGGTCCACCTGCAGGAAATGGGCCACTCCGCGGGCTGCCAACCCCGGCCACAGTCGCCGGATGATGTCCCCAAGCAGCTGCCGGCCCGCTTTCACGACCAGTACTTTCACGGCGTTCCAAAACGTCAGCTTGCCACTCAAAAACAGGTCGCTTGGTCTTATAGAGACCAAAAACCCCTTCACGCCGCGGCGGCTGAGATAGTATTGTCGGCCCACCTGAGCCGCGGCCGCTTCGTAGTAAGCGGCAGTCAGATCAGTCCCGGGTTCCGGATGGGTGGTCGGCAACCCGCGCACATAATCGGCCCGCAACAAGGGACGTTGCGCCAGACAAAACGCATTGCGATAAAATTCTGGCTGCTCCCTGATCAACCACTCGCCATAATCCTGCGCCTCAGTCCGGGGCGTGGCAGAAAGCAGCCGGGCATAAAAAAAGAAATCCTCAAACCATTGCCGGTGCCGGTTTGCTCTTGTCGCAACATAAGCCAACTCGTCAAATCCTTCGCAGTCCTCGCCACCCAACCCCGTCTTCTGGGCATATTGCATAAAGACCAGCAAGCGGGCCAGGTTGGCGCCAAAAGAGCCCCGCCCCGGCGGTGCCAGCCGCACCAGTGTGCGCACATCCCCGCCATATTGCGGTGAGTTGATGTAGTAACGCGCCACCAGGCAACCCATGCTGTGTGCCACCACATCCACGCTCGTAGCTCCAGACAACTTTTTGGCCTGTTGAATGACGGGGATGAGATAGCGGTGGCAAATGTCCACGTAACTGGCCTGGTTGTCCTGTCGGTAGTCACACACAAACAGTGTCTGCCCAAGCACATAACCCTTATTAATCAGATGCTGATATAGGCTTCCGGCTTCTCCGGGTCTGCCAAAGGCATGTTCCGGGTTTGATGCCAAGCCATGCACCAATACCACTGGTACCTGGCTCGTAGCCCGGGCGGGGGCAGGCAATAAGACAGACACAAAAACCAACAGCAGTAAACCAGTTCCCAACCGGCGCGGGTCCACTGGCCCCACTCCTTACATTTTTTTCCATATGACTTCGTCGCCCCCCTTCCCGCTCCTGCCGCACTTTTTGGCGAGCAAATGATTTTTGCTCGACAGCAAAAAGCCGGGGTTGCCCCCGGCCTGTGATTCTTTTTCGCTACTACATGACGTTCTGTGGGTTTCCTGCTAGCCAGGCAGTGATGTTGTCAAAGACGATCTTGGCCCGTTTGAAAATCGCCTCTTCAGTTGCAAAAGCCACGTGCGGGGCTACCACCACGTTTTTGGCATTTAGCAGCGGGTGGTCCGCGGGAATGGGCGGTTCCATCTCAAACACATCAATGCCGGCGCCGGCAATCTTCCCGTCATTTAAAGCCGCCGCCAGGGCTTCGCTGTCCACGATCGGACCGCGCGCACAGTTCACCAAGACACTGGTTGGTTTCATCAAGGCGATCTTCCCTGCGTTAATTAAACCCTTCGTCTCGTCGGTCAACGGAGCGTGCACAGTGACGACATCGCTTTCGGCCATCAACTCATCAAGAGAAACATATTTTGCGCCCAGCTGCTTCGCTTCTTCCCTCTCAACCGGGTCACAGACCAGCAAACGGCAGCCGAAGGCCTGACCCAATTCCGCCACCCGCAGGCCGATCTTGCCCGTGCCGACGATTCCGAGGGTTTTCCCGAACAATTCATTGCCGATTAAACCGGCCCTGGTCTTGCCGGCTCTGGTGGCAGCATCACAGGGCAACATGAACCGCATCACTGCTATCATAAATCCGAACGCCAATTCCGCCACCGCATGGGTCGCATAGCCGGAGGAATTACAGACTATTATTCCCAATTCCCGGCAAGTAGCCATATCAATGTGGTCCACGCCTGTAAAAGCGACTGAGATCAGCTGCAAGTTAGGAACGGACCTGATCACCTCGCCGGCCAAGGGCAAACTAGTCAGTAACAACACATCGGCATCCTTCGCCCGCTCCATCAAAACCGCATTGTCCTCCACCCGATCAGCAAAGGCCACTACTTCGTGCCCTGCCGCAACCAGCGGTTTTGCCAGTTCCTGAAATTCGGCGGCGCTGATTCCCAAAGGTTCCAATGCCACGATCCGCATTACAAACACCCCTTTCGAGCCATTCTCCTAATGTGCAAATTCACAATAATTTCCTAAAATCCTCTCTTGCCACGGGGTTTTTCTTCCCCTCCGCGGCCAAGACCATGGCTGTGGAGCACTGCCTGTTTCCCTAAAGGGCAGGGGGCTCTGCCCCGCGCGTGAAGTCCACTTGCCAGCATTCTGCCACCGCCCCCCGCACCAAAGCGGACACATCCAGGGCCTTTTCCGCCCGCTCCACCGGCCCTAAGTGCGGTTTTGTCTTCGGGTGTTGCGGCACAAACACTGTGCAACAATCCTCATATGGGCGCACAGAAATATCATAAGTGCCGATCCGCTGCGCCCGGGCAATGATCTCTTCTTTATCAAAACCCACTAAAGGGCGCAGGATGGGCAGGTTCGTGACAGCATTAATCGTATATATGCTTTCCAGGGTTTGGCTCGCCACCTGTCCAACGCTTTCACCCGTCACCAACGCGCAGATCCCGTCCCGTTCCGCCAGAGCACTAGCAATGCGCAACATCATCCGGCGCATGATTGTCACGCGCAGGCCCTCCGGACAATGCGTCTGGATGTCCGTTTGGATGGCGGCAAAGGGCACCACCGTCAAGCTGATCCGGTGCTGAAAGGCGGTCAACACCTGACACAGGTCATAAACTTTTTGGCGGGCCCGTTCACTGGTGAATGGGAAAGAATCAAAATGCACCGGGCGAATGGCAATACCGCGTTTCATGGCCATCCATCCCGCCACCGGGCTGTCAATGCCACCCGACAGCAGCAACAGGCCCGGGCCGCTGGCACCGACCGGCAAACCACCTGGCCCGCGCCAGACCTCGGCCCACACGAACGCTTCTCGTTCCCGCACCTCCACATGCACATTGATATCCGGGTGATGCACATCCACCGATAGGTGATCTATGGCACTGAGAACCGCCCCGCCCACCAGGCGGTTTAATTCCAGCGAGCGATGCGGAAAGGACTTATTTGACCGGCGCGCCGTCACCTTGAAAGTGGGGTGCACCAAACCACGCCTTTCCATAATACCCTTTACCAGGGCAACGGCTTTGGTCTGGATGGCCTGCAAATCCAACCGGGCCCGTTCGGCTACCGCCACCGAAACCACCCCGAAAACCCGGCTCACATCTTCCCCGACCTGATAAGGATCTATCCCATCTACCGTCTCCACCAGCACACGGCCGTGGATGCGCTGCACACGGGCCCGTTCCCCCACCATCCGGCGCAGATTGCCCACCAGACGGTTTTCGAATTCGCGCCGATTCTTACCCTTTAAACTAATCTCGCCGTACCTGATTAGCAACAAGCCACCCATTCCTATCCCCTGCCCTTATAAAGCCTCTGCAGTTCCCGCACTACTGCCACCAAGACGTCTGCCGCCTGGTCCATCTCTGCCTCGGTGGTAAGGCGGGAGAGACTGAGCCGAATCGCTCCCGCCTCCCTAGGCACCCCCAAAGCCCGCAATACATGGCTGTCCGGCTGGCGTGAGGAGCAGGCCGAACCAGTCGATACGTACACGCCCTTGCTTTCCAAAAAGTGCACCAACTGTTCCCCAGGCAAACCGGGAAAGGCCAGATTGATGATATGGGGGGCGGCCCCATGTTCCGGTCCATTCAAACGGACGGACGGAATCGCAGATCTTATCCGGGCAATGAATTTCTCCCGCCAGGCCGTCATCCGTTTTTGCACTGCAGCTCGCTCCCGGTGGGCCTGTCTGGCCGCCACGCCAAAACCAACAATCCCCGGCACATTTTCTGTGCCGGAACGCAACCCCCGTTCCTGCTCACCCCCATCTATCAAAGGCACCAATTGCACGCCTGACCGCACCCACAGAGCACCGATCCCCTTCGGTCCGTGCAGTTTATGAGCGCTGATCGCCACCATGTCAATTCCCCAGCGTTGCGGATCCAATTCCAGTCTGCCAAAAGACTGGACAGCATCAACGTGCAAATATGGCCGCTGTCCCAGAGGCAGGGATTGCAGTAAAGCACCGATTTGCCTGATCGGCTGCACGGAACCCACCTCGTTATTGACATGCATCACACTGACCAAAATGGTATCCGGCCGCAGGGCAGCTTCCAGATCCGCTACTCGCAATACGCCCTGCTCATCCACATTCAGGTATGTCACCTGGTAGCCCTGGTCTTGCACCGCCCGGCAGGCGTTTAGGACCGCTGGGTGCTCAATGGCAGTGGTAATGATGTGCCGGCCGCGCCCTTTTCTGGCCGCCGCCGTCCCTTTGATGGCCAGGTTGTTGGCCTCGGTGCCGCTGCCGGTGAAATATATCTCATCTGGTGCCACGCCCAAGGCTTCGGCTACCGCCGCCCGGCCTTCTGTCACCAACCGCTCAGCGACCGCCCCGCGCCTATGCAACGAGGATGGGTTGCCGTAATCCCGTTGCAAAGCCGCCACCATTGCAGCCACTACTAACGGATCGGCCTGGGTGGTGGCGCTATTGTCTAAGTATATCTCAAGCACAAAAATCCCCTTCCTCCCCGCGAACCATACCGCCACCTGATAGCATCTCGCATTCAAGCGACTCGCAATCGGGTTCGACAAGCAAGAAGGGGATTCCTTTTCTCCTTGCTAGCGCCGGGCAGCGATTTCGGCCCAAATGCCGGGGTCCTCATACCCCAATCGCCAGATGGCGATACCCCGCAGGCCCAGTTCCCGCACCAAATCCAGTTTGGGGATCGTGCTATGCTTGTTCTCGAAATAAACCTGGTGCCGCACGCCATCCCGCCAATAGCGATATTTGGGACTGGCAACTGCGGCATCCCAATTTATCTCGGCACCAGTACGAGCTGCGCGCCGGACCGCTTCAGATGCGCTGATCATCTCAGCCATCGGTCCGTCGCCCCAATCATAACCATAAGCAGCAATTCCCAATAATATTTTGTCGGCACCTGCTTTTTGAACGGCATATGCAGCTACCGCCCGGACCCAACCTAAAGAAGCGATCGGGCCTGCCGATCCCCCTGCCCAATGCTCATCATAGGCCATGATCACCAGGGCATCGCAATTCTGAGCCAAAGCGGCGTAGTCAAACGCACCGCTCCATGTATTCCTGCGCTCGTCATGCGTTTTGCCAGGCACCACCACATATAACAAGAGCCCCTGTGACTTCAAAAGCCCATGCAGATCTGCCACGAACTCTGTGTAATAGTCGCGAAACCTCGGGGGGATTTGCTCCAAATCCAAGTTCAGACCGACATAGCCGCCCTCTTTGACCGTTTGCACCAAATTGCCCAGAGCCCGTTCCCTCACCCGGGCATCTGCCAATACCGTCCCCACAACATCGCCGTCAAAACCTGTCCGGCCGAAATTGTGCACCAGGGCCATAGCCTGTCCCCTGTATCGCTCTGCCAGGTTGACGGCGTCGAAGCCTCCGCACTGCAACCTGCCATCCGCCCGCAGGCGATACCGGAACGGCACCAATAAATCGATCAGATCGTTATGCCGGGCATAGGAAGCGGCCGCCAAGTCATCACCAGGGAAATCAACCGTGTAATAACCAAGTACTTCCATCCGCGCCGGGACGGTGGCCAAGGCTGACTCAACAACAGCATCCTTCTTCGCCTGGTCTTCACCAGGGCCGTTATCCTGCTGGATGACACCCTCGCCCGGGGGCAGGTTTTGCGCCGCGTCCCCTGTCTGCTCTTCAGCCGCTTCAGTATCGGGCCTGTTCATGAACGCCCACCCTACGGACAATATGATCACGACCGCCACTAACACTACTGCAATCATCAGGCTGCGTTTAGGCAAAAGATAAACCAGCTCCTAATTAACATAATAATTTTGTAATAATTATATTATACCCGAGAGAGGCCTTGTTTGGTGCCGGTATGTTATTCCTTCCTGAACCCACATGATTGCCCAATTACGGTATTTCGCGTTAGAATATCTCAAAGGGGACTTTTTCTGGAAGGAGCCCACCAATGGCAAGTTCACGTTCTATGGGAAAGGTCTGCTTCGTGGATGTGGAGACAACCGGTTTGAACCCACATTGCGAAGAAATCATTGAAATTGCGCTGACACTGGCCATGTATGACCGGTCGACCGGCGCTATTACAGCCAAATTGAATCAATACGCCGGTCTGCGCGAACCCTCCGTCCCAATTCATCGTTCCGCTACCAGAATCCATGGCCTAAAAAAATCCATGCTCAAAGGCCAGTGCCTGGATGATGAATCAGTGCTGACTCTGTTGGCACAAGCAGATTTTTTCGTCGCTCACAATGCTCCATTTGACCGCGGTTTTTTGTCTAAATTATACCCGCAGGCAGCCGCCAAACCCTGGCTGTGCTCAATGCGGGGCATTAATTGGCGGGCATACGGTTTCCCAGGCCGATCCCTGCCAACCCTGTTGGAATGCCACAAAATCAGCATCCCCCAGACCCATCGTGCCGAGGCAGATGTGCAGGGTGTAATTGCCCTCTTGTCTCACACCTCGCCAGGCGGGAAACCATATTTTTACCACCTGCTGCAGACTCTAGAAACGCTTTCCCAGCCGGTCTAGATCACCGGTCTATGGCACCAAATGTCCATGGCGGTAAAATAACCGATCGACTCCGCTTTGGTAGTCTTGCCCGGGGCCACTGCCCGAACCAGAATTCGTTCCACCTGCTGCAAATCCGGCGAGGACTGGCCGCAACCCTGGTGATGCATGAAAGCGATCGCCCCAGCTACCAGTTTGGCGATAGTCTCGTTAGCACAGACACTGACAGCTAGCATACCAATCAGGTTGCGCGCCCCCACTTTTCCATCAAAGCAGCGAAAACCCATTAAAGTGCACGGCACTCCCCAAATAAGCGGGGGCCCCCTGTCTGCCAGGGGGCCCTGCCTTTCCTTGCCGATAATCTCAACTTTAGATCACCGGTCCATGGCACCAGATGTCCATGGCGGCAAAATAACCGATCGACTCCGCTTTGGTAGTCTTGCCCGAGGCCACTGCCAGAATCTCATCCAGCAGTTCCTGCCCGGCGTCCGCCACGGATTGCGTACCCTCGATGACGCCGCTCACGCTTTTGTCCATGTGATCAGCCAGTTTTTCGTATGTCTGCTTGTTGGCCGTGATCTTAATCACCGGTACAAACGGGAAACCCTGTGGCGCGCCGCGCCCAGTTGTGAACACGATCACCTGGCAGCCTGCCGCCGCCAGACCGGTTAACAGCTCTGGCTCCCGGCCCGGTGAATCCATGATCACCAAACCCTTTTTCTGTGGGGTCTGGCCATATTCATACACATCCAGCACTTGTTTCGTGCCGGATTTGACGATCGCTCCCAAGGATTTCTCCTCAATGGTCGTCAGACCGCCGGCGATGTTACCAGCCGTTGGTTGTCCACCACGCATATCAGCGCCGACAGCCTTGGCCCGGTTTTCGATCCGTGCCACGATCTCCAGAATCCGCTCTTGCACCTCTGGAGTCGCCCCACGCTTGGCCAACAGATGCTCGGCCCCAATGAACTCGGTCGTCTCGCCGAACACCACTGTGCCGCCATTTTCCACCACCAAATCAGCGGCCGCCCCCGCCACCGGGTTGGAGCCCAAACCGGAGGTGGTATCCGATCCGCCACACTTAATCCCATAGACCAGTTCGCTGATGTCACAGGGCTCCCGTTCCAGGTTTGATGCCTCGACAACCATCTTTTGTACCAGCAAAGTGCCCTCGGCAACCGCTTTGGCTGCTCCGCCCACATCTTGGATAACGATCTTTTTGACTGGTTTACCGGACTTGGCGATTTCCTCCGCCACCGCGTCCGCGTTCACGCTCTCACAACCCAAACTAACCAGCAAAACGCCTGCTAAATTGGGGTGTTTTCCCAATTGTCCGAGGATGAAACTGACCCGCTCGATATCCGGCGGAGTCTGGCAACAACCATGATGATGCAAAAAAGCAGTCGCTCCCGCCACCTGCTTCGTGATCCGCTCAGCAACTTCATTTGCACACACCACAGTCGGAAGCACACCTACCAAATTCCGGGTACCCACCCGGCCGTCGGGGCGCCGATAACCCATGAATTGCATTTAGTTTGCCCCCTTTGCCTCAAGGTCACCGCGTCCGCGCTTACTCACTACGTTATGCACGTGGACGTGTTCCCCTGTCTTGATATTAGTCGTTGCCTCACCGATCACCTCACCGTACTTCACGATATCGCCTCCAGCAGCGATATCACTGACGGCAAATTTGTGCCCAAACGGGATAGCAACCAAAACATTGACGGTTTTGATGCCGTCTTTGAACATCACCGGGTATTCCCCGGCTTCAGGAATATCGTCGATAGCCGTCGCTACATTGTCCTGATCACCCAGGACTAAGGCCAGGGCCCTGACACTTGTGGACATCGGATTCTCCCCTTTCTTGTCATAATCAAGGACATTCATGTTGCGAATTTCGCTTTGTTTTGGGTTGAATCCTGCTTTGAAAAATCAAAAGAAAATATGTTCAAAACAAGCCTCTATTGGGGTCATTTGTAGTTTTTAACAGGATTCTCCCACCACTGGAGAGAACTGTTATGGGAATTGCGAAAGGAGGTTTTGGCATGAGCAATCCTTATCGGTTTCTGTTTAGTCCACTGCAGATTGGGTCTGTGAAGATCAAGAACCGAATTATGTATGCTCCGGTCTGCACAAACCTGGCAGCTCCGGACGGCACCCCGACCGATAACCTGATCGCCTATTTGGAGGAACGTGCCCGCGGGGGCGCCGGCCTGATCATCCCCGGCTACGCCTTCATTGATGATTTAGCTAGCAAAGCGAACTTTAATCAAATTGGGGCCCATAAAGATGGGATGGTTCCCAAACTGTTTCGGGTTGCAGAAGGGATCCATGCCCATGGCGCCCATACATTCCTGCAAATAGCTCATGGGGGCAGGCGCAGCCAGTCGCGCATTATGGGCCAGCAACCAGTCGCTCCTTCCGCAGTTGAAATGCCCGGCAATCCAGAATTAGCGCGCGAGCTAACCCAAGAAGAGATTGCCGATATCGTGCAAGCATTTGCCCAGGCCGCCCGCCGCGCGCAAATGGCTGGTTTCGACGGAGTGGAGCTCCACGGCACACATGGTTATCTGATCGCACAATTCCTCTCCCCACACACCAACCGGCGCACAGACCGGTACGGAGGTGACCTGAACGGACGCCTGACTTTCGCTCTGGAGGTCATTGCTGCCGTGCGAGCCACTGTGGGGAATGATTTCGTGGTCGGGATGCGCCTGACGGCCGACGACATGCTGGGCGGGCGAGGCCACACCCTGGATGACACGTTGGTTATGGCACCAAAGCTTGCCGGGGCCGGTCTGGACTACCTGTCGATCTCAATCGGAACTGGTGAACCCGGTCCCGGGGCCACCAGCAGCCATCCCTGCTACGTCACTCCCGGCCCGTTGGTGGAAATGGCGCAGGCAGTCCAAAAGGTGGTTGATATCCCGGTAGCCGTCGTCGGCTCAATCCTGCATCCGGACCAGGCGGAACAGATCCTGGCACAGAACGCGGCCCAAATCATTGCTATGGCCCGTCCACTGATCGCCGACCCATATCTGCCCAACAAAGCTCAAACCGGCCAGCAAGATCTAATCAGGCCATGCATTCGCTGCAACGAATGCCTGAACCATCTGCGTTCCGGCCGCGAGCTTCGGTGCAGCGTGAACGCAAATGGCGGTTTGGAATTACGGCCCCCGGGCGCACCGGCCAGCAAGCCGAAGCGCATCCTGGTGGCCGGCGGTGGCCCGGCCGGCATAGAGGCCGCCCTGCTCGCCAGTGAGGCCGGCCATTGGGTGACCCTTTATGAAGCAAGCGGGGAACTGGGCGGAGCCTTGATACCAGCCGGGCGTCCCGGTTTCAAACAAGAACTGGTACGTCTGCGCGCATTCCTGATCAATTCCTTGCAAAAATCCGGGGTGGCAACCAAACTCAACACTCCACTCACAAAAGCGGAAGTGTTGGCGCAAAATCCCCAGGCCGTGATCGTGGCTACCGGTACCACACCCGTGCACCCGCATGTGCCTGGCAATGATTTGGCCATATTCACCGATGCCATAGAAGTCCTGAATGCCAAACCCCAACCGGGCCGAAAGACCGTAGTGATCGGCGGGGGTCTGGTCGGCTGCGAGACCGCTCTTTATTTGGCCCAGGCCGGCGAACACGTGACATTAGTCACCCGCCGCATGCAAGCGGAATTGGTGCCGGAACTCCCGGGTCCAAACCGTTATTATCTCCTACAGGGCTTGTCTGAGACCGGCGTCAAGATCATAGAAAAAGCCGACCTGGCAGCCGTACAGGCAGAGGGCGCGCAACTGCTATTGGCAGATCAGCAGTTCACCATCCCGGCAGACATGGTTGTGAACGCACGCGGTGCCGAAGCGCAAAATGAGCTTTATGAAGAATTGCGGGCAGCTTTGCCGGCCGACGTACCCGTGATCCTGATCGGTGATGCGGCCGGTGGCGGGGACATCTTCTTTGCCATCCATTCCGCAGCTGGCGCTGTGCGGGCTTTAGCTAGATAAAAAAAAGGGCAACCATCTCCCAGTGAGATGGTTGCCCTTTTTTCAATGAATGTCAATCCGCCTTCCTTTCATGCGCGCCGGTTCCACCTTCGGAATGCGGATCGTCAAGATGCCGTTCTGGTAATCTGCCTGGGCTTGTTCCGATTTCACTTCCACCGGTAAAGGCACCGTGCGGGAAAAACTGCCGTAATAACGTTCCGTACGGTAGACATGCTCGTCCTTGAATTCGCTGTCTTTCTTGGCCTGCCCTGACAAGCGCAGGACACTATCTTCGATATAGACATTCAAATCTTCTTTGGATACCCCCGGGATTTCCGCCTTCACTATCACTTCCGTCTCAGTTTGCAAAACATCCACCCGTGGAGTGGCCAAACCCCCAAAAAACGGGTTAGCGGCAAAGAAATCTCTTCCCAGGCTTTCCAGCTCACGAAACGGGTGCCACGGTATCAGGTTCATGCAGCACATCCCCCTACGCGTTTTTTGTTATCTTCGCCAGGCGTTGAGGTGTTTATGCTGCCGCATCGACCGAACCAACCGTCACTCCATTCCAGGGCCACAAGCCGTAGTTGGTGATCTGCAGTTTGGTAATCGGGCGATCCTCCCGGTAAGCCGCCGTCAGCTTCTCTTCCCAATCCGGGCCGGGCTGCACTGTTTTCAGGCCGTCCTGCGAGCGATAGCATGCTCCCAGCCAGCGTTCGCCGGGAGCAAGCACAAAATCCTCACCGCCATAACTCAAGAAAGCCTCGCCATGGGCTGTGAAGCTCTTAATGGTCAAATCCAACAGCAACCGCTCCTGATTGCACACCGCTTCTCCTGTTTCGCAACGTCCATCAGGCTCCACCACCAACCCCGGCCATGAAAACGGGCTCCCTAAATAGATCGCCGCTGGCAAACGGCCACATACTATCACCCGGTCGCCAAAGACCACGCCAAGCGCTTCGGCTTTGTGGTAAACAACCGCCGGTGCACCACCCGGCCCCATCAGGTCCTGGTTGGCCACCTGCAACTTCTGCCCATGCTCATCAAACTTGGCCGACAACCGGTATTCCACCCCGGGCAACGCAGCCAGGGCATGCGTGTTGATCTCGTCCACATGGATAAACAAATATTCCGTCAGCGGCTCCTGGCGACAACCACTGCCAAACACAAGCGCGACCAGCAACAGGCTGACCATTGACGCCCGCACCATGACTCCCCCTCCAGCAAATGGTAATAAATGGTACGACAATGCCCGGTCATATTCCTGCTGCGCAAAACAGCAGCCTTTGTCTAATCCCGCCCTTCATCTGGCCGAAGGGGAGTCAGGTCGTTTTCCGCCACAAATCGCTCCACCAGGTCAGGAACGCTGTCTCGCAACTCCACATACCCATTGCACAAATCCTCATTCGTGCTGTCACACCGCACATCAGTAGGAAACAATAACAAATAAACATGTTCCCCTTGCCGGGCAATCGGCACGCCACCGCCAAACAAACCATAAAACTGCCAGAGTTCAGCGAACCGCCCTTCATCCACCCTCAGGATACTGAACAGCCAGCCAAACCCCGGGTCCTCCTCCCGGTACAGTTCGTGGTTGGCCTTGTCAAATACCTCGATGAATGTTTCCCCATCCAATTCCGCCACCGGTGTCGTGATATACCTGCCCCGCCAAAGCTCTGGAAACATGAGCGTTTCGCCCATGGCCAGGTTCGTATATTTCAGGTCATCCTGTTTGGCCCCCGGCACTAAGGCCACCGCCAGAGCAATGATTAAAACAGCAGCGAGAACGATCGATATGGTCCCCGCCTTTTTGTAGACGAGCGCGTTCTTGACCCTGTTCTTGATATTCCCGGCGGAAAAAGCCAGCAAAGGGTTGATTTTGTTTTGCCCCATATCGACCATAGCCAGCAGCACTTCGCCATACCGCCGGCGCTCCGGCGCGGAATATTTGGCCAGCACCCCTTCATCACAGGCCAGTTCGCAATCCCGTCGCATGATGGCAAATGCCAGCCATAGGATGGGATTGAACCAATGAATCGCCTGCAGGAACAGGGTTAGCAACCTGACCAGCGGATCAAGCCTTGTGATATGTGTCAGTTCGTGGTCAAAAACCATCTGCAAAGTGACCTGATCGGCATACTTGACTATCTCCTCCGGCACTACCACCGCCGGGCGCAAAAATCCAAAGACAAACGGAGTACCGCCCGTGGTGATGAACAATGGCGTCCGTTTTGTGAATGGTTTGCCCTGTTTGGCAGCGCTGAACAGGCTTTGCAAGTGTGAGGAAGGAGCGTGCCTTGTCACTTTTTGCTGGGTGGCATAATAAGAAGCGGCCAAGGTGAGCACAAAGAGAATGATTCCCAGCACCCAAACATTGGCCAGGATGCTAAGCGGATCAATAGGCGCTGAAACCGCGCTACCGGCAACGGCCACAGCTGCATTGCCTGGCGCAGGGGCCACTATTTGGGGCACGAAAACTTCTGCCGGTACTGCCCGCTCCAGTTTGGGCAGATAGTTGAACAGGCTCAGTGAGCTGGCAAATGACGTTGGTAGCAGTAGTTTTATGAACAAAGGCGTCCAAATTAAATAATGAAATGTGGCCGTCAACCTTTGTCCAAGCACCTTTTTCACAATCAGAATGAACACCGCAATGATGCTGGCATAAAGGGACACCTGCAGGGTGCCAACAAAGGCTTCAGCCATTTTCTTTTCCCCTTTCCTCAATCAAAGCCTTCAATTCCGCCAACTCCTCATCACTGATCGCTTCCTGCTCAATCAGGCGCGCGAACATCAGCTTCAAAGAACCATTATAAAGTTTCTGGGCCAATGAAGTCGTTTCCGCCAACTGCACTTGTTCTTTCCGTATGAGAGGGCTACAGACGAAGTTTGGTTCTGTGCGTTGAACAATCCCCTTTTTGACCAACTTGGTGATCACGGTGTATGTGGTGTTTTTGGACCAACCCGTACTTTCGGCCAACAGAGCAGCTATTTCACTGGCCGTGATTGGCGCCCGTTCCCACAGCACATCCATTACTTTTAGTTCGCTTTCCTGGATTTTGGGTACTCGCAAACAAAACACCCCTTACTATCGTAATAGTCTAGTTCATACTACTACGATAGTAAAAGGGTGTCAAGAACTGGTTAGCAAAAAGACGGCATTTATTTCCCGGGCAACCCTATTTCACTGCGGAACGCATGGTAAGGGTCAAAGCCTCGCAAACGTAAAGCGTTCAACACTACTGATACGGAGCTGAAAGCCATCGCCGCCCCAGCCAGGATCGGTGACAGAAAGCCCATCGCCGCCACCAGGATGGCAATCGTGTTATAAGCCAGGGCCCAGAACAGGTTCTGCTTGATGTTGCGCAGGGTGGCCCGGCTGAGCGCAATGGCAGCCACAATCCCGCGCAAGTCATCCCGCAACAGGGCGATATCAGCCGTTTCCAACGCCACATCTGTACCGGTGCCGACCGCCAGCCCTAGATCAGCAGTGGCTAATGCGGGAGCATCGTTGATCCCATCCCCGACCATCCCCACAATGCGGCCGGAGGCGCGCAACTCCGCCACACGGTTAGCTTTGTCGGAAGGCAACAACCCGGCGTAAACATTGTCAATGGTAATCCCCACTTGCCGAGCGATCGCTTCCGCTGTGGGACGGTTGTCTCCCGTCATCATCACCGGGGTGACGCCCATGGCCTGCAAAGCCCCGATGGCTGTGCGGGAATGTTCCCGCACCGTATCGGCCAGGGACACCATCCCCGCCAATTGGTCACCCCGCGCTACCAATACGGTCGTCTTACCTTCCGCCTCCAGGCAGATCATTGCTTGCTGGACGGAAGAAACATCAAATCCCGCCTCGGTCATTAAGCGCCGGTTGCCCACCAGCACCCTTTCCCCCGCCACATTCACCCGCAGGCCCTGACCCGGGACAGCTTGAAAATCCTCTGCCGGCTGAAGTGGAATTCCCTGTGCCTGGGCATGGACGCGGATTGCCCGTCCCAGCGGATGCTCTGAGTTCTGCTCTGCAGCAGCAGCCAGGCCCAAGACGTCCTCTTTCGTCCATCCGGCCAGTGGCACCACATCCGTCACGCTTGGTTGACCGCGGGTGATGGTACCTGTCTTGTCTAGCACGATCGTGTTTACCAGGTGGGCCTTTTCTAAAATCTCACCACCGCGGATCAAAATGCCGTGTTCCGCACCCAAGCCAGTTCCCACCATAATCGAAGTCGGAGTGGCCAAGCCCAGCGCACAAGGGCAGGCAATGACCAGGACAGCGGTGGCAGTCAACAAGGCTTTCGTCAGATCGCCTGGTGCCGCCCACAGGTACCAAACCAGGAAAGTGACAATGGCGATCGCCATCACGCCCGGGACAAAATAACCGGCAATCACATCCGCCATCCGTTGAATGGGGGCTTTGCGACCCTGCGCCTCTTGCACAATCCGAATAATTTCCGCCAGGGCGGTCTCGTCGCCCACTTTCGTGGCCCGGAAACTAAACGCGCCGTATTCATTAATGGTGCCCCCGAACACCTCGTCCCCTGGCTGCTTATCCACCGGCAGGCTCTCGCCGGTCAACATAGATTCATTGATGCTGGAGTGCCCCTCTTGGATCACCCCGTCCACCGGAATTTTCTCACCTGGCTGCACAAGAACCAGATCCCCAACTAACACGTCTGGCAGCGGAACCTCCAACTCCTGATCATTGCGGATGACACGGGCCCGCTGCGGCCGGAGATCGATCAGGCGCTCAATTGCGGCGGACGTGCGTCCCATAGCCACCGACTCCAGATATTTGCCCAGCAAGATCAAAGTGATCAAGACAGCCGCAGCCTCGAAATAGACGTCACCACGCAAGAAGAACGTATTGCCGACAGAATAAAAATAGGCGGCGCTGGTGCCAAGGGCTACCAGCACGTCCATATTGGCATAACCGTTACGCAAGGCATGAAATGAACCGCGGTAAAATTGCCAACCGGCGATGAACTGGACGGGAGTGGCCAGGACAAACTGGAAAAGCGCACTGTGGAAGAAGGCCGGGACAGGAATGCCCAACCAATGTGCCCCCATCACCCCCATTAAGGGGGCAGAAAGGGCAGCAGCAAATACCAGTTTGGCCTTTTGCGCCCGGCTTCCCCGCTCCTGCTCTGCAGCCAGCCCGGCCAGTTCAGTTGTTTCCGGCAGGCGCGCCTGGTAACCAAGCCCGTTCACCGCCTCCAGCAACTGTTGGGCCGATATGGCCGCCGCATCATACTCCACAGTCGCCTCTTTTCCAGGCAGATTCACGCTGGCTGCCGTCACGCCGGGCAAACCGGCGAGTTTCTTTTCCACCCGCACGGCACAAGCGGCACAGGTCATGCCTTGTATTTCGAAACGAGTTTTTTCTTCTCTAATTGTCTGTTCTGCCGAAATATGGATCACCCCTCGGCGCGTTATCCACAGAGTTATCCAAGCCTGTTGATAAACCGAACGCCTGTTTGTCCTAACTCAAACTATATATGTATGTTGCTCAGGTCCCAAAAATGACTGAATCCGCCCGTTAGTTATTGCCTATTGTATTAAAAAGCCCTGGGTCCGCCCAGGGCTTTTTTGAATCTAGCAAATCCGCGGCAACTGTTCTCCCACCAACAGATCCAGGAACTTCGTCCCACCAAGCCCCGTGCGCAAAAAAGCATTCCCGGCCCCAGTGGTGACTTGTCCAATAATGGCTGCTCCTGCCCCCAGCGGGTGGGCCTGCAAGACTGCCAGCACATCCCGGGCAACTTCGCCATCCACCACCATCACTACCCGGCCCTCATTCGCCAAGTAAAGGGGGTCCAAACCCAATAGCTCGCAGGCGGCCGCCACCGCCGGGCGCACCGGCAAGTCATCTTCCACCAGGAAGATGTCTGTTCCGGACGACACCGCCATTTCCTTCACTACTGTCGCCACCCCGCCGCGGGTGGCATCCCGCATGTAGCGGATACCGGGAAAGCGTTCCGGCAGGCCCTGCAAGAGAGTATTCAGCGGCGCACAGTCGCTGAGCACCGGGGTTTCGAACTTGAGACCCTCCCGCTGCGAAAGCACCGCTATTCCGTGTTCGCCGATCGGACCATTCACAATCACAACATCACCTGGCTGCACATTTTCAGCACTTAAATCGACCCCTGCCGGCACGATCCCGACCCCAGCGGTGGTGATGAAGATGCCATCGGCTCCTCCGCGTTCCACCACCTTAGTATCACCCGTTACCACCTTCACACCCGCCTGTTCGGCCGCCTCTGCCAAAGAGTCAACTATCTCGGTCAACTCTGTGATGGGGAATCCTTCCTCGATGATATAAGCAGTGGACAGATAAAGCGGCGTCGCTCCCATTACGGCCAGATCGTTCACACTGCCGTAGACGGCCAGCTTGCCGATGTCTCCCCCCGGGAAACGGTAAGGATCCACCACGAACCCATCGGTGGTAAATGCCAACCGGTCACCGGTCGGCAGCGGTAGCAAAGCGGAGTCATTTAGACGCGCCAGTTCCTGGTCGGGCAGCCGCCGCAAGAACACCTCCCTGATCAAACGGGCGGTCAACAACCCGCCGGCACCGTGTCCCAGTTTAATCAACTCTGTCATCCGTTCCGCCCCCCTTGCCCCCGTTCGAACCGGAAATAGGCAGCGCAAGCCCCTTCGCTGGAGACCATACAGGGTCCGACAGGATCCTCAGGTTGGCAACGGCTGGCAAATAAAGGACAATCCAGTGGCTTGATTTTACCTTTCAGGACATCCCCACAACGACAAGCCGCCAGCAGTTTTTTCCGTTCCCTGTCCTCTGCTGTCACCGGTACTGAATCCAAAAGACGCCTGGCATCAAATCGCTCATATTCCTGGCGCAAGAACAGACCGCTGTCCGCAATGAAACCAAGACCACGCCATTCGCTGTCATCCGCTACAAAGAACCGCTCGATCATTTCCCGGGCATCCCGATTGCCCTCTTCCCGTACCACCCGGCCGTAGGCATTCACCACCGCTGGCTGGCCAGTATGCCACATTGTAACCAGTTCCAGGATCGCAGCCAGAATGTCCACCGGCTCAAACCCGGCCACCACCGCCGGGAAATGAAAACGCTTCGCCAGGAACTCGAACCCCTGGCGTCCCAATACCACCGCCACGTGTCCAGGACAGATAAAGCCATCCAATGTCACGCCCGGATCTTGCAGCAAAGCCCCCATAGCGGGCTCAATCCGTTTGTGGGCACTATAGATGCAGAAATTGTCCAGACCGGCCTCCTCTGCCGCCGCCACCGACATGGCAACTGTCGGAGCGGTGGTCTCAAACCCCACCCCGAGGAACACAACATTCCGCTGCCGGTCTGTTTTAGCCAGTTCCACTGCCGTTGCCGGCGAAGACACAACCTGCACTTTGGCCCCCGCCGCCCGCGCCTCTTCCAAACTGCGCCTGCTCCCCGGCACGCGCATCATATCGCCAAATGTGGTCACGGTCGTGTTGGGCAGGTCAGCGCAAGCGATCATCCGGTCGATATCCTCGGCCGCCGTCACACACACCGGACACCCCGGCCCACTGATCAAATCTACCTTTCCGGCCAGCGCGGAACGAATGCCGGTGCGGGAAATGGCCATCGTGTGCGTACCACACACTTCCATTAATCGCAAAGTACGGCCCGCCGGCACCAACTCCCGAATCTTGGCCACCAATCTTTCCGCCAGTTTGCGATCGCGAAATCCGTCAGCTATTGGCTGCTTCACCATAGGCCTCCTCCAAAAGCCGCAGGGTTTCCTCCGCCTGTTCGGGATCGATTTTCTCCAGCGCAAACCCGGCGTGCAATAATACATAATCACCTGGCTTAAGGTTTGGAACCAGGCCCGTTTTCACCTGCCACACGTTGCCGCCCATTTCAACTTCAGCCTGATCTCCGTCCACCTTGCGCACTAAAGCCGGCATCGCCAGACACATATGTTATCTCCTCCCTAATGGCCCGCCGCCAGTCTAGCCCGGGCCACCAACGCTTGTCCCAGTGCCAAACCGCCGTCGTTGGGCGGAACCTCTCTATGATAATAGACCTGCCAACCGCGCGCGCGCAAGTCCCGCCTGACCAGCGTCAGCAATAACGGGTTTTGGAATGTGCCGCCGGACAACGCTATGCCCTGTGCTCCCGCACATTGCCCCACCTGGTGCGCTGCTTGCGCCAAGGCGGCCGCCAAAGACCGGTGAAACTCGGCTGCCAGCAACCCGACATCGCGTCCCTGTTGTTTGTCTGCCATCAGCCCCGCTATCAAGGGATGGGGATCAAAGATGCCGTCCCGCACCGGCACACTATAGCGAGGCGTACCATCCAAACGTTCTATGGCATCCTCGGCCAACTCCGTCAATTCCACCGGAGCCCGGCCTTCATATGTGTTTTCCTCACACACCCCTAACAGGGCGCTCACCGCATCGAACAAACGCCCGCAACTGGCGGTGAGCGGGCAGCGCCCGCCTTTGACCAGTCCACTTATTAAAGCAACTGGCCTGGTCGGGAAAAGGGCCTCGGCAATCGACAGACCCTGATTCCCAAGAACTTTGTATAAATAAGAAACGGCCATCCGCCACGGGTGGCGGGCAGCGGCATCACCGCCGGGCATGGGCAGATAATCCAGGTGTAGGCAACGCTGATAGTTTCGATATCCACCCAAAAGGATTTCCATCCCCCAGATATGCCCATCGGGACCGTAACCGGTGCCATCGCAAATCACTCCCACATACGTCCCTTCCGGGGCCTGGTTCTCCGCCAGGCAGGCCGCCAAATGGGCATGGTGATGCTGTACTGGCACCAGCTTGACATCCGGCCAGGTTTGTACCAGTTTTGTCAAGCGATACTCCGGGTGCAGGTCGTGCGCCACCACCCGCGGCTCCATGTCATACAGGCGCTTCATACCCTCCAGAGCCTCCAGGTAGTGGTCCACCGTCTCCCGATAGATCATCTCACCGATGTGTGGGCCGGGGAAAGCCCATCGCCCCTTCAAAAGGCAAAACGCGTTCTTCATTTCCCCGCCTGTTCCCAGCACCTGAACCTCCTGTCCCAGTTCCGGCACAGGTAAAGGGCCGGGCACATAGCCGCGGGAACGCCGGTATGGGAGTGGCTCATTTTCGACCACGCGCAGCAGCGAATCATCACAGCGGTTCACAATCTCCCGGTCATGCCAGAGAAAGTAATCGGCGATCCCCACCAATTGCTTTAAAGCCTGTTCATTGCTGGCCGCCAGAGGCAGTTCACTGATGTTACCACTGGTCATCACCAGGGCTTCCAACTCCTCCCCCAGCAGCAGAAGATGCAATGGGGTATATGGCAGCATCACACCGAGCGTGGCCGTCCCGGGTGCCAATGAAGGCGCTAGATCCGCGCCCGCTTTCGGAAACCCCTCCCGCCGGCGCAGAATCACGATTGGCGCCTGCGGGGAAGTCAGCAACTCTTCTTCCTTGGCGTTCAAAAGGCAGTATCTTTTCACAACCGCCGTGTCGCGGCACATAATGGCAAACGGTTTAGCAGGACGCCTTTTGCGGGCCCGCAGGCGTTGTACGACACTCTCCCCAAACGGATTACAGGCCAGGTGAAAGCCGCCCAATCCTTTTACGGCCACGATCTGGCCAGCCTTAATTAGTCTCCGGAATTCAGCCAGCCAATCCTGGTTTGGGATCGCCTGTCCTTGTGCATCAACCAACTGTACCCGCGGTCCACAGACTGGGCAAGCGTTCGGCTGGGCGTGAAACCGCCGATCCATCGGATCTTGATACTCCCCGGCACAATCCGGGCACATCGGAAATGGCCTCATAGAGGTGCGCGCCCTGTCATAAGGCACATCGGCGATGATCGTGTACCGCGGGCCACAGTTCGTGCAATTGGTAAAAGGATACCGATAATGGCGATCAACCGGATCGAAAATCTCCCGCCGGCAATCAGCACAGGTGGCCACATCGGGAGAAATCAGCACTTGCCGTTCACTATCCCGGCCACTGGCCACGATCTCAAACCGGTGCTCTCCCTGTGTGGGCACCTCCTGCTGGCGCAAAGCGGTGATCCGGGATAACGGCGGCGGGGACTCCCGCAGCGCCCTGGCGAACTTTGCCAAGGCATCCGCCCGGCCCTCCACTTCAATCACCACGCCCTCGGCGGTATTCTTGACCCAACCGGCTAACCCCTGGGCGGTAGCCTGATGATATACAAAGGGCCGAAAACCGACACCCTGCACGATCCCCTCGATCTCTAAACGCCAGCGGCTGACCCCCGTCTGATCGCCACTCGCCTCTTTAGCCACTCACACCACTCCCCGATGCCCTCACCCGTGCGCGCTGATACCCAGAATAGCTGCGCGCGCGGGTTCAAATCCTTTATGTCCTGCTCCAGCGCCGCCCGGTCAAAATCCGTGTGCTCAATCAAATCTACTTTGTTTACCACAATTGCCGTCGCTTGCCTGAACATGACCGGATATTTGAGCGGTTTATCATTCCCCTCCGTGACACTCAGGACAATCACCCTAGCATCTTCGCCTAAATCGAATTCCGCCGGGCAGACCAAATTGCCGACGTTTTCCACCACGATTAAATCGAGCTCTGACATAGGTAATTCCTGCACAGCGGCAGCCACCATGCTGGCATCAAGGTGACAGGCCCCTTCTGTATTAATCTGAACCGCTTCCGCCCCGCTGGAGGCGATCCGTTCCGCATCCAGTGTGGACTGGATATCTCCTTCTATCACCCCGATTTTGACCTCTCCCTGGAGAGTGCGGGCTGTCTGCTCCAAAATAGTCGTTTTGCCGGAACCCGGGGAACTCATCATATTGATCACAGCCAAACCATGTTTGCCGAATAACTCCCGGTTGGCCACCGCCGCTTGTTCGTTGGACTGTAAGACTTTGCTCCTCAATACCACCCGCATCGTCACACCCCCGTGGAATCATTCCCCTTCAATGTAGTCGATGTACAGTTCGCGGCCCTTGATTACCGTCACTCCGCCGCTATGACAGTCAGGGCAACGAAAGATTAATTCCACCACATGAAACTCGCGGCCACAATCCATACACCGAGCCACGATTTCCTCTTCCGCAATCTCGAGTTCAGCGCCTTCCAAAAGCGGGTTACCCTCTTTTTCGACCTCAAAACAAAATCGCAGGGCATGCGGGAGAGCGGCTGTCATCTGTCCGACCACCAATTTGATTTTACTGATGCGTTCGATATCATTTTTCTGCGCCGCCTTTGCCACGCTATCCAGAACCCCCTGGATCAGGGCCAATTCATGCACCCCCGCCACCTCCTCCGCAGCCTTCCTGACCTACCGCCCCTTACCAAAAAGGTAAAAAGGTATACGTGCCCCGGCGGCTAAACCGCGCGGGGCACGTTCTTCCCAAATAACTTGTCCGCGCCAAATCTCACCCGAGGTAAGCCTCCACTCGCTTCTTCAGGAGCTGCGCAGCAGGCTCGATAGCTGCTTCCACCCTGGCCGTACATTTCTCTCCCAGAGTCTGGATGTCTTCCACCCCGATCACATATAACTCCACATTCTGCGGCATGTGCAATTCCAAAGCGCGGCCAAATTCCATCGCCGTCGCGAAGTTCATGTCATGCTGAGAAGCCAAGCGTACGGTCCACTGCAGAGAATCCTCGTCAAGTTGGGCAATTTCGCCCGGCGGACATTGCTCAGATTTCATACAATCAATCACCAATAACACATCAAAACCCACAACCAGGTCGAGGAGGCGGAAGCCTCCCAGGGCAGCCTCCTCGATCGTTACTTGTGGGTGGGCAGGCATGATTTCACGCAACCGCCGCACAACATATATCCCAACCCCGTCATCGGTGACAACGGTGTTGCCAAGGCCTAGCACCAGGATCCTTGGCCTTTTTACCTCTTCAGACAAGCCTGCAACTCCCCGTTGCTGTCATAGATGTTGACTTCCAAAGGCATTTGCCCAGGCAAAGAGTGCGTCGCGCAACCGAAACACGGATCGTAAGCCCGGAAAGCCATCTCCACCATGTTCAGGAGCTTGTCATTCAACTGACCCTTCTTAATCAGACCCTGGGCCGCCTTCTTAACCGACATACAAATGCCAGCATGGTTATTTGTCGTACCAACAATCAGGTTGGCACTGGTAATAACGCCATCCTCGTCAGTCTGATAGTGGTGATACAATGTCCCGCGCGGGGCCTCCACCACACCGACACCCTCGGTGGGCGTTTCAGTGGGCAGTGCCCGTACGTTCGGATCAGTGATCTCCGGATCCTTGGCCAATTGGAGCATCAACTCGGCAGCGTACAGCATTTCAATCACGCGTGCCCAGTGCTGGGCCAGTGTGGCGTGCACCGGCTTCCCGCCCAAAGTGGAGTAGAACTTCTCATACTCAGCCTGAGCGAGCGGAGTGGCCATACCTTCAGCCGCATTCAGGCGCGCCAAAGGAGCAACCCGGTAAATACCGCTCTCGGGACCATCCACAAAGCCCTTCCAACCGACATTCTTCAGGAACGGGAACTTCAAATATGTCCACTTTTCGACGTGCTCAGAAACGTGATCCAAGTAGTCCTTAGCCTCGAACTTGACAAATTCCTTGCCGTCCGGACCAACGACGCGGATCTTGCCGTCATAGAAGTTGACCTTGTTGTTCTCATCCACCAAGCCCATGTAATAGGTCTTGTCGGCATAGATGTCGCTCAAGATCAAGTCGACATATTCCTGGTTGGCCAACACTACATCGGCAAACAGTTTCTGGGTGAACTTAGCAAATTCCACCGTAGAGGTGGCCATCTGCTCGATCTCGGCGCGCTCCTCTTCTTTGAGGGCTTTGCTCATGCCACCAGGCAAACCGCACACCGGACGTGTTGCTGTACCGCCGATCATGGCCTGGATCTTCTGGGCATACGAGCGATGCTTAATCACTTCCGCGCCTTTTTCCACGCCCACCTTCTGCACCACTCCGAGGATGTTCCGGACACTGGGTTCAGCATCCGGACCAACTACGAAGTCAGCTGCAGCCAGGGCATAGAAATGGGCGATGTGTGAATGAACAAATTGCGCGGCATAGAACAGCTCCCGCAGTTTCTTAGCCGGCCCGGGCGGATCGACATGAAACACCGCATCCAAAGCCTTTGTGGCAGCTAAGTGGTGCGCCTCCGGGCACACACCGCAGATGCTGGGCGTAATGCGGGGCATCTCTTCCGCTAAGCGACCCTCGCAGAACTTCTCAAACCCGCGCAACTCCGGGATCTGCAAGAAGGCGTTCTCGACGCTGCCGTCATCGTTCAGGAAGATCTCAATCTTACCGTGGCCTTCCAGCCTGGTGATCGGATCAATGCTAATACGTTTCACGGCTACTTCGCCTCCTTCATCTGCCTACCCCGCAGCAGCGAGTTGGGCAAACCATACATGTAGAATGTGCCGGCCGGATCCTTGACCTGGCTAATCACCTTTTCCATCTCGGCCAGGTTTGTGGACACCGCCGTCACCGCCACGGCAGACATCGCCTTGGCGCCTTGATCAATAACCCCTTCCGCAGGGCCATAACAACCACGGCAAGGCATGTTAACGTTTGTGCAAGCGGCCCCACAACCAGCGCGGGTGGCCGGCCCCATGCAAACTAAGCCCTGATCCAATAGGCATTTTTCCTCGTCCGGGATCAACTCCCACGGACGTTTGAACTCGTCTACATGCCGATCCTTCTTCTCCCGCTTGCACTCGTCACAGACGGTCTTAGCAGGCAAAAGGACGCTCCCTGGCTCCGGCAATTGACCGGCCACGATCGCATCGATGGCTTTCGCAATCAATTCGGCGCGCGGCGGGCAACCGGGCAGGTAGTAATCTACGTTGACGAAATCATCCAATTTGTAAACTGCTTCATAGACCTCAGGAATATGCAGCTCGCAACCATCCACTTCGCTGACCGGCTGGGGGATGATCCCCTCCGGGTTGTCTGTGGACACGGTCTTCTTGAACGCGGTTTCCAGAATCTCTTCCCTGGTGCAGAAGTTGGCCAACCCGATCACGCCGCCGTAGCAGGCACAAGTGCCAAGGGCGACCAACACTTTGCTCTTCGCCCGCAGGAGTTCGGCAACTTCCTTATTCTCGGAATTGCGGATCGCACCGTTTAAGAAGCAAACATCCAGGAAGCCGTCATCCATAGCTGCAACGTCTTTATACTTGAAGTCCATGGCGATCGGCCAGAAATGGATATCGGCTACTTCCGCCACATCCAGGATCTTCTCATCGATATCCAGGACGGCCACGTCACAGCCACCACAGCCTGCAGCCCAGTATAGACCAAGCTTCAGCTTCTTGTCACTCACCGACGCCACCTCCTGCTGCGATCTCTTGCACGGCTGTACCCAATGACCGTTCATGCTCCAACAATTCGGTCATCCAGTTCACCGGCTTCTGGAACGGACCCAATTTCTTGACAGCATCCACCATCTCGGTGACGTACTGCTTGAACAGCTCGCCTTCGTTGGCGGAAACCCAAGTCAGGCGGAACCGCTCCGGCTCAATGCCCAACTGTTGCAACATGGTTTCCAGCATCACCTTGCGGGCCCACATCTTGTAGTTGCCCTCGATGTAGTGGCAGTCAACCGGGTGGCAACCACTAACCAACACCCCGTCGGCGCCTTCGGCGAAAGCCTTCAGCACGAAACTGGGATCGACCCGGCCGGAGCACATCACGCGCACGATCCGGACGTTGGGCGGATACTTGATCCGGGAGATACCCGCCAAGTCAGCACCCGCGTAGGAACACCAGTTGCAGAGGATACCGACAATGCGCGGCTCGAACTCCTTGGTCATACGGCCAGCACCCCCTCAATTTGCGTCATGATCTGCTCATCTGTGAAGTTGGTGTTCGTCATCGCACCGGTCGGACACGAGCCAGAGCAGGTGCCGCAGCCCTTACACTTGGCTTCGTTGACGACCGCGACCTTCTTTTCTTCATCATAACTGATCGCAGTGTACGGGCACAGGTTGATGCAGATCATACAACCGCCGCACTTATCTTCATCGCAACGAGCGACGATCGGGGAGATCTTAACCTTGCCGGCACTGATCAAAGACAATGCCTCAGAAGCCGCACCCGCGCCCTGGGCGACCGAATCCGGAATATCCTTCGGACCTTGGCAGGCACCGCAGAGGAAAATACCATCTGTAGCGGTCTTCAAAGGCTCGAGTTTCGGGTGCGCTTCCAGGAAGAATCCATCCGCACTGCGCTGGATCGCCAGCGTCTGGGCCAGCTTTTCAGTATCCTGGCCGGGCTGGCAGGCAGCCATCAGGACCACCATATCAACCGGCACCTCACGGTATTTGCCCAGCAACGTGTCCTCTGTCCGGACGAGCAACTGGCCCTTGCGCTCCACGACTTCCGTGCCCTTGCCGCGGATGAAGTGGATGCCTTCGCTCATGATGCGGTTATAGAATTCCTCATAACCCTTGCCGAAGGTGCGCATGTCGATGTAGAAGGAATAAACATCGCCATTCGTCTTTTCCTTCGCCAAGTGGGCCAACTTCAAAGCAGCTGTGCAGCAGAAACGCGAACAATATTCATGATAGTTCTCGTCACGGCTGCCGATGCAATGCAAAATGGCGATCGACTTTGGCTCCTCACCATTCTTCAGCAACACTTTGCCTTTGGTGGGACCGGAGGCATTCACCATCCGCTCGAATTGCAAAGACGTGATGACGTTATCAAACTTACCAAAGCCCCACTGCGGGCCCACGCTGGGATCGAACAATTCAAAACCGGTGGCGACGATGATGGCACCAAAGTCCTCGGTAACCAGTTCATCTTCCTGCTCAAAGTCAACGGCGTCGGTCGGGCATACTTTAGCGCAGATGCCGCATTTGCCAGTGGTGAAATAGCGGCAGTTTTCCCGATCGATGACCGGCTTGTTCGGTACAGCCTGCGGGAACGGCGTGAAGATAGCCGTCCGCGTGGTCAGATTCTCCTCCCACTCGTGGGGGATGTCCTTGGTCGGGCACTTCGTGATACACAGACCACAACCAGTGCACTTATCCAAATCCACGGAGCGGGCCTTTTTGCGGATCGTGACAGTGAAGTTGCCTACATAACCGTCTACTTTCTCCACTTCGGAGTAAGTATACAGTTTGACGTTGTCGCGCTGTGCGCATTCCACCATCTTCGGCGTCAAAATACACGCCGAACAGTCAAGGGTGGGGAATGTCTTGTCGAGCTTGGCCATCGTGCCACCGATGGACGGCTCCTTTTCAACGATCACTACCTCTTTGTTGCCCCCAGACACCTTGAGGGCGGCTTCGATACCGGCAATACCGCCACCGATCACCAATACCCGGTCATTCATGTCTGCGTAGCGCTCATAGAGTGGCTCCTGCAACGGCACCCGGGCCACCGCTGCGGCAACCAAAGCCTTGGCCTTTTCCGTTGCTGCTTCCCTATCCTCGGTACACCAGGAAACATGTTCACGGATGTTAGCCATCTCGAAAAAGTAACCGTTCAACCCCACCGACTCACAAACCTTGCGGAAAGTCGGCTCGTGCATCCGGGGGGAACAGGAAGCTACAACCACGCGGTTGATACCCTGTTCCTTGATGTCCTTGCGAATCAGTTCCTGCCCAGGATCGGCGCACATGTACTGGAAATCACGGGCAACAGTCACGTTGGGCAGCTTGGACGCAAATTCAGCGACCGCCGCGCAATCGACTTTGTCGGCGATATTGCTACCGCAGTGGCATACATATACCCCGATCTTGATTTCCTCAGACATTGTCACACCTCCCAATCTGAAATTAAAGGTTGCTTACCCTGTTTAGAACCTTCTGAGAGGAAACAAAAGCCTTATCCATAGCCAACTGCTGTGGGCTTAATCCCAAAGCCAAGCCCAACAATTGGGTAAAGTAAACAACGGGAATATTGAAACTCGTGCCATACGCCGAGTTAACATTGGTCTGGTAGGCATCGAGGTTCATCTGGCAAAGCGGGCAGGCCACAACGATCATATCCCCGCCCAACCGCTGCGCATCTTCTAAAATATCATGCAAAAGCCGCAGCATATAAGACCGCTTGGTAAAAATGGTAGAGCTCCCACAGCAACGGGCCTTAAAATCCGAATCCAAAACTTCCGTGCCAAGCATTGCCAGCAGGCCGTCCATGCTGTTGGGTTCTTCCGCATCCTCGAAGTTGCTTTTCGGCCGACCAAGCAGGCAGCCGTAATAAGGCACGACCTTGAGGCCGGTCAGCTTCTTGGTCACCAGCTGCTCGATTTTTTCCAGCCCGTAGTCGTTTACAATGATATCAAGCAGATGCCGGACCTCCGCTTTCCCCTTCAGAGTGCGACCGATGTCACTCATTGCTTCCTCAAGCTGTTTGCGCATCCCGGGATTGTTGGCAAAGTTGTCCCAGGCTTTATAAAGCATGTTGAAGCAGGCTGCGCAAGCCGTCACCACCGCGTCGAAGCCCTGTTCCTCAGCCAAAGCCAGGTTCCTAGCGGACAGCGCCACCGCCATCTCCGGATTGACAGAGGAAATAGGGGCTGTACCGCAGCAGTTCCAATCCTCGATCTCGACCAAATCAATGCCCAGCGCTTTCGCAACAGCCTTTGTAGAAGCCTCGTAGTCTACGGAAGAGGCATGGCTTGAACAACCCGGCATATATCCGTACCTCATCTCTTCACCTCCTCACCTCAGACCTTATTGCGATACCGGTCGATCAGCTTCCGCACCTCATCCACGTTCTTCACGCGGCTGGGTGCAAGCCCCAACTTGCCCTTCGCCAACATGCCGATGCCGAGTGGCGCAAAGCCCATCAGTCGCAACGGATTGCCCTTGAAGGCATAAATGGCCATCAGGGTTGGCTCATGCTGACGCCCAAACTTGTGCACGGTGTCACAAAACGTCTCATAAAATTTGGGGCTGTCGTTGTTCGGATCTACGCCCCGGTCTCTGATGCCAATCGACTTCACGGCATACAGGACTTCCGTTGGCTCGATGCCCCGCGGGCACCTCACCGTACAGTAATAGCAGGTGGTGCATAACCATTGGGCGTTGGCACCAAGCACCTCCTTGCGCATCCCCGCGCGGATCATCTCGATCATCTTACGCGGGGTGTAGTCCATGTCCTGAGCCATATCGCAGGACCCAGAACAAGACCCGCACTGCTGGCACGAGAAAATCTTGTGCCCACCTGGAAAGGACGCAACTTCGTAAATAAGGTTGTGATCCAGCTCCTCCTCGCGCAGGTATTCAGCGGGCGCGCTCATCTAATCCCTCCCTGTAACCGGTATTCCCGACGCGGACTCTTGTTGGCCAACCCTCATTGTAACATAAAGGCGGGCCAAAAGTATGTTACCTTTAGGCATGCCACATCCACCCCAAAGTGGGGTGGCACATACCTTTTTTGACAGGCCATCTGAAACTATTCAACACTGGTAGTCAGTTTCCTTTGCTCAAATGTTCTGGATAATCACTTTTTAGGCTAATTTCCGCATTTAAACTTCCTCCTGGCCCACTAAACATCAAGAAACCCAAACTTGCCCACCAAAAGTGCCCTTGATCTTGCTATCGATTAGTTCAAGGGACATCGACAAAATCCTTGTGTTAAATTAATAGAAGATACAAGCAATTACAGGCAGATCATTCAATGCTTGGGCTTGCCCGGCAGACGCACTTCACCAGTGCGCTGCGTAATACCATTAGTATCAAGAAATGTCAAAAACGGCAGCGTGAAACGGCGGGTGGTGCCAAGCACAGCGCGCGCTTGGGAAACAGTCAGCTGACCATGCTTGGATAAGAATTCCTTGATTAGCTCCATCCCTGCCTGGACAGTTTGCGCAGGCAAAATAATTTCTTCATTAATCCTGACTAGCTCGCCTTGGGTAACCAGATAATGCAATAACTCACGCATCTGCTCCCCGCCGCACTGATATTTGGCACATAGTTCCGCGGGCGTCGGTGGCTGCCAGCCGGCTACCGCTAAATCCTCCACTAGCTGGCAAGCCAGTTTGGCCTGGTCGGCGGTAAGTTGTGGGCGAAAACCCGGCCAACGCACCCCCTCCCCCGCCGCCACCAACACTCCCTGATCCACCATAAGGCGCACTAAATCTTGAAAAGTGCGACTGGGCAGGTCAGGGAAGAGCGCCTGCCGCAGTTCTTCCCGCGGCAAACCGTTTCTGAGCGGGTATTTGGCATGGTACCGGCGCAACATGGGGACTACCTGCCTGCTCATCCGTTCCAACCCGGTCTTAGCCAAAGCGTGCCCCCCCGCTAAAACAAACGCCTCGCCCCTGGCAACAAAAACCTGCAGCCGTTCCCTCACCTGCTGGCAGCCCCACCCCAGGCGGCCGGCCAGCTCGGCGATGGCCGGCGGCTGCGGTTCCACATGCCCCAACAGTGCCAACAATGACTCAGACTCAGTAGCCTGTGCCAATGCTTGCAAACCCTTGAGATTAGCCCTCTTACGCCACCGGTAGCGTTCACCGCCATCTAACAGGCGCCCGCCGCCAATGGTTATTGCCGGGGAATAAGAGCGCAGGATGAATGGGTCGCCCCAGCATACCACCACCGGCTGTTCGCAGCGCAGTGCCACAACCTCCTCCCCACCAGCGACCAGTTCTCTGCCCCCGTTCAAGAGATGCACTCTCGCCAACACGGCCACGGCTCCGGCATGGAAGCGCACCCGTGCTCCTTCCCGCAAAGAACACCCTGGCAACAGGCGCAATTTGACCACCAGGGTATCCTGGGGCCGAAACAAGCCAGGGGTGACCAGCACATTGCCCCGCTCAAGTTTTTCCCTTTCCACCAGGTTTAGGGCCACCCGGCACCGGGCCGGCGCTTTCGTCACTGGCTGCCCGTGAATTTGCACACCCCTGACGCGCACTATGCTCCCCCCGGGGAGGATCTCCAAATGGTCCCCTGCTTGCACGCCATTCCCCTGCAGAGTCCCTGTCACCACGGTGCCAAATCCCGGCACGGAAAAAACCCGGTCTACCGGCAACCGCACTGCCCCTGTTTCTGCGACCGGCGGCAAATCCTGCACCAATTCAACCAGGGTCTGGCGCAACTCGCTCAACCCCTGGCCCGTGACCGCCGATACCGCCAGCACAGGCGCTCCTGCCAGGCAGGTGCCACCTAGGTTCTGCCTCACTTCCTCCTGTACCAGCGCCAGCCAGTCCTGTTCCACCAGATCACATTTCGTAATCGCCACGACACCAGTACTGATGCCAAGTAAATCCAGAATCGCCAGGTGTTCACGCGTCTGCGGCATCACGCCCTCATCAGCCGCCACCACCAGCAACGCTACATCCACACCAGCTGCCCCTGCCAACATATTGTGCACAAAGCGCTCGTGACCCGGTACATCCACAATCCCAGCCACTAGATCAGGGGCTAATGCCAGCGGCGCAAAACCCAAATCGATGGAGATGCCGCGCCGTTTTTCTTCCGGCAACCGGTCGGTGTCATGACCGGTCAAAGCCCTCACCAAGGCCGTCTTACCATGATCAATATGGCCGGCCGTGCCAATCACGAAACGTCGCATTGTGCCACCTCCAGCGCCGCCCGGCAGGCTGCCACTAAAGGGGTATGCTGCGAACTGATGACCGTGCGGATGTCAAACAATACCTGCTCCCCCCGGGCCCTGGCCAGCACAGGTGGGTTGCCAACCCGCAGCGCATCAACCAGGGCCTGCGCTTGACCGGCCGTGGCAACCGTAAGCGCTACCAGGCTAGTTGGCAGCTCCAATCCCGGTAAAGACCCACCCCCGACCGGCGCCCGACTGGCACAAACCGTGACGGGAACATCCAGATGACGCTTCAATCGCCTTGCCAAGGACCGCGCCTGTTTCGCCAGCTCCGCCGGCGGACGGGCCAGCATGGACAAGGCGGGAATTTCCCGCCAGGCAGTTTCGGGCTCCAAATACAGGCGCAAGGTAGCCTCAAGGGCCGCCAAGCGCGTTTTATCCAGGCGCATCGCCCGGAACAAGGGGCTTTTGGCCAGCGGCTCGATCAGCTCCGCCCGGCCGAGCAAAAGCCCCGCCTGCGGTCCGCCCAACATTTTGTCACCGCTGGCCGTGACGATTGCCGCGCCGGCGGCTATGGCAGCCGGGAGCGTGAGGTCAGCGCCGGGAAAGTCTACCATCAGGCCGCTACCCAGATCCTCCATCACAGGAATACCGTGCCGGCGCCCAATCCCGACCAGGGTTGCCAAATCCACCTCCCCCGTGTAGCCGGTAATGGTGAAGTTGCTGGGGTGAACGCGCAGCAACAAAGCAGTATCGGCACCGATCGCCATTTCATAATCCGAGGGGCGGGTGTGATTGGTGGTGCCCACCTCTACCAGTTGAGCTCCCCCGGCACGCATAATGTCCGGTAACCGGAAAGAGCCGCCGATCTCCACCAATTGCCCCCGGGAGACTATCACCTCTTTCCCAGCCGCTAGTACGGAAAGCACAAGGAGAACGGCTGCGGCGTTGTTGTTCACCACCAGGGCCGCTTCCGCGCCCGTCAACAAACACAATAATTCTCTAACGTGGTTTAAACGGGAACTGCGTTCCCCGTCCGCCAAGTCCAATTCCAAATTGACATACCCAGCCGTTTCGGCCATCGCTTTACAAGCCGCTGCCGGCAGGGGAGCCCGCCCCAGGTTGGTGTGTAGCACGACTCCCGTGGCATTGATCACCTCCCGTAGGCCTGGTCCCAGCAAAGATTCCAACCGGCCCCGTACAGCTGCCAACAACATCTCCCAAAGCTGCTCCGCATCGAGCTGCCGTCCGTTTTGCAAAGCCGCGCGCAATGTTTGGATTTCCCTCCTGATTACCTGCACAACCAACCAATGCGGCAATTCGCTTGCCACCTGCTGCAGGACCCTGTCTACGGAAGGCAGCCCTCGCAAATCAAACTGCGCCAAATGCCTGTCCCCCCTTGCATCAGTTCACCTTAGCAATTACCAAAAGCGACCAGGACTAATCCGCCAGCCGCTTTTTGCGTCTCAGTGTCTGTTGCCACTCATTATCCCGGTTGAGAAAGGCGAGCAAATCCTGCAGGCAACGCAGAGTCTGTCCACTGATGCTGTGTTCGACTTTTTCTGTCTCCTCTAAGACATTTTCCGTCACACCGATTGTACGCAGGAACCGCTCCACCGTCTGGTGCCGCTGCAGAAGATAAGCCCCGATCTGTTGGCCAGCGACCGTCAGGCGGATGATTCCGTACCGCTCATAGTCCAAATAGCCCAGCTCCGCCAGCTTCTGCACCATGCGGCTGGCTGAGGGAGCCTGCACATGCAAAGCATTTGCCAGATCACTGATGCGGGTATAGCCCTTGATGCGGGTCAGGCGGCAGGTCATCTCCAGATAGTCTTCCATGCTGGGTGTGAGCGCTTCCCCTTGCTGCAACAGTTCATAGCCTCTGACGGTGTGGAATTCTTTTCTCCCCATCACCACACCTCCCCATCATCAGAAACTATGACAGGGAAATGTAATGTATGAAGGAAGAAGGGGCGGCCGATCGGCCGCCCCTAACAGGTTTATGCCAA
>DUQP01000029.1 GCA_012837735.1 Bacillota bacterium
GCTGCCATGTTGCCTATGTTGAGCTTGAGCAATCAATCCCTAGGACGCTTCGGGGTGTGCGGTCATGCCGGAGTTGGTCATTCCCACGGCCGCGTCGGTCTCATCCACGATGATTCGACCGGTTTTGCCCTGTCGTGTTACATGCTCCGGGAAGCCACTGCGGTGGACACCACCATCAGCAAGGTGGAGGCCAACCTGGCTGAATCCAAGTTTATTGTCACGACGGCCAGTGGCGGGGTGGGAGAGGCCCGGGTCCGGCGCGGCATCACACCGTCCGAGCTGGAATTGGCCCAGCGCATCATCGGCCGGGACGGCATTTGCACTCAAACGCTAGCTGTCCAAGCTTTCGGCCGGTTATATGGTCAGGGGGTGACGGAGACCCCTGTTGCCTTGCAGACCGCCATCGCGTTGGCGGTGGCCGATTCGTTTGTGAAAGCTTGGCCGGAGAATGTGTATCGGGTCTATGAAGATGTGCCGGGAAATGTCGGTGCGATCATCGGTAGCGTTCTGGAGTTGGACGGCATACCGGTAGCGGTGTTAGCGATCATCAATGCCAGTGACGGTGGTGTTGGACCAAACGAGGAATTGGAAGGCAACATCATGATGGGCGCCAAAGCTGACTTGATGAAACAGCTGGGGCTGGACACCGCTCCCACGGTGGTGGTGGAAAGCAAAGCGTATGTGCCGGGGCTGTCCAAGGACCTGGTGGAAACGAAACTTAACTTGCGTGCCAATCAACAGATAGACAACATGCTGGTGGCGGAAAGCCTTTTCCAGGCGGCTCAAGAATTAGGCATACCGATCCATTATGACAAAAATGCCTTCCCTTACGGAAATGGCGATATGAAAAAAGCCACCCAGGCCTTTTGCCAGCGAGTGCAGGATACGACCCAGCGCCTAGCCGGGGCGGAAAGCACATACGAAAAAGTGCAAATTCTGGCCGAATTGGCAAGGCTGATCTCGGAAGACGCTGGTGGCGTCGTGTTCATGTGCGATGACCTCCACGACCGGGTGCGCGGGACCGGTATGGAGCCGGGAACAGCTGCCACCATTTCTATGGTAGTCCCACAATCCTACTTTGATCATTATCGCATTCCACTGCTGACTGACGACGACCTGGAAACGATCAGTACAACCATTAAGCGGGCTATCACAATCATGGCCCAAAAATAAAACCAGCAGGGGGCTCTCGCAAGGAAAGCCCCCTGTTTTTTACTCTGCCCATTTGGCTAGCCTGACCAACAAGACCCCCAGCTCAGCGCGGCTGATCTCCTGATCCGGTAAAAACACCATCTCCCCATCGCTGGCGTAGCCGGTCACCAAGCCGGCCTGAGCCATCGCTTTGATGGGACCCTCCGCCCAATGCCCGGCAATATCAGCCAATTCACTGCTATAATCAGAACTGGCCGCTTCCACACCGGCAGTCCGGGCCAACATTGTCACCGCTTCCGCCCGCGTCAGATGCCGTTCCGGTTTGAAAACTGCCTGCCCCTGCTCGACATAACCCCCTACCACCCCTTGCTCATGCATGGCGGCGATGGCTAAAGCCGCCCAGTGGCCATCAACATCAGCAAATGCGCTTTGAAAATCGTCTGTTGGCTGCTCATACTGCAAATAACGGCTTAAGACTTGGGCAATCTGGGCCCGGGTCATGGGCTGATCCGGCCGAAACGTACCGTCCTCAAAACCATTTACTAAACCTAATCTCGCCAGGTCATTCAGTTCCAAGCGCGCCCAGTGGTCAATCACATCCGGAAAGGCCGCCATGCGCGGAAAGATGCCTGGCTCCTCACCGGGTTTGGCTCGCAAAGCCAGTAGTTCACCTGCCATGGTACCGACAAATATTACTTCCCCATCAGCAGTGCCGGAATTATATAGGTAGGAATCGCTCAATGTGTAAAACCAGTTTATGTCCTCCTCCCCCCGCAGCAGGTTTACAGAAGTCAGCTTTCTCTGCACACCATTTAACAGCAAATCTCCGCCGTGGGGGGTCAGACGGGACATATAAGCAGAAGTCAGGGCGTTCACTTGCCAGACGTTTTCCCCTGTGGCCGGATCAAGGGCGTAAACATCACCGCCGGCAGTGTTATATATCAGCGCGTGATTGAACAGGATGGGGGTCGCCAGACCAGAGCTGGCACTGACCTGCCACAGCAACTCCCCGCTGGCGCCATCGAGCGCATAGACCCGATTGCCCGGCGTGCTGATGAAGACCCGGCCGTCTTGATAAAGCGGGGCACTGGCCGCCGGGGCATAATACACTTGTGAGCCCAATTGACGCTGCCACAGTTCGCTGCCATCTCGCGCCTGGACAGCGTAGAAACAACCATCCCAGCTGCCGAAAAAGACCTTCCCTTTCCCATAAGCTGCTTTGGCAGTAATAGCGTTGCCGGTCGGGAAACGCCAGAGCTCTTGACCCGTTTGGGCATCCAAAGCATACATATTGAAATCAGTCGATCCGACGTAAATTGTATTGTCCACCAGCAACGGTGATCCCACGATCGCGCCACCGGACTGATATTCCCAAACCTTGTTCCCAGAAGTAGCTGACAGACAATACACTTTGCCATCGGCAGAACCAGCCCAGATCCTTCCCTTAGCCAATACCGGGGCACCAATTACTGCCCCACCCGTGGTGAATTCCCAGCCCTTTTTCCCGCTGGCCTGATCGACTTGATATAGGCAGCCAGAGTTATCGCCAAAGTAGAGCTTGCCCGCTTCCACCACCGGAGCATGCTGGATACCGCCATTAGCTGCAAATCTCCACACTTCCTGCACCTGATCCGTTTGATTGACCCGCACCACTATTTGGTCCAAAAAGACGTCTCCGTCCCCATCCACCGCCCGCACCCAAAATGTGCGGTTGCCATCCTCGATCCCGGTCAAATCAATTTCCTTTTGATAATAACCATCAGACCATTCCAAAGGTTTCCAGGAATAGTCCTCCAATTTGTATTCCACCCGCTCTGGCTCCTGCCAGTTGACCAATTCCGCTCGCAACAGGAACGAATCGGTGACCGCACCAGGCTCGACAATCCTGATTCCCCGCTGCCCTGTCGGTTTCGTGAGCGGCACCTGGGCCATCAGTTCAGTCGTATCAGTAGTCATGATCCGTTTAAAAATCCTTAGCTCCTGATTGGCCAAATCCACATCCACATAAACGTAACCACCTTCCATGGCCGCCTTGGTCATGAAACAAGGGACCCCATTCATCACCCATTTCAAGTTGATGTGACCATGGCCGGAGAAAATCGCCACCACATTATAATCTTTAATAATGGGCCACAATTCCCAATCATTGTCCATGAATTTGCCAGCATCCAGCGTTTCGTCAAAGAAAATGGGATGGTGAGCAAAAATCACCACCGGGGTATCATCAGCCAGTTGCGCCAAGTCGTTTTGCAACCACGTCAGCATTGCCTTGTCTAAATGGCCATGTTGCCCCATGGCCACTGAAGTATCGAGGGTGACAAAGTGTACACCGGCGTAATCCCAGGCCTGATAAGGCTGGCCCAAATAGTTACGAAAATGAGATTTGCCAGCATCTGTCCAGCGGCTCTCATGATTGCCAGGAGTATAGTAGATCGGTACCGGTACAGGGGCTACCATCTCCAGAAAAAGCTGATATTGGCTCGGAGCGCCTGTTTCTGTGACATCACCGCCATGGACGAGGAAAGAAACGTCATCGGCCAATAGCTCCGCCACCATTTGGGTCGTATACATATGACCCGGGGCATGTCCAATGTGAGTGTCTGTCATGTGGACGAACCGGAACCCCTGATCCCCGGCATGAACCGTTGTCACGAGCCCGGCCAGCAGTGTTACGGCAAGGAACAACCGAAAACAGCAGCGCCAAACAAATCTTTTCATCGTACATACCCCCTTTGAGTCATATGTTAGACGCATTTTGCGCGTAAAAGGTTCACCAGCACAGTTGCCAATTTTAGTCACTTGCCCTGCCCAGCGTTACTTCTTTTTGATATGGCGTGCCTGCAAGGCCCATCCCCTTGCTATGCGCTCCTTTTGTTGCAAGTAATCTCTTCTATCAGCCGCATACTCAATCTCCCTGGCAAGCTTCCGGTAACTCTCCAAGCGCTTCGGGTCCAGTTCATTGCTAACGATGGCCGCCTTAACTGCACAGCCCGGTTCACTTTCATGTCGGCAATCCCGGAAACGGCAACGCTCGGCATGACTCGTAATATCCCGGTATGTCTCCAGTAGGCCCTCTTCGCCTCCCCAAAGCTGCAACTCACGCATCCCCGGGGTATCAAGGACGATGCCCCCTTGCGGCAGGAGATACAACTGCCTGCTGGTAGTGGTGTGGCGCCCCTTGCCATCAGCGCGCAGGCTGTTCACCCGTATGGCCTCCTGCCCGAGCAAGCAGTTAATCAGAGTTGATTTGCCCACGCCAGATGAACCCAATAAGGCGACTGTCACGCCCGGCTGCAAGTAGCTGCGTATGTCCGGCAGACCCAGTCCGGTGTGGACGCTCAAGGCATGCACGGCCACTCCAGGCGCAATTGCCTGTACTTCCTGGCATCGCAGTTCAATACAATCACACAGATCCGCCTTGCTCAAGATTACCACGGCATGGCACCCGCTTTCCCACACCACAGTCAAATATCTTTCAATCCGGCGCAGGTTGTAATCCTGATTGAGCGCCGTGACTATAAAGACCGTGTCAATATTCGCCGCCACGACCTGTTCCTGTGTCTCCTCGCCTGCGGCCTGCCGGGAAAAAACCGTCCGTCTCGGCAAGACCTGGAGAATGGTTGCTTCCCCACCACCTACCTGTTCACAGACCACCCAATCCCCTACCACAGGGAAAGAACTGGGTGTTGCTGCCAGATAACTGAACCGGCCGGTCACCCGGGCCGAGAGCTGGCCGCGCTGACAAAAAACCCGGTAACTGTTTTTGTGCTGGGCGGCTACCCGGGCCACGAAATGAGGGGCAGCCACCTTTCCAAAACAATCATTCCAACCCAATGCAGACAAATCCAACGGGACTCCTCCTTATAATAAAGATCGCAAGGGAAGAACCCCATTCACAAGCATGAGTCACCCCTCCAATTGATAGTTGAAACAATTCTAAATCATAGCGTAACAGAACACAACAAAAACGAAGGCCCCATGGCCTTCTGGCGGGGGTATGTGGGAATCGAACCCACCACAGGCGCTCCACACGCCCGTCAGACGGTTTTGAAGACCGCGGGCCTCACCAGAGATCCAACTACCCCCAATCTATGTTATGTATTTGTGGTAGCTTTGTGCGACTAAGGTTTATTTATACAAGGGACATCAGAAACCTTTTGCCCGGGAAGCGCGACTATAGACTATAATAGAATGGAATTGGAAACCACTCGCTGGGGGGATAACCATGACACTTTATCGAGCGAGGCAGAACAGGATGATTGGTGGTGTGGCAGCGGGATTGGCCGATTACTTCGCCGTCGATCCATCTCTGGTGAGAATACTGTGGGTACTGGCCTTCTTTTTGGGCGGAGCCGGACTATTGCTATATATCATCCTGTGGGTAATCCTCCCGGAAGAAAACCGCTGGTCAGGGGAAAGGGCCTCGCCAACTGATGATATCAGACAGCGTAACATGGGCTTATTGCTGCTGGGGATCGGTGTGATTTTCTTGGCCCGCAACATATTCCCGGCGCATCTTTTCTGGATCGGCACGTGGCCGGTGTTGCTGATCGCCCTCGGCATATACCTGATTATTGCCAATCAAGGGAAAATAAAAAAGTGAGAATCAGTGCATTCCTGCTCAGCCTGATCCTCGTATTGGGCGGTCTCTCAGCCCTGTTTGTAAACCTTGGGTTTGGATCCTGGTCCATGCTTTGGCGCTGGCTGGAGTATTGGCCAGTGTTATTGATCGTACTGGGAATAGGGATCTTCCTAGGGGGTAGGATCCCGCGCTGGCTGGCAATTTCGCTGGTCCTAGTCCTGGCCGGGGGGATCACAGCCTTTTTCTTGTTCGGGGCGCCGGGTTCTACACCACAGGAACGCACAGAAGTATCTGTGCTGCGTGCCGACTTCCCCACGGTCACGGGTGGAAAATTACGTTTGGATTTGGCTGGCGGGCAACTCCACCTGACAACACTCCCCACAACGAGCGACTACTGGTGGCAGGGCGATTGGCCTGCGCAATTCACCAGTAGCCAAACCCATGTCGAGGGGGACAGTTTGGTAACGCGGATTTCGCAAACCATACGCAGTTGGCCCAACGAAAAAATGGATTGGGGAGTACGTCTGTCACCTGAGCTGCCCTGGAGCCTAGAAGTGCAAGCTGGAGCAATGGACGCCAATTTGGATTTGAACTCACTGGCTGTCACCCATTTACGCCTGAGCACAGGGGCCGGGCGGGTCCAAGTACGGTTGGGCCACAAAGCAGCGCGCACCGATGTGCACATCGATACCGGGGCCGGGCAATTGATCGTCACGTTGCCGGCCGAATCCGCCCTAAGGGTGACACTGGACGGTGGTATCACTGATTCCAACTTAGACCGGTTAGGGCTAATCAAACAGGGCAACACTTATATCTCCCCCGCCTACGAAGAAGCGCCGCGCAAGGTGAACTTGCACTTGCACCTGGGCGTGGGACAGTTTCAGTTGATGCGCGCCTAGCTTATTTCCCAGGGCATTGGGCCGTTATTTGCTGGTCAATGCCTTTGTTGCCGTATGCTTGATCGAAATGCGCCGAGAATTCGCTTGCTAAACGGCGGGCTTGCCGGTCATAAGCCTGCTGATCCGCCCAAGTGTCACGGGGCCGCAAAATCGCATCCGGGACACCGGGACAATGCACGGGAACATCCAAGTGAAAAAGCGGGTCGCGCCAGTAATCGTCACTCAGCTCACCGTTAATGGCCGCACTTACCATCCGCCTCGTCAATGACAAGGAAATCCGCTCGCCAATTCCATAAGGGCCACCGCTCCAGCCTGTGTTGACCAAATAAATATTTGTCTTGTGGCGACGCATCTTCTCGCCCAACATAGCGACATAGGTATCCGGGTTGCCCGGCATGAATGGTTGCCCGAAGAAACGTGAGAATGTAGCAGTCGGTTCCCCCAATCCCATCTCCGTGCCTGCCAGTTTGCTGGTATAACCCATCAAAAACCACAGCATCGCCTGCTGAGGACCGAGTCTGGCCAAAGGAGGCAAGACACCGTAGGCATCAGCGGTCAAGAAGAAAATCGTTTCCGGATGACCGGCCACTGATGACTCCTTCACATTAGGCAAATAACGCAATGGGAAGGAAGCGCGCGAATTCTGGGTCAACCGCCGGTCAGCAAAATCAAATCTGCCATTGGGATAGACCATGGCATTTTCCACAATCGTGCCGTTTTCCGGCCGGGGCGTCATGACGGCGTAGTAGAGCTCCGGTTCGCTTTCTGGTTTGATATCGATCATTTTGGCGTAGCAACCGTACTCGAAATTGGCAATCCCATGGTCGCTCCACCCGTGCTCATCGTCACCGAGGATCCGCCGGGCCGGATCAGTGAAAAGAGTGGTTTTACCCGTGCCTGACAGTCCCAGAAACAAAGCCATATCTCCCTTGACACCTTCATTGGCGGAACAGTGCAAAGGCAAAATCCCGATCATCGGCAGGTAATAATTCATTACCGTGAAAATCAGCTTCTTGACACTGCCCATATAAGCCGAACCCATAACAAGTCCCCGCCGGCGCTCCATATCCATGGCCACAATGCGGTCATAACCGCTGGGCACCTGGTAAGGTAAGACTAGGAGCGTGAATCCTTCTGAGGCAAAAACACTTTTCGCTATATCATCCGGCACTGGCCGGAACATATTATCCGTAAACAGGGCTGTCAAACTGTAATTCGTGATAGTGCGCACCGGTAAGGCATAACGCACATCTGCCCCCACTACCCGATCGGTAATATATACACGTGGGCTTTCATTCAGTAGCACCAGGGCTTGTTCCCAGCAGCGGTCAAATTCAGATGCGCTAATGGGGATATTGTTCGGCGAGCTCCAATCGATCGTGGGGAGGTTTTCGTCTCTTTGCACGATGACTGTATTCTCAGGCACTCGCCCGGTAGAATGAAGCGGGGTCCAGGTCGCCAAACAACCCGTCTCGGTAACGATCGCCTCTTTATTGGCTACCGTATGGTTAATCAACTGCGCGCGGGGAATGTTTGCAAATACTGTTCCCATCCTGCCTGCCACCCGCAAATCCATAACGCAACCCCCTTTCCACCTCAAGATATGGCAATGGACTTTGCCGAGTGAGCCATTTTGGAGGGTATACGTTAAGGATTATAGCGGTTGTCTGAACAAAAATCAACCATAAAAAAGTAATTAAGGATAAGTGATATGTTAACGGGCGGCCAGCGGCTGTAGATATTCTTCCAATGTCAAACCGGCCTCCGCAATCTTGCTGGCGTGGTCAATGCCTACATAACGCAAATGCCAGGGCTCATATTGGTAACCCGTGATCTCTTCACCCTCCGCCGGGTAACGGATGATGAAACCATAATCGGCTGCGTGTTGGGCCAGCCAGATGCCTTCCGGAGTCCCGCCAAATCTCTCCTCCAAAGTGTAACCAACACTGGCAGCAGAAACATCCATCGCCAGACCAGTTTGATGCTCGCTGTGTCCGGGCCTGGCGCTAATCCGGTCGGCAGCCTCCTGGCCTAGTCTGTTCACCTGATAACTATAAATGGATTGTTGCGTTTGATAAGAACGATAGCCAGATACTCCCACCAACTCGATTCCTTCCTCCTTGGCGTCGGCGCACAACCTCTCTAACCACTGGGCGGCCTCGGCTCGCAACTGGCGTTTCGGGTGCATTTCACTGAAAGAAAACGGGATATCCGGATACACAAGATCATCCGGCTCATAATCGGCCGGAAGCGCCCGTTCCTTATTCACCAACACCAGGATATCGTCGGGCTCCAGGATCACCGCCCGACCATGCTCGTCGATTCGCACCGGGCCCGCCATCGGTTTTTCCCCTTCCTCAGGAAGTGTGTCGGGCTCTTCCCAGCCTGCCGGGGGGTCTCCTGATCCGGGTTCCGGATCGGGTGAAGTAGTGACAGAGTCCACACAAGCGACGCTCAAAAAGACACTGAAGATAACCAGCACGAACCATTTGACACCGCTCATCACACCATCCCCTTTCCAGGCTGTGAAAACTATTCTAGCATGGAATGACCAAACCTGCTTTTTGCTGGTCATGGTTTTTGTTGGCTTTGGCAGGGAAAAACTCCCTGCTGTCAAAAGGCTATATTAAACGGCAATCCATTTTCATATTGTTCTTGAGGTCTAAGATCAGGACAACGCTACAAGGAGGTGGTTTTGTAGTCCCGCATGACTTGCCCGGAGACCTTTTGGCAATGAAAGGAGGATTGCGGTAATGGTTCTGTTTAACCTGCTGATCACCATTTTGCTGATTCTGTTCTTGATTGTGAAACTGCGCTTCAATCCCGCTATGTCACTCATCTTAGCAGCCATGTACATGGGAATCGCCTCAGGGATCGGCCTGGCAGAAACAGTTTCCACCATCAGTAGCGGTTTTGGCAGTATGATGACTTCAATCGGTCTTTCAATCGGATTTGGCATCATGCTCGGACAGGTACTGGCCGCCTGCGGCGGGATCCACTCGATTGCCAATGCCATGCTGCGCGTGTTCGGCAAAGAAAAATCACCGATCGCCACCGGACTGACGGGGTTCATCGCCTCAATTCCGGTATTTTATGATGTGGTCTACGTTATCATCGTTCCTCTTGCGAAGGGGATGGCCCGCGTCACAGGTATGGGGCTCGGCATCTTCGTTGGTGCCCTGGTGGCCGGTGCAGCTTGTACGCACTGTTTCGTTCCCCCCACCCCCGGCCCATTGGCAGTCGCCGCCTTGCTGGGCATCGACATCGGCAAGATGATCGGAGTAGGGTTGATAATTGGAGCGATCGCCTTTTTCTGCGCGTTACCACTGTACAAGAAATTCTTCCTGAACCGCGGCTGGTTCAATCCGGAAACCGATATCGACCACTCCGCAGAGGCTTTGGAAGTGAAAGACCAAGAATTCACCAAACTACCCAGCTTTGGCGCATCCATCTTCCCAATCGTGTTACCGGTGTTCTTGATCCTGATCGGTACCGTCACGAACACGATTATGGGCAGCGTGCCGCCTATCATCGCATTTTTATCCGATAAAGTGGTGGCTCTGTTGTTGGGCGCCATCGCCGCTTTCTTGCTGGCCGTGCAAACCATTCCCCGGGATAGGGTGGAGGCAGCTCTCACCAGCGCCATGAGCGCTTCCGGTCTCGTCCTATTGATTACCGGGGCCGGCGGCAGCCTGGCTGCGGTGTTGGGAGCAAGTGGCATTGGCGATTTTTTGGCAAACGTAGTGACACAATATCACATTAACGTTGTCCTGCTCACCTGGTTGACAGCGGTAGTCATCCGCCTGGCCCAAGGTTCCGGTACAGTGGCCATGATGACAGCAGCCGGCTTGATGGCCCCGGTAGTGGTCGGCATGGACATCAGCATGGTATGGGTAGCCTTTGCGGCGGCCACCGGAGCTGTGTTCTGCGGCCATGTTAACGACAGCGGCTTCTGGATCTCCGCCAAAATGGCCAACCTGACCACCATGGGTGGCTTCAAAACATACACTACCATGACAGGCATCATTGCCGTCCTGGGTCTGGTGTTGACATTTGTCGGGTCACTGTTGTTGCCAACTCTCTAAGAACAACAAGCTACTCCAGCAGGGGCGGTTGCCCCTGCTGTTTTTTTGCCTCCCCGATATTAACCTACAGCTCGCCAGCATGATTGAGGAATAATACGGACAGGCATTACCGGTTTAGCTAAAACTTGTGCACTAAGGGGAGGCTGTGACAATGGTTCTACTCAACCTGTTGATTACTATTATCATAATTTTGGTCCCAATTGTGGGTTTCCAGTTCAACCCGGCCATGTCTCTTATCATAGCCGCCATCTACATAGGGATCGCTTCCGGGGTGGGGGTTGTGGAAACGGCGTCGGTGATCAGTGCGGGTTCGGTAACATGATGGCTTCCATCGGTCTTTCAATCGGGTTTGGCATTATGCTGGGACAGCTGTTGGCGGCCTGTGGCGGCATTCATTCCATCGCCAATACTATGTTGCACACCTTTGGCAAAGAGCGCTCGCCAATTGCCACTGGTCTGACGGGCTTCATCGCCTCCATTCCAGTTTTCTATGACGTGGTCTATGTTATTATCGTACCCCTGGCGAAAGGAATGTCCCGCGTCACTGGGTTGGGGCTGGGCATTTTCGTGGGTGCCCTGGTGGCCGGTGCCGCCTGTACCCACGGTTTCGTGCCTCCCACCCCAGGGCCGCTGGCCGTTTCCGCTTTGCTTGGGATTGATATCGGCAAAATGATCGGTGCAGGACTGGTCGTCGGCGGCATCGTTTTCTTTTCCACATTGTGGATCTATAATGTGTTTTTCCTTGACCGCGGCTGGCTTAATCCTAAACGAGATATCGATCACACCGCCGAATCTCTTGAGACCCAGGAGGAAGACTTTGAATCTATGCCAAGTTTCTGGGCCAGCCTTTTCCCGATCGTTTTGCCGGTCATCCTGATCCTAATCGGGACTGTCACTGAGGCAGCCATCGGTAACTTACCGCCGGCCGTAGCCTTCATTTCCAACAAAGTGGTAGCATTGCTGTTTGGCGCCATCGCTGCCTTTTTCGTTGCCCTGCGCACCACCCCCGGGACAAAGTTGACAAAGCCCTCACCACGGCCATGAGTGCCGCCGGTCTTGTGCTCTTAATCACAGGGGCGGGCGGCAGTCTGGCAGCGGTGTTAAACGAAAGCGGAATTGGCGACTTCCTGGCCAACATCGTGGTCGAATATGACCTCAATATCATTCTCCTAACCTGGTTGACCGCCGTCATCATCCGCTTAGCACAGGGTTCCGGTACAGTGGCTATGATGACGACCGCCGGCCTGATGGCGCCGGTCGTTTCCGGCATGGGCATTGGTTTGACATGGGTGGCCTTTGCCGCTGCCCCCGGTGCCCTGTTCGCGGGGCACGTGAACGACAGCGGTTTCTGGATTTCGCCAAAATGGCCAACCTGACCACCATGGGCGGATTCAAAACCTACACTACCGTGACAGCCATCGTGGCCGTTGTCGGGTTGTCGTAACCCTGGTGGGTTCATGGATCCTCCCAACATTTTGAGGTTTTCGGAAGCGGCAGGTCAACGGGCGGTGACTGGCGTAATAATCTGGCAGGGACTGAACCCTGCCAGATTATTTTTTAGGAGAGATGGTTTTGACCGCACCCATTTCCGGCCAGTATGCCAATGCGATCGCTCCCGGTCCAATCAGATCGCGCATGACACAGGATTTTGGCAGCGGCGCTGACGCCTTTCCACTGGGAAGAATCGGCCAGATGGAAGTAGTTTTTTTATCTTCGCATGCCTCACACTGGATCACCGGTGCCGTACTGCATGTCAACGGCGGTATGTATCTGGCATGAAAAAGGAGCTGCTTGTGCAAGCAGTTTTGTTTGACTTGGATGGTACCCTGGTCAATACCATCACTTTGATTCACCAAACATTCCGCCAGGTGTTTGCTCACCTCAACATCCCCTGGGGTGCAGGCGAAGTCTTAAAGACGATCGGACTGCCGCTTAACCAAGTGGCACAACAGTATTGGCCGGCCGATCCAGATGAATTTTTATCCCTTTATGCAGACTTGCACCGGGCATCAGCCCAGGATATGATCCATCCTTATCCAGGTACCGTCAATACCCTGCGCTCATTACGAGCGCAAGGCCGGAAACTGGCGGTCGTGACTTCTAAACGGCATCAACCGGCCAAGGAAGCACTAGCTCATTGTCGTTTGGATCACTTTTTCAACACACTGGTGGCAGTTGAGGACAGCCCGCGGCCGAAGCCAAACGCGGATCCGATCCTGTATGCTTTGCAACAGTTGGGGGTGAAAGCTGACCAGGCGGTATTTATCGGTGACAGCTGGTATGACATGGTGGCGGCGGAAAAGGCCGGGGTGCATAGCATTGGCGTCACCTGGGGGATGGCAACCAAAGCCGAACTCCTGGCGGCAAATCCAAAACACGTGATCGATTCCTGGGATGAGCTCTGGGATTTGTTA
>DUQP01000030.1 GCA_012837735.1 Bacillota bacterium
CCTGGCAAAACCCCCCCCCCCCCCCCATCCACTGTGCACAATTTTGTACACAATCACCGACATTATACCACACCCGCGCCACGCTGCAAAGCATTTTTTATCCTTGCTGGGCTAAGGCCCAATCCAGCGCGCGCTCCATCTCCTCCCTGATACAAGCGGCGTTTACCAAACGTCTGGCTTGGGCGGCATCATGAAAGCCCTTTAAGTACCATGAGGCATGTTTGCGCATCTGGCGGACGGCCACCGCTTCCGGAAAATCATCGCAAAGCAATTTTAGGTGGCGCTTGGCCATGGCTATGCGTTCTGGGCATGATGGCGATGTTAAGGGAGTACCGTTCAGCAAGGCGGCCGTTTGCTGGAAGATCCATGGATTACCCAGTGCCCCGCGGGCAATCATCACACCAGCACAACCCGTTTCCGCCAGCATGCGCATGGCGTCTTGTGGTGTAAAGACGTCGCCGTTGCCTATCACAGGGATCTGCACCGCGTCCGTCACTTGACGGATAATCTCCCAATCTGCCTGGCCGGTATAGAATTGGGAGCGGGCGCGACCGTGCACCGTCACCGCTTGGGCACCAGCGGCTACGACCAACCGGGCGATCTCAACTGCGTTTACCGACTGTTCGTCCCAACCCTTGCGCATTTTCACCGTGACAGGAATTGAGACGGCATTAGCCACCGCAGAGACGATCTCTGCCACGATGTGAGGTTGTCGCATTAAGGCAGCTCCATCACCATTACGAACGATCTTTGGTGTTGGACAGCCCAAGTTGATATCAATCACATCTGCCCCCAGGTCTTCCGCTATTTTTCCGGCCCTTGCCAACACATCCGGTTCGTGACCAAAAAACTGCACGGCAACGGGTCGTTGGGCATCACATATCGCAATTAACTCCCGGGATCGTCTGTTTCCGTGGCATAAAGAGCGCGCACTGACCATTTCCGTTCCCACCATGCCTGCCCCTAGTTCCCTCACCAGGAGCCTGAATGCCCGATTAGTCACACCCGCCATCGGTGCCATCACAACTGGAGGGTCAATCGTTAGATTGCCAATTTGCACTGCACCACACCCCTATTCGCTATGCCGGCCATTATACCTCATTGAAGACAAACAAAAAAGGGGCCCCACCGGCCCCTTGTTTCCAGTTATTTATTCTTGCTAATAAAAAGGCCTTGCAGCATTGCCAGGTGTTGTTGAGTATCATGGGCAATGCCAGCCAATAACGCACGCGTTTGGTCATCCAGCGGGTTTGCCAGCGCTTGTTCGTAAGCCCGCAAACCAACGTCTTCCTCCTGATACACTTTTCGCAGGACTTGCCCGGGATCAGCAAATGAGGCGCCAATGGCATTCCTGAAAGCTATCAGATTCGGGATGCTGGCATGCGTAATTATCCCGCCGAGGCTCCGGATATACTGTTCGATCATCTCCGCGTATCGGCCATGATCCCGGCGCAAGCTCTCCAACTCCCGTTTCAATCTTCCGGTGCGCCCAAAACCCGCTAGAAAACCGTAATAGCCATGCGTTATTCGTTCACTTTTCCAAAGACGGTTCAGGATTCGGACAGTCTCCTTGTCGCACATGCGCATATCCCCCGGCAGTAGTGTGCCGCCGGGAAACAAGGCTATGCATTCAGTGTACCAGGGGTTCCGTACCGTCACTACCCACATCGTCCGGCGGGATGGCAGCTAACTCCATGACTTCGTCAGTAGCATAGATTGAGGCTCGAAAACGTAGTGCCAAAGCGATGGCATCGCTCGGTCGGGAATCAAATTCTACCTGCTCCGAACCGATTTGTACTGTCATTTTCGCAAAAAATGTTCCGTCGCGCAGATCAGAAATGGTGGCTGCCACGACATTCCCATCCAGGTGCAATAAAATATTGTAGAGCAAATCGTGCGTCATTGGACGCGGTGGCTTTATTTCTTCCAAGGCTAACGCAACCGAACTGGCCTCAAGCGCCCCGATCCAAATCGGCAACACCCGCGCTTCGTTCACATCATATAACAAAACCACCGCTAAACCCGTGTTAGCGTCCACCCCTACTTTTTCCACTCGCAACCGAACCATATTACCTCTCCTTCACACTGCAGACAGGGGTCTTCAAAGAAAAACAGTATGCCGCGATCCTTCGTCCTATGTTAGAATTCAGAAAAAGACGCCCCAAAAAAGGGGCGCCTTTTTGGGCGGTTGCTCAATGCTAGGCTCTGGAAACCAAAGCGGCCGCCGCGATCGACAGCATCTTGGAAAGCGGCGTGTCGGCCCGCGAGGTGAGCACGATCGGTTTTGCAGCACCCATAACAACCCCTGCCAATGTCGAATTGGCGAAATAGACCAATGACTTGGACAAGATGTTGCCAGCCTCAATATCCGGGACAATTAAAATGTCAGCCTGTCCGGCTACTGGGCTGCTAATCTTCTTATGTTTAGCAGCTTCCATGTTCACAGCATTGTCCAATGCCAGCGGGCCGTCTACTAGCCCGCCCTTGATCTGACCCCGGTCTGCCATTTTGGTCAACGAAGCTGCATCAAGGGTAGCGGGCATTGCCGGATTGACAAGTTCCACCGCCGCCAGCAAGGCTACCTTAGGTTCCACAATACCCAAACCATGGGCCAATTCGATGGCGTTCTGAACAACAGTGGCCTTTTGCTCCAACGTGGGAGCGATAGCGATCCCGCCGTCGGAAACCATGACCAGGCGATCGAACGTCGGTACATCAAAAATACCAACATGAGTCAAGAGCCGGCCCGTACGCAAGCCTATTTTTTCGTCAAGTACTGCCCGCATTAAATCAGCCGTCTGCAACATACCCTTCATGAGCACGTCCGCTTTGCCTTCCCTGACCAGGCGCGTGGCCTCACGGGCAGCTTCTTTGGGATTTGGCTGATCAACCAGTTCCACCCCATCCAGGGATAAGCCCACCTGGTCGGCCAACTGTTTTATTTTTTCAACCGCGCCCACCAGGATCGGGGTTGCGACCCCCTCTTCTGCGGCAAGCCGCACCCCTTCCAGTACCTCGGCATCCTCCGCTGCTGCCACAGCAATCTTTACTTCCGGCAATTGGCGTGCCTTTTCCAAATACGGCGCAAAATGTACGATCTGTTGTTTCATCATCAACCCTCCATTCGCATCATCGCCGTCACTTATTATTCGTATTCGAGCGCCTCTTCCTCGCCCCGCAGAACGCGCAGGCCCCCAAACGCCAGTGCTTCCATTTCCTCCTCACCCGGAACCACTTCAACGGGGGCGATGAATGCAACCCGCTCAACGATCAGGTCCACGAACCGCTGGGAGTAAGCGATTCCACCGGTAATAATAATTTTATCCACTTTGCCTTTCAAGACGGTTGCCATGGCCCCAATCTCCTTGGCCACGTTATATGCCATGGCCTCAAATACCAATTTGGCTTTTTCGTTTCCTTCCTCAATCATCCGTTCTACATCACGCATATCCTTTGTGCCAAGGTGCGCAAAAACCCCACCCCGCCTGTAAGCCAAGTCCAACATTTCCCGTTCTGTGTATTCGCCTGAAAAACACATTTTAATCAGCTGGTTGGACGGCAACGTACCGCAGCGCTCTGGGGAGAACGGCCCCTCTTCATTCGGCATATTTACATCTATCGCACTGCCTTTGCGGTGAGCGCTGACTGAAATGCCGCTGCCCAGATGTACAACTACGAAATTGAAATCCGTGTTCCGTTTGCCATATTTTCTGGCCACTTTATGGGCCGCCGCGCGCGAATTCAAAGCATGCCAGAGACTTAACCGCTCCATATTCGGCAAAGCCGCCACCCGGGCCACCGGTTCAAACTCATCCACGGAAACCGGGTCCACGATGAAAGCAGGGATGCCATGTTCCTTGCCCAAGTTAAAGGCAATCAGAGATCCCACACTGGACGGATGGTCACTGCGCGGCCGATACAGCACATCGTCCGCCAACTGCTGGTTGATGCGGAATGTTCCGCCCGGCACGGGCTTGGTCGGCCCGCCCCGCCCAACTAAAGCGGAAAAATCAGTGACTTCATAACCTTTTTCCGCCAAGAAATCGGTCACAACCTTCATGCGGTAATCATATTGGTCAACCGCCCGAGGGAATTCCAGCAGGTCTTCGGCCGGGTGATCCAGGCTTTCCCGCAAAACGCATTCCTCGTTTTCAAATATGGCAATCTTTGTCGATGTTGCTCCAGGATTAATCACTAAAATGCGGAATATCTCGCTCACCCTCAATTGCCCTCCTAAAAATAGTTTGCAGCGTGGATTTTCAAAATGAGTTCGGCATGGGAAACGGGAAATTCAGTTTATAGTTCTTTAGAAAACAATCATTTCCTTTCTGCTATTCCCGTAAAAGCGCGTTTGCGATGATCACCCGCTGGATTTCCGACGTCCCTTCATAAATCTCAGTAATCTTGGCATCCCGGTAAAGACGCTCTACCACGTAATCTTTGCTATAACTGTATGCCCCATGAATCTGCATGGCATCACTGCTTGTTTGGACAGCAGCACGCGAAGAAAAAAGTTTGCACTGTGCCGCCGCGCGACTGATATCAGTGCCATCTTCCAGTAATTGAGCGGTGCGATATGTTAACCAACGCGCAGCCTCCAAGCGGGCCGCCATCTCCGCGATCAACCACTGCGTGGTCTGGAACTGGGCAATTGGTTTGCCGTATGCCGTCCGCTCCCTGGCATAGCGCACAGACGCATCCAACGCCGCCTGGGAAATGCCCACACCCTGCGCAGCGACCGCTAATTTACCGACGCTGATGGTCTGAAGAAGAATCCGGAAGCCATCGCCCTCCCGACCCAGCAAATTATGCGCCGGCACCCGCACATCGTCCAATACCAGTTCTGCCGTTCCGGTACCGTGTAGACCAAGCTTATCTTCTTGCCGTCCTGGCTGCCAACCGGGGCTGCCGGCTTCCACGATAAAGGCGCTGACCTTGCCATCCGCTCCTTTGGCGAAAATCACCCCCGCATCAGCGACAGTGGCGTGGGTGATGAATGTTTTTGTGCCTGCCAACACATACTGTTGCCCATCACGCACCCAGCGCGTCATTAATGCCTTCGGGTCAGAACCAGTACCAGCCTCAGTAAAGGCGAAACACCCGATTTTTTCCCCTTGCACCAACGGTTTCAGATAGCGCTGTTTTTGTTCCTCAGTTCCAAACCGCAGTATCGCCTCCTGGGCCAGACCCTGTACGGACACTAAGACACCGACGGACATCGACGCCCGCACCAACTCTTCCACTGCCAGGACATACGCCACATAGCCGGCTCCCAAACCCCCATATTCCTCCGGGAACGGCACCCCAAACAAACCATGGGCGGCCATCTCCTGCCACAAATCCCGCGGGAAAATATCAGTACGGTCAATCTCCGCCGCCCGTGGCAGCACGCGACTATGCGCAAACTCCCGCACACCCTCTTGAATTGCTATCTGGTCTTCCGTGAATGCAATTGCCACCTTCGTTCTCCTCCTCGTTAAATCAGCCGAATTGCGAACTCTGGGCAGGCCGGACTACAGTATCCGCATTGCAAACACAGCCCATGATCCACTCTCGCCTTGCTCTCCTCAACCCGCAAAGCGCCGTTAGGGCAGGCTTCCACGCATTGCCCGCAACCTTTGCAAAATTGCGAGATGAGCAATTGCTTGCTCGTTCGCCGCGGAGATTGTTCCTGACCATCCATAGTGATCTGACCTGAAAAAATGCGGTAATCATATTTCAGTTCTTCCTCTTTAACCACTCCCACCGCCAAAGACACCATCCCGGGCAAAGCGCGCACATAATTGATCGCCGCCACGGCTTCCTCGATCAGGTGCCCCCCTGCCAGGACCTTCATCGCATATACCCCTTTGCCAGCCTGAGCAGCTTTGGCGATTGCTGCTTCCATTTCTGCCCGCGTCCCGTTAATGATTCCCATCCCCATCTTATTGATGATCGGAAAAACAATATCAATCTCATCCTGCTCAGCAGCCGCGCATGTAGCTGTAACGGAATGGGTGGAGATTCCCACCGCCCGTACATAACCTTTCTGCTTGTAATCCAATAAACACTCCAACGCCCCGGCGCGCTCAGCAAATACCTCCCCGCCCACCCGGGCAGCATGCAAGTGGTAAATATCAATGTAATCCCGCTTCAATTCGCGTAATGACTGCTCGACAGAAGCCTGCATCGCCTTGTAATCCGAGGCCATGCTCTTCGTCGCAATCACCACCTGGTCACGGTCAGCTCCTTTGAATGCCTCGCCAATGTAGCCTTGAGTCTTATACATTTCAGCCGTATCAAAGAAATTAATTCCCAGCTCAAACGCCTGCCGCATTAACTTAGCGCTGTTTTGCAAAGACAGGTTTGCCTGGAGTGGACCGAGCGGAAGCGCCCCAAAACAAAACTCACTGACCATCAGTCCGCTCCTGCCCAGTTGTCTTCGCTTTAGCATGATCCTTCCTCCCTTGGCTTCGCAAAGATAAAAGAAAAGCCTACCGAAAGAAACTTCGGCAGGCGTTTCAGGTGTCCTTCTCCCCAGTGGCTGTTCCTGATTTTAACTGGGCGGTTCAAGCAAATACTGTCGGCAGAGGCGGGCAATGGTGCCGTCCGCTTGCAGTTCTACAATCACTGCATCTACCTTTTCACGCAGTTCATCTGCACCCCGTGACACCGCCATGGCCGGATCATCCGGAATCAGGGGCACAGGCGGGCAAACTCTCAGCCCGAGTCCCGCCAGCAAGGCTTCCGGGGGCGCGGCGGTTACCAGCAAAAGGTCACAACTTCCGGTAGCAATGGCTGCCAAAGCATCTTGCATCCCGTCAAAACTATGTAGTTCCAGTGGACCGTCCCCTTTTTGTTTCACTGCCCTTAGCCATTCCTCCTGCGTACTACCGCTTAGAACAGCGATACGGTATGAGCGCAAATCGCGCCAATCGCCGACAGAAATAGTCTGCGTTTGAGAACACACGATATGATCACCGATCGGGTAGTAGCTTTGGGTAAAGTCAACCCGTTCTGCTCTCTCTGGAGTCGGTCGCAGACATGCCACGGCCAGATCCGCCTCGCCACCCTCCAAAAAATCCAACAGCTTTTCAAAAGGAACGTCCTGGATTTCGGCTGTCACCCCAAGGCGCAGGGCCACCTCCTGCACCAGGTCGATATCAAACCCCCGTAATTGCCCCTGTTCGAGATATTCAAACGGTGGATAATCAGCCGTTGTCACGATGCGCAGGACTCCGCGCTGCTGGACGCCAGGCCAATCCCCTGTCTGTGGAAAGAAAGTTGGCCACATCCAAAATACAATTATCGCCACCACTGCAATTATCAACAGAATCAATAACAAGCGGGGCCATTTCGCCCGCCTTCTGTATAGAGCAGTCAACCATATCACCCCCGCTTCCTCCTAAAGTCGATTATTATGCTTGGGAAACGGGAATATGACAGGCACAACCTATCCATACAGGAACTGCAGAGATAACATCAGGATAACTCCCAACATCACCGCAAATGTAGCTAGCCGCTCATTCCCCGCCCCATGCGATTCCGGAATGAGCTCGTCCGACACCACATATATCATGGCACCGGCGGCCAGGGCAAAACCAAAAGGCAAAAAAGCCCGGCCGGCATCGCCGAGCAAAAACCCGCCCCAGGCGGCGACCGGCTCCACCATGCCCGTAAGAAGGGTATAAATGAGGATACGCCACCAGGGCATCCCCTGTTCGTGGAACGAAGCCGCCACAACTAAACCCTCCGGAGCATTGTGGGCGCCGATTGCCAATGCCAGCGGCAATCCGCCTCCGGCCGCATATCCAAGACCAACGGCGAGACCCTCGGGGAAATTGTGCAGTGCAATCGCAATGGCGATGATTAGACCACGCCGAAAAAGACGGCCATCATCATTTTGTTTGTCGAGTGCCGAAGCGCGATGGATAGCCGGGATGATCCACTCCAACAGTCCGAGGATTACGGCCCCCACCGACAAACCAACCAATACCAGCCAGAATGGACCAACCTGCAAAGCCGGCAGCAATAGACTGAAGCTGGCGGCAGCAATCATCACCCCGGCAGCAAAGCCCAACAGCCCATCGCGCACCCAAGGAGGCACTCGCCGCATCAGGATGAGCGGCAAAGCTCCTAATCCAGTAGCCAGTCCCGCAAGGGAACTCGCCAAAATTGCCTCAAACAATCCGGCACCTCCCACCCTAGCGTGCCCAAAGGAGGAATGGACCCATTACAGAAAAAAAGGCCCCCTCGTGGGCGGCCCAAATTTGTGGCACTTAATCACTTACACCCAGAATCACCAATTCATCTCCGTTACACAAAGCAGCCCCGTTGGCCTCATCCGTATCTATATGGCACTCCAGGATGAAGCTATCACGCACCCGCACCAATACTTTCCGGAACACCGCCGGTCGCTCAGTATTGGCCACCACATCCACGAAATCGCCATCCTGCAAACCCATTGCCTGGGCATCTGCCGTACTCATATGGATGTGACGCATAGCGGCAATTACGCCCTCAGTAAGATCCAGGGCGCCCTGCGGGCCTTCCATTCTAATCCCCGGGCTAGCAGCGATATCCCCGGATTGACGCACCGGTGGCCTGACGCCCAATACAAATCCGTCTGTCAAAGAAATCTCCACTTGGCTACTGGCCCGGGTCGGACCAAGCACCCGCACTTTTTCCAGTTTGCCTTTCGGTCCCACCAGCACCACTGTTTCCTCAGCCGCAAACTCGCCCGTTTGGACCAGATCCCGGTATGGCGTCAGTTTGTGGCCGGCACCAAACAAAACCTCCACATGTTCCTGGGTTAAATGAACATGACGATTAGATATGCCTACCTTTACCTTCCCCAACATTTCAACACCTTCTTCCCAATAAACTGTCGGGCCCAGCACACCCCTTTCAGGATAGATTAGCCATATGAAAAAATCAAGCTGGTTCCTTCAAAAGGCCGCCTGAGCGCAGGATAATCCCCGTGCATTGCGAAACATTTTCATAGATTGAATATTGGAGGTGCTACCATGGATTGGCGAAGACACTTTTCTCTTGGTCTTGTGCATTACGCAGCTTTCCCAGAAGTGATCCAAGGGAAGGGACCAATCGTCGACACCCTGCGCACCGTTCTGTGCGATAATTTTTTTGACGCCGTGGAGTTGACCTGGGTACATGATGAAGCCGACAAAGCCGCAGTAGCAAAACTCTTACCCTTATCCGGTTGCCAGACGCTTTTCTCCGGTGGTCCGGCTTTCCTGATTGGTGGTGCCAATCTATCCGCTTTAAATCAGACTGAACGCCAGGCGGCCGTCGCCACTGCCTGTGACCTGGTCGATCAAGCGCTCCGCTTCGGCGCCCAAAGCCTGATGGTGATCAGTGGTCCTGACCCCGGTCCCGCCCTCCGGCCGGCTGCCAAGGAAGCGTTGGTCCTTTCTTTGCAAACAGTGGCTGGGTATGCAGCGGAAAAAAGCAATGACAACTTTATGATCACAATAGAGCCATTCGACCGGGAAATACATCGCAAACAGCTGCTCGGTCCAACAATCGAGGCCATCGAGATCACAAGAGCCGTCCGGGCCAAAACCCCCAACTTCGGCCTCACCCTTGATCTCTCTCATATGACACAGCTCGGTGAAGATCCAATCGCCTCGCTAGCTTTGGCAGGGGACTGCCTGGCTCACGTTCATCTCGCCAACTGCGTGATAGCCGATCCGGAGCACCCGCTATGCGGAGATCATCATCCCCGCTTTGGGCATCCAGATGGGGAGATTGATGTGACTGATCTAACAGAATTCTTACGGGCCCTGGCGGACACGCCGTTCATCAACAGAGGCGGTTGGAGAGGTACCCGCCCAGTGGTGAGCCTGGAAGTAATTCCACAACCCGGCGAGAACGTTTGGCTCAATCTCGCCCACAGCAAACGCGCATTTCAACTGGCCTGGGCAATGGCTCAGGATGCTTACGGCGCATGAAAGAATAGGCCGCCCCGTTCTTGGGGCGGCTACCTTTGCATGAAAGCCTTTCCGGCCTCCTGGGCTTCAAACAGGGCGTTTGGATGCTGTTCGATTTGCCCTGCCCAATCAATGCCGGGATAGAATAAAGAACCCTGATAAGAAAAATTCATCACCGTGAAAAAAACCCTCACCACTGCCCGCGCATGATCGAAAAAGCGCGGGTTTTTCATGCCAGCGGCACAAAGGAAGAAACCCCGCCGATCCTCCGCCCTGGTGACGATCGGTTGCTTGAGAACATATTTGGCCACCCAGAAACACTGAAACCGGTCAATGAATGCCTTGAGTTGTGCCGGTACGGAGGCAAAGAAAATGGGTGCCGCAATCACGATCCGGTCAGCGGCCAACACCTTATCATACAACATTTGCATATCATCCTGGAGCACACAACAACCACTTCGCGCACAACGGCCACATGATTGGCATGGCCGAATGTCGAATTCGGTCAAGACCACCTTATCGACTTCCTCTGCTTGGCGCGCTCCCTGCAAGAAAGCATCCAACAGTCGCTCCGTGTTACCGTTTCGGCGTGGGCTGGCAGCTATCCCTAGCAGGCGCATAGCTACACCCTACTCCAGTACCCCTGCCTCACGGTACAGGTTATCGATCGTGTCACGCACCCTTTGCCATTCTTCAGCGTGTAAATACAACTCCTGCCCACTGCCAGCAAGCGTTATCCGCCATCCATAACCGCGCGCATTTTCAATTTTGACTGAAAGACGAGTCCCCGGCACCTTTACTTGCTTGGCATTTTGAATAGCCATCAAAGGCCCCCCCATCAGCTAGGATGTTCCTCCCACAAAATGCCTTAGATATGTGATTTCGCTACCGCACAGCTTCCATCCTGCCCCGAATGTCCGGCTAATGGCAGGGAAAAGCAGATCAGCGTTGAAAGAAGCAACATTGTGTGCTGTGAGCCCAAACGACACATTGAGGAGGATAAATATGTGCGATTGCTGTTGTGGACACAAAACGGACTCCCAGGAACGGGCCATCTGGTTCTTCCGGCAAGGATACAACTGTGCTGAATCCGTGCTTTTAGCTCTCTCTGAAGCGTGGGATCTGAAAAACGAACTCATTCCCGCCGTCGCAACCGGATTTGGCGGTGGGATGGGCAGTACCGGCGCAACTTGCGGTGCCGCTACCGGCGCATTGATGGCGATCGGCCTGCGTGGCAATCGGCAACTGCCGGACGATCTGGAGACTAAAGACAAAGTGAGCGGACAATGCAAACAGTTTCTACATCGCTTTCTTAACGAGTGCGAACACCTCAACTGCCGGGACCTGACAGGAGTAGATATGGGCAACTCTGAGGATCGGGCACGTTTTCTGGCAGAAGGAATGCGCGAGAAATGTTGTGAGCCACTGTTGCAAGCTGCCGTCCGGTTTGCCTCGGAAATCGTTGCTTAAGTGGGTTAACCATTAAGCCGCCGACCTGCCAAGCAGGTGGCGGCTTTTTTCACTTCCGGTGTGACGATTCGGGAGTAATATCGATCCCCTTGAACTTTAGATACACGCCGGCCCCCAAAATTGCTATACCAGGCACACCCACAAAAATACTAAAAACCGGCCAACCAAACTTGAAGCCAAGGTAAGCCAGGACCAAGAAAACAGCCCCGTTCATCATTAAGAACCTGGACAAGGGTGGATAGTTGTAGCCTTCCGGCTTCTTTTCAGCCTCCACGGGCTCTTCCTGTTCTTCCTCCAGCTCGTCATCCACCCGCTCTTGTTCCTGATTCAGGTCCGTCATTCGGCCTTCACCCCCTTTGCTTACCTGGTATATTTCTCCGGTTATGACAACATTATAGCAGAAGTAACAAAAATACAAGGATTTATTTAAAGAACGGCGAACTGCGATTCAAGATAGCCAACAAAAGGGGGAATATGGCTATATGGTAGAATGGTCCACGAACGCCCCGCAAGGGAAAACGGATATCGCCATTCCATACTTGGGACCCAAGGTACCTGCCTGCCCCATATGCCGTACGACAGAAAAACTTGATGAAGTATCGAAAATGCAAACCTCCCGAGAAGAAGAAGGCGAGGAAATCACTTACCGTTGCCCGGCATGTGGATTGCAGCTCGCCATATTTTTCTATGATAGCAACAAGCGACTGCCAGATTGGCAACCGATGCAGGGGGTCACCCGCGGTCAGATTCTTGCCCGCATCCTGGCGCAGTCCGTGCGCCTGTCAAAGCGCGGGGAAGAAGTATTAGCAAAATCGCGGGCATTTTTCACTGCTGATGATGAGAAGGTTTATGCCAGTGAAATCCAAGATTATTGGAACGATTTTGTATCACTGTTCCGGCGTTTTTACCGTGGTTTGAAACCTTTGCCTACCTGGGTGGAGGATTTGCGGCGTCGTGATCTGCAGGGCGCCCGAGAGGAATACCGCAAACACCCGGATTTGCGGGAACGCATTTCGCTCGCCGAAGAAGCATTAATGGACGCTGTCAAACCGAGTTGGATGGAAATTAGAGCTTTCCGCATGTTTAGGAAGGATTGAGTTTTTCTGGGCTGCACAGACCAGCTTCCAGATCCCGCGCAGCGATTTTGCCCAGCCAGAAATCCCGTACCATTTCCTGTGGCAAAGACTTATCTGCGGGCCCTTGCCAAAGCGCAGGGCCCGTTAGCGTCCAGGTCAAACCCGCCGGCTCAGGACACCAAGCTGGCAACAAAGCTTTTTGGCTGGCTGCCCAATCGCTGGCCGCCCGGCTGAGATGCCGGGCCAACTCCGCGCATACCCGCAAGTGACCATCATCACGCCCAGGCCCATGAAAAACGAAATAGGCGCTCGCTTCCACGCGCGCCACAGGCCGCCCGCCGCGGGGGTGCGGCGGAGGAAGCAAAATGGTCGCTGGCCATCCTTCCGCATGACAACAATGAGCGGCCAACCAGGGACCAGCCCCTGCCAAAATTGCCGTGCGGCCATTTTTGTAACATACTAAAGCTTTCTCGTTGTTTTGCCCTTCCAGCCTAAGCAGGCCCTGGTCACGCAGACCGGCCAACCAGTGTGCCGCTAAACGCAGGCGCATCCGCACATGAAATGACGCGTCCGGATGGTCGATTTTTGCCGGTATGGCCAGTGCCGCCAGGATGTCGCAAAAAACCTCCTCGCCATCATTCAAAATCGTCACCGGTATATTGCTTGCCTTTAACATTGCTAAGACCTGCAGGGCAGATTCCCAATCCCAACCCTCATTTACCAAAACAGAGGTGTCTATGCCGGCTGTTTGCAATATGGTTTGGTTGGCAAGCCACGCTCGCAGTCCTAACCAGCGCGGCCAGCAAATGGGTTGAGCGCTGGCCTCTGGGGACGGAAACCAACTGGCCAAATGGTAGCCCGCCCGCTCTTCTGCAGCAAAATATGGCCAAGCCGGGAGCAACTGCTGGCTGACCGCTGCTATGGAAGACTGCCAAGCGTCGGGAGTGCCATATATGTCAGGCGGATTGCTGGTTTGGAGAGATTCAGCCAAAATTCGCTCACCCTCTCCAAACGGCAAAAAGCGAACAGCCACCTTTACATTTGGCCATTGAGCCTCAAAGTGAGCCACAGCGCTCTGGAAAAACTCCATGTATCCTGGGCCCGGGAAACGATAATCCCATAGCTGGATTTGATATTGGCAGTTAGGGTCTATTTCGGCGTGAGGATCAAATCCCAACTGCTCAGGCTGATGGCCACTGTACAGAAGCCAGGCACCTCCAACCAGAAACACCAACAACATTAACCAGATCGCTTTTTGCCTTGGCACCCCACTGCCCTCCTCATTTCAAACCCAACAGAATCAGAACATTGGCGTCAGCAATCCCGTCCACGGTGAGACCATAGCAGCACTCCAACTCGCGTACGGCCATTTCCGTTTGGGGACCGAACCGGGCATCCGCCTTACCAGGATCAAACCCGGCACCCCGGAGCGCAAATTGCAACACCACAATCTCCTGACCGATCTGCCCTGGCCGGTAACACCACTGGCGCAATGACTCCGGCAGCGGTCCAGTGATGATTAATGGTGTGCCAATCGGCACCAGGGGATACAACTCTTCCACATCTCTGTTTTGCATACGCAAACAACCGGCGCTGGCCGCCTGGCCAATCGACCCGGGCTTATTTGTGCCATGGATGCCGTAAATTCCCCACGGCACATTAAAGCCCATCCACCGGGTCCCAAATCCACCTCCCCAGTTCAGGCCTTTGCTGGTTATTTTCCACTCTCCCACCGGAGTGGGGGTTGAACCTTTGCCAATTGCCACCGGAAATTGTCTCACAGTCTGACCATTCTCATATAAAGTGATCGTGCGCTGTTCCAGATCGACCACCAGCATTTTTGTGCTTTCATCCGCCCAGGCGAAACCGGGCATCACTATTGTAAGCAAGATAGCTAGCAGCGCGCTACACGCCACCAACCTAATGCCCCCAGGCATAAAAATCCCCCCGTAATGCTAGATCCCTGCCTACACCTGAATCTTTATGTCTGCTCAGGGGAACAATAGAACAGGCCCCGCGAAGCGGGGCCAGGTGTTTTTTATGGCAGACTCAACTGTCTTTCCCGAACCGGGCCAGCGCTTCCGCCATTTCCTGCAAACGAGCGTTCACCTTGCCATTGATGGAATCCAGCGGGTATTGGCCATCCGGACCAGCCTCCCCCGCTGGCACCCCCGTCAATATTTCGATCCCTTCTGCAATCGTCCGTACCGGGTAGATGTGGAACAAGCCGGCGCGTACCGCTTCCACCACCTCCGGTTTAAGCATCAATTCATCCACGTTCTGATGGGGAATGAGCGCTCCCTGCTCGCCGGTCAGGCCGCGCTGCTTGCAAACAGCGAAAAATCCCTCCACCTTCTCATTTACACCGCCGATGGGTTGTATTTCACCCCTTTGATTCACTGAGCCCGTAACAACCAATCCCTGTTTGATTGGCACATCACTGATACTGGACAGCAAAGCATATAATTCAGCGCTAGAGGCACTATCACCATCTACTTCTTCGTACTGTTGCTCGAAACAAATGCTGGCCGAGAGCGCCAAAGGCCTTCCCTGCGCGTACATCGCCCCCAGGTACCCGCTCAGAATTAATACTCCTTTGGAATGAATCTGCCCGCTCAATTCAATCTCGCGCTCGATATTGATCACGCCTTTTTCACCCATAAAGGTGCGGGCCGTAATCCGAGCCGGTTTACCAAATCGGTAGTCGCCCAGATCCAAAACGGCCACCCCGTTCACCTGCCCAACCACTGCTCCCTGCACATCAACTAGAATCTTCCCCTGCTGAATCAGCTCTTGGAGCTTTTCTTCGTACCGGTTAGAGCGGTAGACCTTCTCTTCCAAAGCATGGTCCACATGCTGGGCCGTCACCACAGTGGAGCCGTCTGTTTGCGCCCAGCTGTTCGCCTCGTAAAGCAACTCCACAACATCGTTGAAACGGGTGGAAAGCTTATTCCGATTCCCCACCAGCCTGGAACTATATTCTACGATCCGGGCTACCGCCTCTTTGTCAAAGTGAAGCAAATTTTCTCTGATGCAAAATGCCGAAATGAAAGCGGCATAAGCGGCAATATTCTCTGCGGAGTATTCCATTTCATTATCAAAGTCGACACGCACCTTAAAAAACTTGCCAAAGTCTTCATCAATTTGGTTCAAAAGCTGGAACACCAAAGGCGTGCCAATCATTACTACCTTCACATCGAGCGGGATTGGTTCTGGCTTCAGGCTCGTCGTGGGAACCATCCGTGCGTATTCACCGATGTTCTCAATCCGGGCCTCCTTGTTTTTCAAGGCACGCTTCAAAGCCTCCCAAGAGAGGGGGTTAGACAATACGTCCTTTGCCTGGAGAATGAGATAACCCCCATTCGCCCGGTGAATGGCGCCGGGACGAATCATAGTGAAATCAGTTGCCAAAGTCCCCATTAAGTTGCGGTATTCTATGCTACCAAACAAGTTGTAATAAGTGGGATTGGTCTCCACCACAACCGGAGCCCCGACACCTTTTTCCTGCCCAACGAAAAAGTTGACCTCATAGCGGCTGAATTCCCTCTTTTGGAATCCCCAGGGTAGGGCCAATCCTTCCTTGCTGCTCTCTTCTTCCCGAAACCAACTCAGGTTCCGAACCACATCTTCCTTGTACCCATCCAAGTATTCCTGGACGGACTGGTGGGAACTGAATAGCTCCCGCACTCGCTGTATGAGTGGGTCAATGGCATAGCTAGCTACCCGTTTTTTTAATTCTTCAATCTCTTTTTGGGCCTGTTTTTCCTTCGCCCTGACTCTCCGCACTGCATCGGTGACCAAATCCTGCAATTTCCTGCTGCGTTCTTCCAGGTCACGGCGCTGCGCCACCGATAAAGCCAGGTATTCCTCCTGCCCCAGCGGTTCGCCGTTCTCCTGAATCGGGACTGTCATCACTCCGGAACTCGTTCGCTTCAAAGCAAAACCCTGTTGGCGGGCGGCCTCCTCTGTTTGGTTCAGAATTTCCGCACTATCGCGTTGGAGCCGCCGGGCAATCGCATCTTGTTGCTCCTGATATTCCTCGCTGGCGAAAGCGCGCGGCAGTTCCGCCCTGATATCCCGCAACAATTCCTCAATTGCGCGCGCAAACACCAACCCCTGCCCTGCCGGCAACCATAACGCCAATGGTTGGCTGGGATCGTTGAAATTATAAATGTAACACCATTCATCTGGGGTGTCCTGAAGGGCTGCCACCTCCTTTACCGCATGTCTGGCGTAAGTGGTGCGACCTGTACCGGTTAAGCCGGAAACATAGATGTTATAACCGGGATGTCGCACTCGCAACCCAAATTCCATGGCCCGCACTGCCCGTTCCTGGCCGATGATTCCGCTGCTCAGTGGCTCTACTTCCGCCGTACTGTGGAAATTGAACTGGCTGGCATCACATACCCTTCTAACCTCCGCCGGATCAAGTCTACGGTGCTTACTCACTTTTTCACATCCTCCCAGGGCACAAATGTCCTGCCGTGCCTATTGCAATTCGCTATTTTCGAAAAGTTGTACATATAAGCTTCGCATTGTCGGAAACATCTCCTGCCCCCGGCTCCGGCAGAAAAAAACGGGCGACCGGCTTGGTCGCCCAAAAAAGTCAATGCGCTTTGTTTCGTTCATATATCACGCGTAACCCATTAATGGTAAGCAGGAGATCAACTTCTTGAATGGTCTTGGATTCACTTGCTATTAAGCTCGCCAAACCACCGGTGGCGATCACCTTGGCAGGACAGTCCATTTCCCGCCACATCCTGTGCACCAGTTCATCCACTTGGCCCACAAAACCATACAAAATCCCGGCCTGCATGCTTTCCACAGTGTTCTTACCGATTACGGAACGCGGCTTGGCAAGTTCCACCCGCGGCAGCTTGGCGGCATGTCTGAACAGCGCTTCCGTGGAAATGCCGATCCCGGGAGCGATTGCACCACCCAAATAACAGCCGTCCTCTGAAATGGCATCTAACGTTGTGGCGGTTCCGAAATCCACCACAATCAACGGTCCCCCATACTTTTCCAGCGCCGCTACAGCATTTACGATCCTATCTGCCCCGACCTCACGCGGGTTATCATACTTGATATCTATGCCCGTTTTCACACCCGGCCCGACCACAAACGGTTCCACGCCTAAAAAAACCCTTGCCATCTCTTCAAACACCGGCATTAACGGGGGCACAACGGAGGCAATTATTACGCCAGCGAAGCCCGTGATGGCAAAACCATCGAAGGATAGTAAATTCCGCAAGGTCATGCCATATTCATCCGCAGTCCCTCCGCGGAGGGTTGAAAGCCGCCAACATTTTAACAAATCCCAATCACGAAAGACCCCAGCCACAATATTTGTGTTGCCGATGTCAAGCGCGAGGATCAAATCATGTCACCTCCTTCTTGCGCACAGCGATCAAAGGCCGGCAAATCAGTACCACCACCAGTGTCGCCACTAACACCTCCGGGATCCCATGGAGCACCCCGATCCCCAAAGCGACCTCGCCCGGTAGATATCCTCGCCAGACAATGAGGGTCAAAACCCCAACTGTGTTCGTTAGGGTCCCCACTATCGCTGCTAGAGCGGAAGAGACATCACGTCCGCGCAAATATTTAAATGCCAAGTAGCCGGCCAATACTCCCAAGACAACCGCGACCACAAATGCCAGTATGGTGTTTTGGCCCGCCCCAGAAAAAGAACCCACGGCCTGGTAACCAACGACAGCAAACCCGAGCCCCAGCAATGCTGGCAAAAATGTGCGGGCATTATAGTGGCTCGTTACCCGATAGGCATAAAAAGCCAAGACGCCAATCAAGATGCGGGGTAAAAAGGCAATTAGAGGATCACTGAAGAACGGCGCTCCCGGTCGCAAAAAACTAAACAGACCAAATATAAAACCCACGAAGGCTCCTGCCGCTGGCCCTTCCAGAATACCCGCCAGAATCACCGGGACATGCATGATCGTGGCATGGCCGGCCGGGGTCGGGACTGGGATGAAGCCCAAAACCGGTACAGCGCCCATAATAATGCAAATTGCTCCCAGCACACCGGAAATCACCAGTTTGCGAGTTGTCATTCCCTATTCCTCCCATTCCAGCTCCTCATGTCAAGGATGCCGGTCGTTTGGCTTACGCCTGTTACTGAGATTGGTTTTTGCGACAGTCCCCGGCGGCAGGAATCCCAGCCAGCTCGGTGGCTGCTTCAACCGCACGCACCACAGCTTGTCCAAGCACCTCACTCGCCAACGCCCCAATTGCCAATACATCTCCTTCTTTAGCGCCTGTGGAAAGCGCAAAAACCGTATCACCGTCCAGCAGTGTATGGATTGGGATGATGGTCCGCGCCAAGCCGGCATGGGCCATCCGCGCGACAAGATTGGCTCCCTCTTTCGTCAAGGCGGCATCAGTCGCCACAACCGCCAAAGTGGTGTTGCCCCCAATTGAACTTGTTGCAGCCCCCCCTTCTTTGATCACTTTCATAGTGTCAAGGAACTGTCCTGTGGTGTGGTCGCGAGCTCCCGCCACGATGCCGCCATGAGGACGCCAAACATCGCCCAGACAGTTCACGGCCACCAGGGCTCCCACGGTCACCCCGTTTGGCAATACCTCGGCCCACGAACCCAAACCACCTTTCATGGCATAAGCAAGACCCAATACCTTGCCGACGGTCGCCCCTAAACCAACTCCCACATTCCCTTCCGCCACCGGGGCTTGCGAAGCGTTCTGGCAAGCCTGCCAGCCCATAGCACGATCAGGACGCACGCTGGCATCACCCACGCCAAGGTCAAACAGGACTGCCGCCGGCACTATGGGCACCTTTGCAATGCCAGTATCAAAGCCCCGGCCTTGCTTTTCCAAATAATCCATCACGCCGCCGGCAGCATCTAATCCAAAGGCACTGCCGCCCGTCAGGAGGAGCGCATGCACCCGCTCAACCAAGCGCACGGGTTGCAGGAGATCCGTTTCGCGAGTGCCCGGTGCCCCCCCGCGCACATCGATCCCAGCCACAGCTCCGTTTTCGGTTAAAATGACTGTGCAGCCGGTGAGAGCTTTTTCATCTCCAGCATGCCCCACCTTGATACCGGGCACGGATGTGATGCTCGGCCGCCTGTCCATTCCTCTCACCTCACGCCATTATTCGTTCTCTGTTGCAATTATCCTTTCCGCGCTGGCTTAACCACCCCCGGCAACCACTTGACCCGTCTGACAGTTAGGGCAATCACCCGCCCAGCCAATAATGCCTTGATCAAATCAAACAGGATGAAGGGGAAAAAGCATAATTCCATGACCCGCCAGGGAGTAACAGCTTGACCCAAATAAAAATTCATAATGAAATAAAAATAAGGCAGACCAACAATATAAGGGGCAACCACACCCAGAACAGTGGCAACTTGATAGCGGAGCTCACCATGCCGGTGGGCCAGCAACCAGCCAGTCAACCAGGCGGCCAATATGAAGCCGGGGATAAACCCAAATGTGGGTTGGAGGAGATACGCCGGTCCCCCAAAAGGAGGGCGGTGGAACACCGGTACCCCAAACAGGCCAATCAGAGTATAAAGGCCCATGCTGATGGCGCCTATCCTGGGGCCAAGGAGCCCACCGGCCAAAACGGCGACAAACGGTAACAGGCTGAAGGGCACTAGGGCGGCACTACCAAACCTTAGTAATAATGATCCAAGACAAGCTAAAGCCGCAAAACAGGCGGCCAAAACAAGCTCCCGGGGAGCTAGAGGCATCTATTCATCTTCCTTTCCAGCACTCAGTGATACATCTCCCGCCCGCACAATCCGGCGTCCTGCATCTGTCATCAGAATCAAAGCACCATTTTGATCAATGTCAAGCGCAGTCCCTTGCCAGGGAAGAGTGCCTTCCACCAAATCGGTCACTCTTACCACTTGCCCCAGCATGCAGCAGTGGGCCCGCCATAACTGCAACAAACGGTCAAAACCATCTTGGCGCACTTCTTGATAGTCTTTATCCAGTTGCTCTAAGACCGACTCCAGGAGCGCTCGGCGGTTCCACGGCCTGCCGAGCATCAGGCGTAAGGAAGTGGCCCAATCAGCCAACTGCGGGGGAAAATCCGATAAAGTATGGTTCACATTGATGCCAATCCCAACCACAACGTGTTTTATTTCCCTACCTTCGCTCTGAACCTCCGCCAGGATCCCGGCCAGCTTCTTGCCATTCGCCAGCAAGTCGTTCGGCCATTTGATGGTGGGAGCAAAACCCGTCATCCGGCTGATCCCCCGTACTAAGGACACCGCGCTCACCAATGTCAGGAGCGGTATTTGTGGCAGCGACAACTCTGGTCGTAGCAGCACCGAGAACCAAAGCCCTTTTCCGGGCGGCGACTCCCATCCCCTGCCATGACGCCCCCGGCCTGCCATTTGCTGTTCCGCCCAAACGACAGTCCCCTCTTCAGCGCCGCTGCCCGCCAGCTTGCGCAACACAATGTTAGTAGAATCAACTATATTTTTATATATCAAGGGATGTCCTATTTTCACAGCTCCCCACATCCCCAGGCCAGTTTTCCAAACGGTTGCACACCATCTCGGCCGGCGACTTGTTCTGCCAGGGCCCGGACCGTCATATTCCCCCCGGGCAACACCAAATCCGGTGCAATCTCTGCCAAGGGTAGCAACACAAACGCCCGTTCACGGAGCCGGGGGTGTGGCACCGTCAACTCCGGAGTGGCGATCACTTGATCCCCGAACAAGAGGATATCAATATCAATTGTGCGGGGACCCCAGACAATACTGCGCCGGCGCCCCAGACTTGTTTCAATTGCCGCTGTTTCCGCCAGCAGCCGGATTGCTGACAACCTGGTCTGGACGGCCACAACCGCATTCAAAAAGGGCGGTTGGTCAACGTATCCTACCGGCACCGTCTCGTATACTGGCGATAACATTACCACTCGCAAATCGTTCACGTCCATTAAAGCCCGTACCGCCCGTTGCAGGTAAGATTGTCTGTCGCCCACGTTTGAGCCCAAGCCCAAAAAAGCCATTATGTCACTCATTCTGTTTTCTCCGTCGCAATATCTCCACCCCCACCTCAGCCACCTGGGCGGCCAGCGGTGGTCGTGTTTTCACCAACCGCACCCACACCCAACATATTTCTGGGAACGCGGCCAATATTGCCCGGGAAATCGACTCCGCCAATGTTTCAACCAGCTGCTTGGGACTGCTTGCCACCACATTTGTGGCCACATCAATCACTGCCCCATAATCCACCGTAAGCGCCAGGTCGTCCTTTTCCGCGGCTGGCAAGAGACTGTTCACACCCAGCGTGATATCAACCTTGAATGGCTGACAATGCATCTGTTCCTGTGGCAAGACGCCATGTTTGCCGTTCAGCAACAGCCCTTTGATGACAATCCGGTCTTCCCTTGGCATGCCCACACCCCTCACTGTGACAATTGCCGGGCAGACACGGAGCGGGCCCGGGGCAAGGTGCGATATGCAAACCAATACAGACAACCAACGAAGAAGGCCCCGCCAACCACATTGCCGATCGTAACGGGCAGCAGATTGTGCACCAAAAAGCCATCCCATGTCAAATCTGCAGTAGTTGCCGCCAACTCTGCCGGGGCAGCAACCGCACTAAGCAGCTTGGACTTGAGCAAAATGCCCATCGGGATGAAATACATATTGGCAATTGAGTGTTCAAACCCACTGGCCACAAACGCCATAATCGGAAAGAATATTGCCAGCATCTTGCTCACCACATCTTTGGCGGCAGTGGCCAACCAGACTGCTAAACAGACCAACCAGTTGCAGAGCACACCACGCGCCAATGCCTCCCCAAAACCGAGTTGCACCTTGTCATTGGCGATCATCAGGGCCTTTAATCCCAGTGCACCCTCACCCGTTTTCCAAAGCCCTGTTGCCAGCACCAACAACACGATCAGCATTGCGCCCAAGAAGTTGCTTCCATAGACAATGCACCAGTTGCGCAGCATCGCTCCCCAGGACACCTGTCCATCCAGACAACCCATCACGATCAAGTTGTTGCCTGTGAATAGCTCTGCGCCACCGACCACTACCAACATCAGCCCCAAGGAGAAAGCCGCTCCAAACAGCATCTTGGTGATCCCTGTCCCCACGAACGCAGGAGCATCAAATGTGACGATGGTGGCCAATTGGGCTCCAAATGCGATGTAACTCCCTGCCAGGACACCGAGGATGAGCAGCGCTCCCCAATCAGCTGTTGCTTTCTGGCAAGCCCCACTGATCATGCGTTGCGCAATTTCGGGCGGAGTATATGTGTCTGACTGTTGGGGAGGGGCACTGTGCATTCTATCACTCCCTAGTCCTGCCAGCCACGCACCACAGCGTCAGCCATTTTGGCCACACGCTTCATGGCCAGCACGTCATGTACTCGCACCATATCACAGCCGCCTGCAATGGCCAGCGCGACTGTGGCAGCCGTTCCTTCCAAACGTTCTGTAACCGGTAAATCCAATACCTTGCCGATGGTACTCTTGCGCGACGCGCCCACCAATAGCGGCAAAGAAAGGTCTCTCAATTCCGCCAGCCGCCGCAACATTGTGAGATTATGGCCGGCAGTCTTCCCGAATCCAAAACCCGGATCCACAACAATCTTGTCCCGGGAAATCCCAGCTTCTAAAGCCAAATGGACGCTCGTTTGCAGGAACCCTTTCACCTCATTGATCAGATCAGCATAGCAGGGGGCAACCTGATTATGCATAATCACAACCGCGGCATTATGTCTGGCAACTACCTGCGCCATTTGGCGGTCTGCCCGCAGCCCCCAGACATCGTTGATCATCGCCGCCCCGGCCTTGAGAGCTCGCTCTGCCACTTCAGCGCGGAACGTGTCCACAGATATCGGCACAGGTAATTCCGCCGCCAATCGCTCTATTACCGGTAAGATGCGCGATATTTCTTCTTCCACACTGACCGGGCAGTGCCCGGGACGGGTGGAAAAGCCCCCCACATCGATGATGTCAGCTCCCTGAGCCACCATTTCCCACGCCCGCTCAATCGCTTCCGGCGCCGTCAAAAATCGCCCGCCGTCGAAGAAAGAGTCAGGTGTGACATTCAGAATCCCCATAATATATGTTCTTTTGCCGATCTCCCACTGCGCTTCACCGCAGCGCAAAATGTTTGCCGCCATTTATCAACGTCTCCCTTGCAACAATGACATAGCTTCTGCCCGGGAAGCGTCGTTTTTTAAAAAAAGGCCCCGGACTGCCGAGGTAATCGTTAAATGTCCGGGCTTCTTGATACCACGCATACTCAAGCACAGATGCTCCGCCTCCACCACGACCAACACCCCATGCGGACACACCTGAGCCATGATCAGGTCAGCGATCTGACTGGTCAAGCGTTCCTGCAATTGCGGGCGTTTGGCATAATGCTCTGCCACCCGCGCTAATTTGCTCAAACCCGTCAATCGTCCTTTCTTGGGCAGATAGGCAATGTGGGCCCGACCGATAAATGGCAACAGGTGATGTTCACAGATGGAATAAAAGGGAATATCCTTGACAATCACCATCTCTTCATGGTCTTCATTGAAATGCACTACCAGCTCCTGCGCCGGGTCAGCATTTACCCCGGAAAAGATCTCCTCATACATATCGGCCACACGCCTGGGCGTATCCCGCAGTCCCTCTCGCTCCGGGTCTTCGCCGATGGCCACTAAAATCATTCGAATTGCTTCTTGAATCTTATGCTTATCCATTTCCTGCCCCCTAGAACAGCCCTACTATATTCCCTTCCTCGTCCAAATCGATATTCATCCCGGCCGGTTGGGACGGCAACCCAGGCATTGTGCGCATAGCACCCAACAACGGATACAAGAAACCAGCCCCTACCGAAGCCCGCACTTCGCGCACAGGAACGGTAAACCCGCACGGACGCCCCTTCAATTTCGGATCATGGGAAATGGACAAATGCGTCTTGGCCATGCATATGGGCAGTTTATCAAATCCCAACTCCGTGTAAAGTTTGATCTGTTTGTTGGCAGTCGCGCTATATTCCACACCATCAGCACCATAAATCCTGCTGGCGATAATCTCAATCTTGTTTTTGATGGGCAAATCAAGCGGATATAGGAACCGGAACTGATTATCCTGCTCTGTGGCCCGCACCACCGCCTTCGCCAGATCTTCACCGCCCGCACCGCCCCGAGCCCAAACACGGCTTAAAACGGCATCTGCGGCACCGGCGGCCAAAGCCCGTTGGCGGATATAATCGATCTCATGCTCCCGATCAGTATCGAAGTGATTGATGGCGACCACCACCGGGACACCATGCAGGCGCACGTTTTCAATTTGTTTCTCAAGATTTTCGCATCCTTTTTCAAGCGCCTCCATATTATCAGCAGCCACTAGATCTTTGTCCAACGGCTTCCCGGGCACTACCTTAAAGGCCCCTCCGTGCATTTTCAGCGCCCGCACCGTACAGACCAAAACTGCCGCATCTACTTTCAGACCACTATAGCGGCATTTGATATTAAACATCTTTTCCGCGCCGATATCGGCGCCAAAGCCAGCTTCGGTAACGACAAAGTCAGCCAATTTGGAGGCAATCTGGTCAGCCAGAATAGAGCTGTTGCCATGCGCTATGTTAGCAAACGGCCCCGCATGAACAAACACCGGGGTGTTCTCAATCGTCTGGATCAAATTTGGTTTAATGGCATCTTTCATCAACACAGCCATGGCTCCGGCACAGCGCAAATCCTCTGCTGTCACCGGTTGCCCCTGCCTTGAGTAACCGACTACGATCCTTCCCAACCGCTGCCGCAAATCCGCCAGACTATCAGTCAAGGCCAAAATCGCCATGACCTCCGAGGCAACCGCAATATCGAAACCGGTTTCTCTGGGGATCCCGTTCTGTGCTCCCCCCAACCCTACGACGATTTGACGCAAAGCGCGATCGCTAACGTCTACTACCCGAGGCCAGGTAATACTGAACGGATCAATGTCCAACTTATTGCCGTGCAACAAATGCGCATCCAGAAAAGCAGCCAACAGGTTGTGTGCCAAGCTTACCGCATGCACGTCGCCGGTAAAATGCAAGTTGAAATCTTCCATTGGCACGCATTGGGAAAAACCTCCTCCGGCTGCCCCGCCTTTGATTCCAAATACTGGCCCCAACGATGGCTGACGAATACAGTTGATGGTCTTTTGGCCGATTCTATTTAGAGCTTGTCCAAGTCCGATGGTAGTGACTGTTTTGCCTTCGCCGAGGGGGGTGGGAGTAATGGCTGTGACCACAACGTATTTGGCATCCGGGCGATCTGCCAACCGATCTTTTGCCTGCAGAGAGACCTTCGCTTTGTACCTACCGTACAGTTCAATCTCATCTTCCTCCAGCCCAATGCGAGCAGCGATCTCTGTGATCGGCAACATCTCTGCGTTCCGTGCAATTTCCAGATCGCTTTTCACCAAATTTCCCCCTTGCAATAAAATTTAATTTTTCTTTTCTTGTTTGTACCCCAACATCCTTCTGCTTGTCAAGCAAAGCTATTTGCGGCTGCGCAGATGCCATTGCCAGTGCTTTTGGGCTTGAAAACGCATGATTCGGTAAGCGGTTTGGTCGGCCACCGCCACGAATACATCGCCCTTAGCGCTCACCCAACATTGCTCAAGCAAATTGATGCCTGGCTCACTCGCCGGGCTAGTTATGCTACCAAGGTATCTACCGTGCGCGTCATATCGTGCCACCCAAGTTTGGGTGCCCCGGCGCGGCATGACATGCAGGTAAATCACTCCCTGCTCATCCAGGCCCACCAGGCGTACATCCGGTGCCAGACCGTTTTCCTGAGCTGGGACAGAAATCGGTAGTTGTAGCGTACGCCCCAGCCTACCGGCAGCATCAACTACAGTCACTTCTTGAACATAGCATTCCGCCCCTGGCAAAAGAGCCCCTTCAAGATAAATGCTGCCGTCCCGCGCCACGCCTAGACCCCCATCGGCCAAGCCAATCTGTCCTATACCAGCATCCTTGTGGTAAGCAACGGAAAAAAAGTACTGGGGCTGATCGCCAATCTTAAACTTGAAAAGTTGATGCTGATACCCGCTTGCCTCAATCAGTGTCCGCCGCAAAACGATTTCCCTCGGCCTGCGGCCTGCCGCCAGTGCCTCCCCGCTAATGGCAATCGTCTCTTTAGTGCTACCCACATCATCCCTGCTCAGCACAGCCCCGGCCTCATTCAGTGTGATCAGCTGGCGTCCCCGCCCATCCCACACCACAAGCAAGTCCCCGGTGAGAGCCAAATCGGAGTAAAACGGCGCCCCCGTTACAGGCAATGCCAAGGCCGTCCCGGTATTCCCTGGGGAGGTTAGTTCTTTTATCAGCAGCCTGTGGTGAGCTTGATCAAGCAGGAAAAAACGGTCATTTCCACAGGCTGCAGCCGGCGGCCCCCACTTGCCACCATCCTGCCCAATGCTCCAGCCGCAACCTTCTCCCCACGGCAATTCCCACCAGATCTCTCCTTGATATGTAATCGTCCGCTCGCCTTGCACCATGCTCACACAGACCAAAACCAGTACGGCTAACAAGAGCACAAACCGCTTAGCGTTTCGAGGAATCCCCATCTCCTCACCCCCTGCTTGCACAAACTGGCGGGGCCCATACAGGCCCCGCACATCGTTTGTCAATTAATATTCAATTGGCAAGGGGTTCATGCCGTTATTCCGGCCAGATTATCGACACGGCCATATTCTCAGGCACTAAATGCTCAACCAGCCGGTCATGCACTTCCTTGAGCGTAACACTGGCCAAAACCTCTGGATACACGAACAAGCTTGTGCCGCGGAAATGATAATCATTGAATAGATAAGCCACTTCATCCAGTCGATTCAGCAAATGCAACAATTCGCCGGTCGTCTTGTTGCGGACCCGGGCGAAGTCTTTGATATCAAGTCCGTCGCTGGTCTGAGCGGCGGCGATTCCACCTGTAACCAACTCAATCAACCGTTCCGGGTCCCTAGTCTCTCCCCCTAGCACAGAAAGCGCAAAGGTCGCCCCGTTCATGTAATGGGCGGAAAAACGCTGATCGATCAGCCCTTGCTCGTAAAGTGTGGCATATAATTGCGAACTCTTACCGAACAGCATCTCCAATAATATGCCGGTCACGATTTCGCGGCGCAAATTGGCAGTCGGATCTGCCCCTGGCGCACCATCCTTGAACCCTAGCTTTAGAATCGGCTGGGAGACTACCATTTTTTCTTCGATGCGAGATTGATAGCATGAGCCAGGTTCGGATGGGAAAAGACGTTTGATCGGTGCTTGCGGCTCATAACCTCTGGGCGATAAATCCCGTTGCACCGTCGCCAGCACCTGGTCAGGATCTAAATCCCCAGTAGCAAACAACACCATATTGCTGGGATGATAAAAAGTGCGATAACACTTTTGTAGCAATTCCGCATCGATTTCCTGAATCGATGCCACCGTCCCGCCGATATCAACCCTGGCCGGATGGTGATGGAAGATCGCCTTCATTAAATTTGAGGAGACCCGCCAGCGGGGACTATCCTCATACATACGCAATTCCTGCTCAATAATGCCTTTCTCCTTGGCCACGTTTTCCGGCGTAAAGAAAGGGTTTTGGACAAAATCCAAAAGCGTCTCAAGACAAGGATAAAAGTTTTCCGTACAGGAAAACAGATATGTCGTGGCCTCATAATTTGTGTAGGCGTTGCAAGCTGCCCCCAATTCCGCAAAATGGTCAAAGACATTGCCATCGGGCTCCTCGAAAAGTTTATGCTCCAGGAAATGTGCAATGCCATCCGGAACCCGCAAAGGGGCCTGTGTCCCGGGCACGATAAATTCCCGATCCACAGAACCATATTTGGTGGCAAATGTGGCATAATTTTTCTTGTAGCCCCGCTTGGGCATCACCCACACCTGTAATCCAGCCGGTTCAATCACATCATAGTACAGATTTTCGCCCAAGAGCTGGCTCGTGATTTTATGCATTTTGGCCACCTCCGTCCTCGCTGGCTGGAACCGGTCCGTGGAGGAAATAAATCGTATCCAATTCCAGCGGTGTCACCGCCCGTACCACATCGTCCTTACTGACACGTGACAACGCCGCACAATGTTCTTCCAGGCCAATGGTGATGCCATTCACATCGGCCTCCATTTGTGCGGCAATCAATCCCCCCGGCGAATCAATCAGTTCGCGATAGTGATTCAGAAGCCCGCGTTTAGTATATTCCAGCTCATCATCAGAGATTTGGCCGCTCTTGATCGCCTCCACCTGCGCTTTAATGATGTCTAGCGCCTGGTCAAAATTGCGGGCGTCTATGCCGGCCCCAATCACGATCAGGCCCTTGCTGCCCTCTAAACGGGAGAACGCGTAATAGGCTAAACTGGCCTTTTCACGCACGTTCTGGAACAGCTTCGAATGGGCAAATCCTCCCAAAATGCCGTTCGCCACTTGCAGCCCGAAATAATCGGGTGATGTGCGCGGCACGTGGGTGCGAAAACCAAGGTGCAATTTGCCCTGCCCGATATCTTGCACTTCATCCACCATGCGCACAGCGGCGACTGATGCCTCCACAGATGGGCCCGGGATTGGGAAAGGATTGCTGCGCTGTAAGCGGGCCAGCCAGGGGCGGCACCATGCTTCCACTTCTGCGGGCGTCACATTTCCAACCACATACAGATCACATGGGCTCTCTGCCAGCACTTGTTGATAAAAAGCATATAAACCGGTGGCATCGATCTCATCCAGGTCAGCCACCCTGCCATGGGCGATCAGAGCAAAGGGTTCATTTTTGCACATCTCCTCTATACAGCGCACCATGGCGTAGTTCATCTTGTCATTCACAAGCCCCTTGATATGCCTGCGCAAGGCCTCTTTCTCCTGCGCAACGTATTCCTCCTGAAAAGCCCCGTTTGTGGAGACTGGATCCTGCAAAATATCAAATAAAACGCCCATCCCCTCTTCCAGCAGCCTGCCCCGGTCAGGCACCGTCGGGGGATCCGTCAGATCGGCGCTCAGGACGATCATCTGGCGCTCGCCAATTTTGCTTACATCGGCATTGAAAACAGATCCGTATAACTCCTCCATTTTGGTCATCACTGCCCGACTTGTGGGCAAAGAACGGGATCCCCTCCGTAATACCCAGGGCAAAAGAGCGGTTTTAGTTACTTGTTGCTCTTGCAACGGCCGGCATATGACCAATCTGAGCGAGAGTGTCTTGAACTTCTCGGTTCTATAAACGTGCATGCGCACCTGTTCATTCAATGTACGAACGATAAATTTATTACCCACTTCTTTCCCCCCAACCTGAAGAAACCAAGACAATCAGCCATATTGTTGCCATTCCAGCTCGATGTCACCCGTTCTGGTGCGGGATTCCCGCTTTTTTATTTCAATCATGCCACGAAACCATTTCTCGCCGCCGGCGCCGAAAAGTCGCTATTTTTTTGTACCCAGCCTCCCTGGCCATGTGCATTGCTAGTTCCAGGTCGCGTCCCACATCCTCCGGGCGATGGGCATCTGATCCAAATGTGATTGGTACATTTTGTGCAAAAAGAGCCGAGAGGATAATTTGGGCCGGGAAAACCTCCTGCACCGGGTAGCGCAGGCCCGAAGTGTTGATTTCAACCGCCACCCCACCGGCCCGACAGGCAGCCGCGAATCTTTCTGCATGCCCTGCCAGGCCATTGGGCAGCCGGTAACCAAATTTCTTAATCAGGTCACAGTGCCCGATAATATCAAACAAACCGCTGGTGGCCGCCTGGCAGACTATATGAAAATACTCTTCATAAATGTCTGCTATATCACGCCGGCTATATTCTTCATCATCAGCCAATATGTCAAATGCCCAATCCCCGATTTGGTGGACTGATCCAATAACATAATCAAGCGGAAACGGCCTTAACAAAGACCGCACCCTTTCGCACCAACCGGGTCGGTAGTCTACCTCCACCCCGATCAGAATTTCCGGTTGCGCAGTTTCCCTTTGTAATTCTTGCACCGCTCTTATGTATTCCCTGAACCCAGCCATCGTTGGCACTGCCCAGCGGGGATCCCGGTGCGCCATAGGCAAGAAATATTGCGGAAAGTGGTCTGAAAAGCCCATTTGTTGCAAGCCGACCGCTTGCGCTACTCGCACATACTCCTGTATCGTACCTTCCGCGTGCCCGCAGGCCTTTGTGTGAATATGGAGATCTACCAGCATGCTATAACACCCCCCGGGAAAGAAAACGCCCGCATCTGCCGGCGCAGTCTTGGGGCGTCTGGCACAATTATTCTTCCATCCCCTCAGTCAACTTGCTCTTCTGCTGGATCGGCGAGAAGTTCTCCATTCAAAAGTTGTTCTAATTCATTTCCTTCCAGTGTTTCCCGTTCCAGAAGCGTGAGAGCGATCCGGTGCAACTTTTCATTGTTCTCGCTCAGTATCTGTTTTGCCTTATCATAGCAAGACATCACGATCGTGTTTACCTCGCGATCGATTGCGGCCGCGATCTCTTCGCTATAATTTCGATCACGAATGATGTCCCGACCCAGAAATGGTGAATCCATCTTGTGCCCAAATGTCAAGGGGCCCAGTTTTTCACTCATGCCAAATTCAGTGATCATTTTTCTGGCCATTTTCGTGGCTTTTTCAAGATCGTCCTGGGCACCGGTGCTAATCTCAGAAAAAATCATTTCCTCTGCCGCGCGACCTGCTAAAGCGACCGTGATGCGGTCTAAAATCTCTTCCTTGGTGATAAGGTACTTGTCTTCTATCGGCAGTTGTAAGACATACCCTAAAGCAGCGCCCCTGGGAATAATGGAAACCTTATGCACAGGGTCAGTATTATCGAGCAACTTAGCGACTAAAGCATGGGCAGCTTCATGAAAAGCCACGCTGCGCTTTTCTTTCTCGCTGATCAACCGGCTTTTGCGCTCAGGCCCGGCAATGACGCGATCAATCGCCTCTTCCATCTCCTCCATCGAAAGGTGCTTTTTCCTCCGCCGAGCGGCAAGCAGGGCCGCTTCATTAACCATGTTCGCCAAATCGGCCCCCGTAAAGCCTGGTGTGCGCCGCGCCAGGATAGCCAGATCCACATCCTCCGCCAAGGGCTTGTTACGAGCATGCACCTTCAAGATCTCTTCTCTGCCTTTGAGATCCGGCCGATCGATCACGATCTGGCGGTCAAAGCGGCCTGGGCGCAACAAAGCAGGATCCAGCACATCCGGCCGGTTAGTGGCAGCGATAATGATAATTCCTTCATTAATGCCAAAGCCGTCCATCTCGACCAACAACTGGTTTAACGTCTGCTCCCGTTCATCGTGGCCCCCGCCATAACCCGCGCCGCGCTGACGCCCCACGGCGTCGATTTCGTCAATGAAAACAATGCAGGGAGCGTTTTTCTTGGCTTGGTCGAACAAATCCCGCACCCGGGACGCACCCACGCCCACGAACATCTCGACAAAATCTGAACCACTGATACTGAAAAACGGGACACCTGCTTCTCCGGCCACGGCCCGCGCCAACAACGTCTTGCCTGTGCCAGGAGCGCCGAATAACAGTACGCCCTTTGGAATCCTTGCTCCCAGTTCAACATATCTTTTCGGGTGTTTCAAAAAGTCAACTACTTCTTGCAATTCTTCTTTAGCTTCGTCCACGCCAGCCACATCATCAAATGTCACTTTATTCTTATCATCAGTATGCAACCTGGCCCTACTTTTGCCGAACTGCATAACGCGGTTGCCGCCACCCTGGCTTTGCTGCATGATGAAGAAAAAAGCACCTACTACCAGTATCACCGGCAAAAGGGTGGTTAACAAGGCCGTCCACCAAGGTGGAGTCGGAGGGGTTTCAACAGTTGTCGCCACCCCTTTGTCTTGCAATACCGTGTAAAGGGCCGGGTTGTTTGCCGGTATGGTTGTTTCGAACTCCGTGCCGTCTTTCAGCTTGCCCTTTACCTCTTGTTCGCCAATGATGACCACACTTTCAATGCGGTCTTCCTTTAGGTGAGCAAGAAATTGGGTATAGCTAATCTCCTCCGGAGCATGATGAGCCTTCAAGCTCCAGTACTGAGCTATGGAAATCGTCAAAAAGAGCAAGAGCAGATAAAACGTCAGGCTACGAAAAAACTTGTTCACCTAACCCTACCCTCCTTCCTGAGCGTAGGTGTGGCATTCAAATACAGACTTACTTATTGTAGCACAACAAATTGGAACTATCAACAAATCTAGTCTGCGGAGGAACTTGAGGGCGAATTCAGCTGTAAAACAATTATTTTTTGGCTCTCTGGCCCCACTTTCACCCTTTCATCAATCTGATAACCGGCTAACCACACAATACCCCTTTGATCCAGGCAAACCGGGATATTATTCCGCATTCTGTGCGGAACCTTGCTGTCCACCAAAAAATCCTGCAGTTTTTTGCTTCCTCCCTGGCCCAATGGCCGGAAACGATCCCCGGGCAATCTGCTCCTCACCACCAGCGGCAGTTGCACACTGTGATAATCCAAAACAGCCATTTGTGGACAGGCTTTTGCTTGCACCCATTGCAAAGCTCGACCAGGGGGGAATACTCTAATTTCCGCTTTGATGATGACTCCCCCAGGTAGCTCCAATCTGCCCGGGATGGGTAGCTGGGTAACCGGAATACCCGGGGCGGAAATCCTGTGTATATCCAAAAACACCAACCGTTTGGCTTCTCTTTGTATTATAATTCCGTACGGCAAGCTGATTTCTTCGCCAGTCTGACCATGCTCCAACAGCCGCACCACATTTTCCACGTGCACCGCCTGCAGCGATTTACCTGTAGAAGCCTTTTGAAAAGCCATTCTTACCATGCGCCGGAGCAGCGAGCGAGGGGCCGCCTGCATTCTTAACAAATCAAATGCCTGCAAAACCTCCTGCTTATCATCCCGCAGCTCAGCTGCCTGAAGATTATTCCACGCTAATTCGTTCAAGAAATCTGCCTCTTCCCGGCATAGATCAGCCAACCGCACCGCCGCTTCCTGAAAGCGAGCATTATATTCTTTTTCCAGGTGTGGGATCAGTTCCAGCCTGATCTTGTTCCGAGTGTAGATTCTTTTTTCGTTCGAACTGTCTTGCCTGGACGACAGGCGGTGCTGTCTGAGGTATTCCGTAATTTCCCCCTTAGACACCCACAGCAGGGGGCGAATCAGCCGATCTTGCAGCACCGGCTTCATTCCTCCCAGACCATCTAGCCCCGTCCCGCGCAGAAACCGGAATAACACCGTCTCAGCTTGATCATCCCGGTGATGGCCAAGCGCGATCTTATTTGCCCCGCAATTCTTCGCCATCCAGTGCAAGCATGAATAGCGCAACCGGCGCGCCGCCACTTGTATAGATTGCCCCCAAAGATGCGCAAAGAACCCAACATTTATGCTTGCAAACATAACAGGTATTTGTAATTGAGCGGCCAACTCCCGCACATAATCGGAATCAGCCAGGGCTTCTTCGCCCCGTAACAGATGGTTGATGTGGGCCGCTTGCAATTGATAGCCAAACTCCTGCTGCAAAGTCCAAAGAGCATGCAACAGTGCGCTGGAATCTGGTCCGCCAGAAACGGCCACCAATACCAGTTCGCCCGCACGCACCATTTTGTGGATTTGCAATGCACGGCGTACTTTGGCTAACAATTCCACCACCTCTGAAAGATACTTCGCGACTGTCACCCCTCTACCTGCAAAAAAAAGTGTGGCTGCAAGCCACACGACAGCAAAATGGGATTGGGGAGCTGGGCTACGGGTAACGTAGACCGCCACTCTTTTTTTCAAGCCGACACACCAATACCGTCATGTCATCGTCGTTCCCACGTGCCACTGCCGTTTGCAGGAGGTGATCCGCAATCAGCTGTGGCCGGCGGGAACTGAGTTGTTTCAAGGCAGCGGCAATCTGTTCATCTGCACCCTCTTGACCAGGGATGATGCCATCGCTGCATAATACCAGCACATCACCCGCACAGATGTTCCTGTGCATGCTTTCGATTTCCAGATCTTGCAGGATCCCGACCGGAAGTGAAGCTGCCTTAATCGTCATCACTTCTTGGCCACGCAACAAGAAACTGGCAGGGGCCCCGATCTTTACTAACTCTATTTCACCACTACCCAAATCGAGTACCGCCAAATCCAATGTGGCGAAAATTTCCTCCGGAGAACGCAATAGCAGCACAGAATTAATAATCTGCACAGCCAATTGTGGCTCCACTCCGCTGGCCAGAAGCTGGTCAAGTAAGGCCAAAGCGGCCCTGCTTTCCTGGGCGGCCCTTTCGCCAAAACCCATCCCATCACTGATGGCCATCAGCAAATGTCGGTCCGATAGCCTTTTCATCAAATAACTGTCGCCAGAAGCACGTCCGCGCTCACGGGCTCGTCGCGCCACCCCGGTTTGGACCTCCCAGCCCACAGACGCCGCATCAGCAGGTTTGACGTTCTGATCCACCTCTTTGGCCAATATTTTTAATATGCGGGCCAATCCCTTCAGTTGCCATTCCACCAGTCCCTTCCCTTGCGTCAATCGTTGTCGCCAACGGTGCTCTGACTGCCACCTGTCCAGTAAGTGATCCAGGGCAGCCTGCAAGTCAGCCTGTCTATGACATTCCCCCGTGAAACTTAGCGGTTTAGCCATTTGTCGCGCCCAGATCAAAGTAGTCAAAAAGCGTTGGGTTTTTGTCCTTTCTCTTTCCCAGCATCTTTCGTATTCCCCGCAGCCCCGGCAAACCAAAGCCATCATCCCTTGCTGCAGGCCCGCCACTCCTTTTGCTTCATCTGCTCTTGCAGTGGTCGCCGCGGTCTGGGCAAACGAGACCGCCAATTCCTCGCACACAGCGGCAAAATTACGCAGGCGTTGTCCCGCTTGAGAGGTCGCTACCGGCGCAGCCCGCTCATTTATTGGGATAGGCTTAATGAGGGTCACACCGTGCAAGAATTCACCCGGCACAACCAGCAAAATCGCACTCGCCAACAAGGCTGCATAAAAAAAGTCCAATGTCATGCCAGCGCTTTCAAAATAAATGGAGGCAATCAATCCGCCGAGCAAAAACCCCAGCATACTACCCACCCTTCCCAAGCTATTGAAAGCACCGGCGATTATCCCGCCGCAAGCCAGGGAAATCAACGGTAATGAGGTGACAGCAGAGCCCAACCCATAGGCTAAACCTGTTACGACGCCCGCTGCTGCTCCATAGGCTGATCCCAACGCAAAAGCGAATGCCAACGTCAATGCCGCCCCGGCAACCATCTGCCACACAAACGGTCCTGTACGCACATCCGTCAAGCCGATTACGGCACTGGAAGCCAAAGCAATAATGACCATCCGCTGTCTTTGTCCATCGTCTTCATCCTGGGCGCAGACTATGATCAGCCCTTGATATAGCAGATAGGCCATAAAAAATGCTAAAACCGCTTCCATGCACACTGAAACTAACTCAAACGCGGAAAACGTGTTCCATAATAACGCCCCACCCTGGACAAGCAAAAGACTGGCAGCCGCTAAACCAGCCGCCATCCACACCGAGCCCCGGAACCGGGGGGAACGGTTGAGAGCTAGTATGGCGCCGAAGCATAACAACGCTGTCACAACCCGACTTCCGGAAAGAACCAGCAGTCCTCCTCCGGTTACTCCCACCGTCGCCGGCAACAGGTACTGCGGCCACATTACGCCCACCGCGGCCATGAAAGCCGGCCCCATCGGTGCCAGGGTTGCCAAAAATGAAGAGCGCCCCAGTAAAACCCCCGCCACCACGATGGTTAATATGAAATGCCACCCGGTGACACCTTGCCGCCACCACCGGCTAAGAACTTTTCCAGATTCACCCTCCGCCCTTTGTCTTTGCCAAGCAGGATATCCGGTTTTATACACAACCCACCGCTCCATCTTTCGAACTATGACCTAATGTTAGCGCATATTCTGCCTCTATTTTGTCAAAGCAAGGTGTTGCATCCCCTCACTCGCCCGCATTTAGCGACAAAAATGCCCGGGGGCAATCCCCCGGGGCTTAAACTATTACTTCATGGAGGGCTGGGAACAACCTCAGTGCCATGTCAACCCAAAAACCCGCGTTTCGCTAGGCTATTGTTTTGTAGTATTCATTCAGCAATTGATCCAGTTTCTTGCTCACTCCCAGCAACCTAACATCATGCAAAGACATTTCTTGAGCCATAGTTTGCAAAACCGTCCGCATTTCGTCAATCTGCCGCAGAACTTCTTGAGGTTTTCCTGACATTAACATGCCCTACTCCCAACATTTAGTGTAGTTTCAACAAACCCATTACAGCATATAGCATACCGGTAGTCAATGGCCGTAATTTGTCGAATTCTAGCACCTATTTTCATCCACCGTTTATTGCCGTCAGCTACCCGTCTTCAACGAGCTCTTTTCGCACCGGGCGGGATTTCAAGGAATCTCCGGCGCGCCCCATCCACCAGAGCCTCCAAGCGCAGCTCATTAGCCAGCACAGTACACCTGCGCAAGTAATTTGGATCAGTAGCATATGGGTATTTACATTCGGTTAGCAAAGCTTGCAGATAGCGCAGAGGTTTAGCCTGATACTTTAGCGCTGGTGCAAAAACGTTATTTGTCAGCAGTCTGCCGCGATCTTGAAAACAATCTGCGATGCTATCATACACCTTAAATTTAGCTCTCATGGCTCGCCGGCGACCCGCTATTTGTTCCCACGTATCTACTTCAATGAATCGTCCCTGCCCATGCCACTTCACCCCAAATAGATTGTTTGCTTTCGCCAAGACCCCTCGCCCAAAATTTGATTCATGTGCCGCTTGCACCAATGTTGTCACAGCAGGTATGCCAGTCGTGATTTCCAAAGCCAGCGCTGGCTCCATTAACCGGCAGATAAATGCCAAACGTGCCAACAAGCTTTTCGTGCGCGGACCAACCACACCATCTGCCGCCAGACCATAAAATGTTTGGATTTGGATAATCGCCTTTTCCATTTCCTGGTCAAAAATTGGGGCTTCCGTTAATGCGATGACAGGTGATAAAAATTGTCCAACCAGATTAATTTGACGCTTAATGTTCAGGATATCCGGACCCTGTTCACCCTTTTTGATCGCTATCAACCCCTCTCATATATTCGTCATCTTATTCTGTCACCTGCAAATTGTTTCACAGTCCTGGTAATAGCCCTAACACAGGAGCCAGTTATGTAGCATCCACTCCTGCCGAACGCTTCCTGAGGCACTTGAATATTATGTAGCAGCAACTGCGAAAGGAGGACGATTATTATGGCACAAGGGGGTTTCTTTGGCGGTTCGGGTGGGTGGTCCCAGGAGATTGCCTTTGTGTTGTTCCTGATCCTGATCTTGTTGCTCTTGAGCGATGACTAAAACTTTGAGGCCACCATCAGTCGGGCTCCCTCAATTGGGGGGCCCTTCTCTTGTAAAGCTGCTGCGTCACCACAGAAACAAAAAGCCCCGGCACTACACAATTAGTACCAGAGCTTAAAGCTTGGTGGGCCATAAAGGAATCGAACCTTTAACCTTGCGATTAAGAGTCGCCTGCTCTGCCAGTTGAGCTAATGGCCCACAAATATATAACCCCTCAGGGTTTATCATCATGGTAGCGGCGGCTGGATTTGAACCAGCGACACTACGGGTATGAACCGTATGCTCTGACCACCTGAGCTACGCCGCCAAGTTGGTTGCGGGGGTAGGATTTGAACCTACGACCTCCGGGTTATGAGCCCGACGAGCTACCTGACTGCTCCACCCCGCGGTAAACAAATTTCCGCAATGAGCAACTCTTATTATACAAAATTGCCTTAACCAATGCAAGTAACCGGTGTCGCTCATAGCGGCGCACTCATAGCTAGCCGAAAAAATAGTTACAAATGATAATAGATGCTACGATACCGGCAAAATTTGCCGCCAAACCGACTTGGATAGCATAGCGGGTTTTATACACCCCGATAGAAGAAAAATACAAGGCCATAATATAAAGAGTAGTGTCGGCACTGCCCATGATCGTGCCACTCAAAAGGCCAATGAAGGAATCCGCACCATATTCTCGCATTAAATCGACGGCCATTCCCAAAGCAGCCGGTCCTGAAAGCGGCCGCACCACCATTAAAGGTAAGACTTCACATGGTACTCCCAACCAATTCAAGATGGGATTGGCCAACCCGGCCAAGAACTCAAGTGCTCCGGAAAAACGGAAGATCGCAACCGCCATATAAACCGCCACCAAATACGGCAGCAATTTGACGGCGATCCAAAAACCCTCTTCCGCCCCTTTCACAAAAGTATCAAATACTCGCACCCCACGCAAAAAACTTGTTACAAACACTAGCAACAAAAAAACCGGGATGATCCATTCCGCCATTGTTGTCAAAAACGCGTACACTATCGGACCCCCTTACGCCTGAAACGGGCTCCGCCGTTTTCTGATCAGCCAGTCCAATATGATCGCAACGAGCGTCGAAACCGCTGTCGCAAAGAGAACCGTGGGGAGAATCTGCGTGGCGTCTTGTGAGCCAGCAGAGGCCCGCAATGCAATTAAGGTAGTTGGCACAAGGGTTACGCTGGAAGTATTGATCACCAAAAATGTACACATGCTGTTAGTGGCGGTGTCTGGCCGGGGGTTGAGGTCCTGCAACTGCTGCATAGCCTTTAAACCGAAGGGCGTCGCCGCTGACCCCAGGCCAAACAGGTTGGCAGTAAAATTTAGCATTATTGAACCGTACGCCGGGTGGCCTGGCGGTATTTCCGGAAAAAGGGGGCGCAAAACAATCTCCAAAACCCGTGATACCCGTTCCAGCAAGCCTGCTTCTTCAGCCAAACGAGCCACGCCCAGCCAAAGCACGATAATGCCCACGAAATCTAGCATCGTGCTAACCGCTTGTTCTGTTGCCCCTACTGCCACCCCGACAATCTGATCAATTTGTCCGGTGACAGCCGCAACCGCAATCCCCGTCACAACCAGGAACAAGAACACGATATTCATTGTTTTCCCCTCCCAAGCCATCGCTAGATGCTATGGCCCGGAAGAGCCCCTTAGAAGCACGAACTGAATGCTTGCACTATGAACAATACCGTGAGGAAAACCGGCTGGTGCAATAAATAAATCACCAGTGTGTGCTGGCCAAGGAAAGACAGCCAGGAAGACCCCGGGAAAACCCGGATGAAGCTCCTTTTGGTGGGATATAGTATTCGCCCGGCCCAAACGCCCAGCAGGTAAACACCTATCCAGGGGAACAATGGGTAAAAATCATAAGAACGAAAAGAAGCGGTTGTAAGGCCAAGAGGAAACAGCATCTGGCAGTTGCCCTGCCAGGCCGGAAAAAATAACTGTCCCACCGCTATGGCGACCAACCCCAACACCAGCAGCCAACCGCTGGGCACCCGCGCCCAAAGCGGATATAATATCATGCTCGCCCCAAGAAAGTGCAAAATGCCCCATTTAATATATAGATCGGGAATCACCAAAAATGTGACCAGAGTGATTACCAACCCCCAAAACATGATAATCAACCCACGGCGCACGTTGTTGCGGCTGAACGTGCTGCTTACACCAGCCACGACAATGAACATGGTGCCGGCTATTTTCCCGATATAGTACCAGAAACCCGCCCGGTAATCGACCGGTACAGCCATGAAATCACTCAGATCCACCACAAAGTGAAAAGCCATCATGAGCAGCAAAGCAATTGCCCGCGCCAAATCGATTTCCAATACGCGGCCTTGTCGCACCGCACCCACCAGCGCCAACCCCTTTATAACAAAAACGCCCGAGTGCAACTCGGACGGGCGATACGAAACATATTTGGTGCCGGGAGCGGGACTCGAACCCGCACGGAGAGATTCCCCGATGGATTTTAAGTCCATTTCGTCTACCAGTTCCGACATCCCGGCAAATCTCGGCATTACCAGAAGCTGCGCCCACGACCACCTCGTTTGGAATCTGCCTGCTTGCGCAAATCTGATTGCTTTTCATCGCTTTCTTTCAGAAATTTGGCCAGCCGGTCTTCAAACGATGCCAGTTGACCACTGCCGCGCCGGTCACGTCGATCTCGAAAGTTACGCCGCGCGGAACTACCTGGTTGCGCCTGTCTGATTGATAATGCTATCTTATCATTCTCTCCAAAGGAGAGAACCTTAACCTTCACACGGTCATTTTCTTTTACATAATCTTCAATGCTCTTAACATAGGCATCAGCAACCTCAGAAATATGGACAAGCCCAGTCTTACCATTGGGCAACTCAACAAACGCCCCAAAGCTTGTAATTCCGGTTATGACGCCTTCAACAATGCTCCCCACCTGTATTGGTGCTGATGACACTTAGATATTCCTCCCGAGCGGTTTACACCAATTTTCACGTTTCATTATATATTAGGCAGAAAAAAAGTGTCAATAGCGCGACATCAGGCCAATCAGTGGGTATTCTTTCTTATGATAGGAGCATCTGCGACTTCGCTGATTGATGAGTGCGACCTTTTTCCACTTTCAGTTATGATTTCTACATCCCCAATCGCATAAGGAATTTCGCCCTGCCGAATCATTCCCAGTTCTTCACGCGCAAGCTGCTCAATATAGGAATCTGTGTGGAGTCTTTCTATCTCGTTATGCAGGATCTCTTGTTGCTGGCGGGCCGCAGTCAAGGATTGCTCAACAGCTCGCAAATCCTGCCGTAACTGCCAAAGCTGGAACTCCTGACCAGCAATATTGATTAGATTGTAAGCCAAAAAGCAACACAAAAGCAATCGTGCCCAATTTAACCGTCTTGTGCGGCCGGCATCCTTACCCGTACTGGGCTTGTCCCGTTCATTTTTTATTGGCATTTGACGCAGCTTGCCCATCATCTTCACCAGCACTCTCAGTAGCGATGCCAAGTGGATCACTAATCAGGACAATGACCACCTGGTAGCCTTTTTTGCGCGCTCTGTGATAAAGAACACCGACTGTACCGGCGCTTAGACCCAACTGTACTGCGATTTCCTCATTAGTCCAACCGAGCTCCTTTAAGGCCACGACCTGTCGTTCGCGGAGGCTCAATTTTTCTACACCGCGTATCTCCACTTGCATGTGGGAGCCCCCTGTTTACATATTATATACAATTTACATACGTGTCGGACGTTCTTCGTTAATCCCTGCGCTCTTTCCTGCTTTTGACAACTAAAAATTTTAACTCCGCTTCCTTATGAAATAGATCCACCTTTTTATACCGACCCCCAAATGTCTGCCTGCCCTGCTAAGCGCAACGATGGGCAGCAAGATTAATCTCCTGAGGAAACGAAACGGTATTAGCACCATCGTCAATAATCTGAGCAGTAGAAGTATCCCAGACCATAATCGGCACAAAAAAACGCGCATGCTTTTCAAACCGGCAGTAAACAGTGCCAGCAGCGCATGACTTGCCAGGAAATAATAGAGGATCAAACCAAGCGACATTGCCAGTAGCACGTATAAACGTACCTCTCCCCAGTTCCCCAGCAGTAAAGCGAACAAAAGCAAAGAAGCTGCTAAACCACAAAACAATAGATCTTCCAGGCCAGCCAACCAGCCTCTTGGCCTGGTGATATGGCGGAAGGCCCGGTAAAAATCGAAAGAAACGCCCAGCGCTATGCCGGCCAATGTAAAAACTGAAAAAACGTATATTTGCAGATCCAAAGGAAGCATTGCTACTTAAGCAGTTTCTGCCAGAATCCTTGCCCGCGCCCTTTGCCTCGCTCGGCACTGCTATATTGCACGCCGTGAATCATTCCGGTAACAGCAAAACAACCGGATTCCAGATCAAGTTGCCTAATATTGAGATCCTCTCCCCGTAACGTTAATGTCCCTAAAATTGTACCCAGTGTTATTTCCCGGTCATCAAAACTCTCCACATGGAGAACACCTTCCACCTCCACCTGCTCACGGTCAGCAATAATTAGCCGATGTTGCCCAGAAACGATTTGCTCCCCCACATTGCTCCCTCCTCCGGGAAGGCCTTTTTGCAATGGTTATGTTTTTTTATAATGAACTATTCCTAGCACCTTGGGGCTGAAACCCTCGCCCGTTGTGAAAATTGGCATGGTGCGAATATTGCCAATTTCATAAAAGAGCGCCACTTTTGCTGTTTAGGCAGGAGACAATCAGAGTATCCCGAATACTATGATGAATTAGCGAGTATTATGTCGGTCTGACCTAGAAAGCGGAAGGAGAAGGAAGGAAATTGAGCGATTTTACCAAAATTGCCTTTTTTATGTTCTTTGGGATCGCATTCGTTTTTGGTAGCATGCTGGTAGTCCGGCTGCTTTCAACATCAAAATATGACCCAATTAAGTCTTTGCCGTACGAATGCGGCATGGATACAATCGGGCCGACTTGGATTCAATTTCAAAACAATTACTTTATGTATGCGTTGCTTTTTTTGGTTTTTGATGTGGAAACAGTCTTCCTTTTTCCTTGGGCGATCCGGTTCAGTCAATTGGGACTAATGGCCTTTATAGAAATGGTATTGTTCGTCGCCATGTTATTGCTTGCTCTTTGGTACGCCTGGAAAGAAGGGGTATTGGAATGGTCATAACAAACGACAAGCCCATGGATGAAACGGAAAATCTAAAGAATAACGTCTTGCTGGCGCGGGTGCAAGATGTCCTTAATTGGGGGCGGAGCCGTTCTCTCTGGCCGGTTACTTTCGGATTAGCCTGCTGCGCGATCGAAATGATGGCTACCGGGCAAGCGCGCTACGATCTGGCCCGGTTTGGCTATGAGGTCTTTCGGCCTTCGCCACGTCAAGCCGATGTGATGATCATAGCGGGAACGATCTCCAAGAAAATGCAACCGGCCATTGAGCGCATCTATGCGCAAATGCCAGAACCGAAATGGGTGATTGCCATGGGTAGTTGCGCCATCAACGGGGGTTTGTTCGCCCGGTCATATGCGATCGTGCCCGGAGCGGATATATTTTTGCCGGTGGATGTCTATATACCTGGCTGTCCACCCCGGCCGGAAGCGCTGATTGACGGCTTTCTAAAACTGAAAAGCCTAATTGAGAACCCGCAAAAAGCTATGGCAAACAGGGGTGTCGGCGGTGCCTAAAATGTCGATCATAACCATGCTCAATAAAGAATTTGACACCCAGATTGTGAAAAAAGAAGCAGGCCATGAATTGCGTTTGGAAGCGCCCGTGAACTTATTGCCCAAATTGTTCATGGCGTTAAGGGATCATCAGGTATCCTGCGACTATTTCGCAGGCGCCACCGCCGTCGAATATGATGATCACTTTGAACTGATATATCAATTGTCACCTGTACGGGATTACTTGGGACGTATCACCGTTACGATATCCTGCCGGATAGAAAAAGAGCAGGCCTGTGCGCCCTCTGCGACCGCTTACTGGCGCGGGGCCAATTGGCATGAACGCGAAATATTTGATATGTTCGGGATAAAGTTCACGGGCCATCCGAATCTGGAAAGGATCCTGCTCCCGGACAATTTTTCCGGCCACCCTTTAAGGAAGAATTTCCCGCTCGGCGGGCTGGATAAAGGGGGGCAAGGAAATGACTGAAAAACGTGAACTAGTACTGAATATGGGGCCCCAGCACCCCAGCACACACGGCGTTTTTCGTGTCATCTTGCAAATGCAAGGGGAAACGGTGACAGATGCCAAGCCCGTGATCGGCTACTTGCATCGCGGGTTGGAAAAATTAGCTGAACACAGCACGTGGCAGAACGTGATACCTTTAACTGACCGGCTTGATTATGTCGCCGCCATGTCCAACAACCTGGTTTACGCCAGGGCCGTAGAAAAACTCCTGAGGATTGAACCTCCAGAACGAGCCCAATTCATCCGCGTGATCATGGCAGAATTGAGCCGGATAGCTAGTCACCTAGTCTTTCTGGGAACATTTGGTCTTGATTTGGGCGCCTGGACAGCCATTGTCTTCTGCTTCAATATGCGCGAGAAAGTACTCGACCTGTTTGAGGCAGTATGTGGGCAGCGTATGACCTTCAGTTATATCCGGTTTGGCGGCGTCGCTGCTGATCTGCCAGATGGCTTTGTTGAGCAAGCCCAAAAAGTCATGACCAGCCTGAAAGAGGGCATGCAAGAACTGGCGGACCTGATTAATGGCAACGAAATCTTTTTGGCCCGCACAAAAGGTGTAGGGCCATTGGACTCGCAAGTTGGCTTGGAGTACGGGGTGAGCGGTCCCATAATCAGGGCTTCTGGCGTGCCGTTTGACCTGAGAGTTTGCCGGCCATATGAGATCTATGACAGACTCTCTTTCACAGTCCCCCTTGGCAAACAAGGGGATTGCTATGACCGCTTCCGCGTTCGGTTTGATGAGGTACTAGAAAGCATTTCGATTATCGAGCAGTGTTTGGAATTGATGCCGACCGGGGAAACGACCGCCAAGCTGCCCCGCCGTTTACGGCCCCAGGCTGGCCAGGCTTACGCGTCTGTGGAAGGGCCGCGCGGTGAGGTGGGTTGTTTGGTAGTGAGTGATGGGTCCGAGCATCCTTACCGTTGGTGGATTAGATCAGCAGCCTTTGCCAACATCTCCGTACTGCCCGAAATAACCCGGGGAACGAAGTTGGCCGACATGGTGGCCATTTTAGCAAGCATCGACTTAGTGATGGGCGAGATAGACCGCTAAGGAGGTAAGCAACTTGACAGCTGATTGGCTCATCTCCCTGGGAACAGGGGTGAGAAACATAGTGGTATCGCTGGGCATCAGCGATCCATTCACAGATTATGTGATGACCATCCTGGCAGCGCTGGTGCTCATGGCAGTGCTGGGGATGGTGGCCTTGTACGGTGTCTACGCAGAACGGCGCATAGCCGGATTTATTCAATATCGTCACGGTCCAAATCGGGTTGGGCCCCATGGCCTTCTGCAGGCCGTCGCGGATGGAATCAAAATGCTTAGCAAAGAGGATTTGATTCCCAACGGCGCTGACCGGACCGTGTTTCGCCTGGCGCCATATATCGTGTTCACGCCGGCCATGATGGTGTGGGCGGTGCTTCCGTTTAGCAAATATGTAGTGGCAGTGGATCTTAACATCGGACTGCTTTATGTCATAGCCATTGTTTCCGTCGCCACATTGGGTTTGCTGATGGCTGGGTGGAGCTCAAACAACAAATACTCTTTGCTTGGGGCAATGCGGTCTGTTGCACAAATGCTGAGCTATGAATTGCCGCTCGTGTTTTCTATCCTGGGTGTGGTCATGTTGGCCGGTTCCATAAACTTGAGTGCCGTGGTTGAGGCCCAGACTCGAGTCTGGTTCATCATTCCCCAGTTCCTCGGTTTCATCATTTTCATCATTTCCGCCACTGCGGAGCTTAACCGCCTCCCCTTCGACCTGGTTGAGGCGGATTCGGAACTGACAGCGGGAGCTTTTACCGAATACTCCGGGATGCGCTGGGGCATATTCTTCGCCGCCGAATACGCCAATATATTCGCTGTTTCTGCCTTGGCCACAACTCTCTTTCTGGGGGGATGGCATGGACCCCTGCTGCCGCCATACGTTTGGTTTTTCATTAAGACCTGCACAATGATGTTCTTTTTTATTTGGATGCGGTGGACATTCCCCCGGCTACGCATTGATCAATTATTAAACCTGAGCTGGAAGGTTTTATTGCCATTATCGATTCTCAACATTCTGTTGACCGGTACCGCTTATTTTTTCTTTTTTTTATGAGTTTGCTACTGGTAGAGCTGGGAGTGATATCATTTGTTCGGTACAGGGTTGGTAAAAGGGCTTTGGATAACACTGCGCAGTTTTTTTCGCCCCAAAATAACGGAATTATACCCTGAGCAAAGGCCTCAATTGGCAGAGCGGGTGCGCGGACCAATTCAGCTCCAAGCTGATGGCTGCGTAGCTTGTGGGGTTTGTGCCAAAGCGTGCCCCGTGTCTGCCATCACCTTTATCACGGCACGAGATCCGGAAACAAAAAAAAGTCGCTTGCTCAAATACCAGGTTGATCAAGGTTTGTGCATTAATTGTGGCTTTTGTGTCGAGCAGTGCCCTATCGGTGGACTTACCCACAGCAAGGAATTTGAACTTGCCTGTTACCGTAGGGAAGATACGATCCGGGTTCTGTTCGACCGCGCAGCTGAAGAACAACGTGGCGAACGATCGGGTTTGAGCGAGGTGAGCGCTTAGTGGTCTGGGCATTTTGGCTAGTAGCTGCCATCATAATCGTTTCTGCCCTTGGGGTGGTTGGATTCGCGAATCTCATCCATAGTGCGCTCGCACTGGCTGCCACCTTCCTCGCGGTGGCCATACTTTATCTGTTTTTGGCAGCCGAATTTGTGGCCGCTATGCAGGTACTTATTTATATTGGAGCTGTGGCGGTACTGATCGTGTTCGGTATCATGGTGATCAACCGATCCGGCATGCAGCTCAGCAACCCGTCCGGCAAAACCGTATTAGGGGCTTTTGTCGTGGCGATAGTGACAATGGCAGTTCTGTTGCTGGGGATCCTTAACCACAATTGGCCTGTAACGCAACAGAATCCGCCCGACGACACGATTGCGGTCATGGCTGATTTAGTGTTTAACCGCTTTTTGATCCCCTTTGAGATAGCGGGTTTGTTGCTATTAGTTTCTGTAATCGGCGCCATCCTGCTTGCTAGGGAGGTGAGGCAACGGTGATCACCCTTCAGCATTATCTGGGCTTGGGGGCCGTCTTATTTGCCATCGGTTTGTTCGGCACGCTCAGCAAACGCAATGTCATCGGCATCCTGATGGGGGTGGAATTGATGCTGAACGCGGCCAACTTGAACCTGGTCGCCTTTGCGCGTTTCGTTACCCCGCTGGAAATCACCGGCCAAGCCTTCGCCCTTTTCACTATTGTTATTGCGGCAGCGGAGGTGGCAGTAGGGCTAGCAATTGCAATCTTGCTCTTCCGCCGCCGGGGAACGGTCAACGCCGATGATTGGAATCTATTGAGATGGTAAAAGGTAGGTGCTAAACATGACGGCATACGCCTGGTTGGTACCATTGCTACCATTAATGGCGTTTCCAGTAATCATTTTCCTCACTGGCCGGAATCGGCTGCTATCGGCGGCAATCGCGATTACTCTCATGGGCGCAGCGTTTCTGCTTTCGCTCATGATCGCAGTGGAGTGGCTGGCAAATCCCATCACTCATGAATATGCCTGGTCCTGGATTAAGATCGCCGGGTTAGAAATTGAGATGGGGGTTTTGCTTGACGGCATCTCTGTCATGATGCTGGCCACGGTCAGCCTGGTCGCTCTGCTGGTGCAGATCTATTCCCTGGGTTATATGCGCGATGACCCCGGCTTTAGCCGTTACTTCGCTTACCTGAGCATTTTTACTTTTTCCATGTTGGGACTTGTGATCGCCAATGACTTTTTGCAATTTTACGTGTTCTGGGAACTAGTTGGTCTTTGCTCATATTTGTTGATCGGTTTTTGGTTTGCCAAACCCCTGGCAGCTCAGGCAGCCAAGAAAGCCTTTGTAACAACCCGCGGGGGAGATTTTTTCTTGCTGTTAGGTATTCTCATTCTCTTCCTGGCTACCGGCAGTTTTAACTTCCGCGAATTGGCGGCCAACGTGAGCCTATTGCCAGGCGGGGCATTTCTCGCTCTCACCGCCCTCCTGATTTTCATGGGGCCAGTCGGCAAGTCCGCGCAGTTTCCATTCCACGTTTGGTTGCCAGACGCGATGGAAGGCCCCACACCGGTGAGTGCCTTGATCCACGCTGCCACCATGGTGGCAGCAGGCGTTTACCTGATAGCGCGCACGTTTTTCCTATTCGCCGCCTCTCCGGTGGCAGCGGAAATTGTGGCGTATGTGGGGGGGGTCACAGCCATATTTGCGGCCACCATCGCCCTCACGCAATTTGATATCAAACGCATTCTCGCTTACTCAACCATCAGCCAATTGGGATACATGGTCATGGCGCTGGGCGTTGGCGGGTTCACGGCCAGCATGTTCCACTTGATGACGCATGCCTTTTTCAAGGCCCTGCTCTTTTTGGCAGCCGGGAGCGTCATCATTGGGTTGCACCACATTCAAGACATCCGTCAGATGGGCGGGCTTTGGCGCCGCATGCCCATTACTACTGCCACATTTCTGGTTGGTGCCCTGGCGCTCTCCGGGATCTTCCCCTTCAGCGGGTTTTGGAGCAAAGATGCCATTTTGGCCGCGACTTTGGAGTCTGGACACACCCTGTTATATGTTGTTGGGAGCTTCGTGGCGTTTTTGACCGCACTATATATGTTCCGACTGTTCTTTATCGCCTTCACAGGCCCAGAGGGCAAACACCGGGCTCACGAGACTAG
>DUQP01000031.1 GCA_012837735.1 Bacillota bacterium
AAGTACGATGTCTATATGGACGACCCAACGGAAGCATACTGGTCCACTGACGGTGGGGATGATTTCGATCAATCCTCCTACAATAAGCTGCTAGGTGAAGATGTTGTCGCGTACCTGGATGCTCAGGGCAAGGTGTTCTTGATGTACGGCGTGTCGGATAAGGAAGATGATTCGATGTACGCCGTGATCGTCAAAGATGCCAAGGTCGAAACCAGCGGCTATGCTGAGGAATACCTCATCAAGCTCCTGACCGAGAAGGGAGACGTAGTAGTCTACAATATTGATGAGGATTACTATGATGATGAGCTAGCCGGTTCAGGAAAATGGGCCGCCTTGAAGAGCGGTACCCTCATCACCTTCGAGCTGAATTCAGCCGGCGAGATTGATGAGATGGCTCTCGTCACCGTAAAAGAAGTGACTCTCAAAATGGCCGATGACGGTGATGATATCGACGATTATGGCCGCTTCAAGGACAGCGGTTATAAGTACGCCCATGATGACATCGTCGTGTTTGACATCAGCTCTGCCGATGTTGATGACTGGGATGTCGTCGGTTGGAACGCTCTGGCGGATGCTACCGGTACCGTTGATGTTAAGGCCGAATACGACGGCAGATGGATTATGGCTCTGCTTCTCGTCACAGGCACCTTCGGTTCTACTGAAGCCGATGAGGTCCTGTTTGTGGAGCAGTATCAGACCAAGGACGATTGGCACCTGGTCTACTTCACTCCGGATGGCAAAGAGGTGGATGTAATCGCCTCTAAGAAGATGGCGGGCTTGAACCAGTATGACGTGGTTGAGCTGTCCTTCAACGCCGCTGGTGAAGTGACTAGGGCAACACCGCTTACGTTTGTCGCGGGCGGTCCGTTCCAACTAGGTCCTGACCCTGTAGACGGCAACCTCCTTACTGTGAATGGCGTCGAGTACTTGGTTGACAAAGACACGGTAATCTTCGACACGGAAGACGATGACCTTGATATCCTTAGCCTGAAGAACCTGCGCAAGGGTGATTGGGTCATGATCATCCATGATGACGAGGTCCTCGAGTACGTCATCCGGGTGGATAAGTAAGCCGTAAATCAGGCCTAGCCTGAGCAGTCGGAGAGGGGCACCGATCCAGGTGCCCCTCTTTTATATCCCCCCGTTTTCCACCCTAATCCTCACCTCCCTGTGGCAGGAAAGATGTGGGCCTATGTCGAATGCATGCCTCCTATGACACTCGTTGGGGAGGACTTGCTTTTGTGGACAAAAACCCTGGCTGGGATTATCATCGCCAGCATTTTGCTATCAGCTGTAGGATGTGCTAACCCGCTGCATAAGATAGAGCAGGAACTCGTGAACGGCAATCAAAACGCCGGCTCTGAATCTTTGCACCCGGGTCTGGGCGATATCAACCTGGGCACCCTGCCACCGGCGGCGCTGACTCCGTCATGGCAGCGCAACTTCGCAGACTACTTTGCCGCCTCGTTGTCGCCGGACGGCAACCTGGTGGCGGCCTTCACCCTGATCGGCAATGCCAGCGGTACTACCCAGGGCTTCAACGTCTTTGACCAGCAGGGCAACCTGTTATGGAACCATACCTTCAAAGACGAAGCATACAAAAGCGGCTGGGCCAAAATCATGGGGCCAAATAATCAAATCATCGCCGGCGCCTTCCACTACAACAACATGGGCAGCATCTACTGCTTTGATGCCTCCGGCAACCAATTGTGGAATAAGCCAGTTTGGGGGCCCACTACGGTGGTGCACTCCCGGGACGGCACCCGGTTTGGGCTTGTGGATAGCACCCGCGGGGTAGTGCAGCTGGTTAATAAAGACGGCACCAGCGTTGGGGCATATACTATCCGGGGACAAGCGAAGGCGGAATTTTTCAGCCGCGGCAATGCCTTGTTGCTGCAAGATGCCGACCGCATTCGCATTATCGGGCCCGACGGTGAGCGGATCTGGGAAACAGAAGGTCTGTCCGCTGACTTGTGCCAGGAAGTGGAATTAGCCCATGGCGGTGACCTGGTCGCCATCAGCACCGATGATGCCGATGGTTCGTTGTACCTGTTTGACATCTCAGGCAACAAGCTCTGGGAATACCTGCTGTTCTTTGGTGGCAGCCAGCAGTTGACCTTCTCTCCGGATGATGCCAGGTTGGCGGCATATGACGTGGGAGAACGGGCTGGCATCTACGTATTTGATTGCCAGACCGGGAAGCTCTTGTGGCGGCACTTTTTCTCTGCGGAAGAAAACATTGATGTGGACATCCGCAGCGCGCAATTTTCTGTGGATGGGGAGATCTTGTGGGCGTTAACGGTGGAATCCGGGGTTGCCGAAGATGGCAAGGAAAGATATCACCTGTTGGTGTTTGCTGGGGATAATGGCCAACTGCTACAGGCATATACCCTGGGTGAGAACGTGGAAGTGCATGTGGCGGGCAGCGGCACGGCGATGATCGTGGGCAGCCACGATATCGGCAAAAAGCTCAGCCACATCTCCAACCGGCTCGCCTATTATGAACTGGATTTTGCAAATCTGAACTGAACCATCAAAAGTCCAAAAATAGGAGTGTTAACCCATGCGGTCCAATTGGCGCAAAACTATAATGGCCTTCATCCTGGTGGTCTGCCTGGCCAGCACCTGTTTTTTGTCTGTCACCCCGGGCAAGGCGGCTGTGATCAGTGCCAACCCCTTTAACGCCGTAGTGCAAGCAGGCATCTACCTCAGTCAATATCACTGGCAGGATCTTTCTTTGGAAGCGCTGATTGACGCTGCGTTGCATTCCATGGCGAAAATGGCCAACGACCCATATACGCAATATTTCCCGGCGGAAAGGTACCGCGCACTCCAGATGCAGGTGGAGGGTGAATTCACTGGCATTGGCGTGCGCATTACGGAGCTGGATGGGGAGATAGTGATCTTAACTGCCTTCCCCAACACCCCGGCCGATGATGTCGGACTGCGGCCAAATGACTGCATTGTGTCCGTGGATGGTCAGGATATCACCGGCTGGACAACCACCCAGGTGGCGGAATTGGTGCGGGGTGAAGCTGGGACATCGATCACGCTCGGCATCAAGCGGGGTGACCAGGAACCATTCCCGGTGGTCATCCAGCGGGCGGTGGTGCAGGTGCCGACGGTCAGTTCCGAGCTGTTGGCGGACGGAATCGGTTATATCCAAATCAGCTACTTTGACCAGGGTACCGGTGCCGAGGTGGCTGAGATCATCGATCTGTTGAAAGCTGAAGGTGCCAGGGGGTTTGTGTTGGACCTGCGCCGAAATCCCGGTGGCCTGTTGAATGAATGTGTAAAGGTGGCGGAGATCTTCTGCCCGCAGGGGTGGATTGTGACGGTGATCACGCGCGGGGACTACGAAGAACACATTTACTCAGAAACGCCGCCTCTGGACATGCCGTTGGCGGTCCTGGTGGATGGCGGTACGGCCAGCGCTGCTGAAGTCGTGGCGGGAGCGATCAAGGATTACCATGTCGGCACGATCATTGGTGAGCGGACATACGGTAAGGGCTCCATGCAGCGCCTGTTGGGTCTGGCCAACGGGGGCGGTTTGAAGATGACGTACGCCCACTACGCAACGCCTGCTGGTCATCTGGTGGAGGGGCAGGGGATTACCCCGGATGTGGTCATTACCAACAGCCCTTATACCAGGCTGATTTACCAGGGGCCTTTAGCACTGGGAGCGACCGGCCCGGCGGTGTCTTCGCTGGAGGGGGCTTTGCGTACGCTGGGTTATTTCTCCGGGCCGGTGGACGAATACTTCGGCACCGCCACTGTGCAGGCCCTGCAGTCTTACCAGCGAGACCAGAACCTGGCGGTGACGGGGGGGCTGAACGAAGCCACGGCGCGGGCCATTCAGGAGGCCTTGCGGGAAGCGGCAGAGGATGCCCAGTTAGACAAGGCACTGGAGATCGTAAAAGGTAAGATATAAAAATGAGGGGGCCGGTTTCCGGCCCCTACATTTTTCCCGCGCTGATCTCGCCATAGACGTTCCGGCAGTGGCTTTCCTTCATCAGCAGCGTTCCCACCAGCGCAATCAGGCAGGCCCCCACACAGAGCAAAAACCCCAGTTGGTAAGCTGCCAGGGGATAGATCTTAACGCCGTCAATCAGCAGGCCTTCCCAGCGTAGGTCGAGGGCCCAACCGAACAGGGGCTGCATGATTGCCCCGCCTAGGAAGCCGGATGTGTTGACTGTGCCCATGGCGGTGCCAGCCAGGTGCGGTGGGTTCACCTCTTTGCCGCAGGCCACGGTGAGAATGATCGCGTGACCGGAGGCGGCCATGAAAAAGACAAAGGGAAACAGGATCTGGACCGGTGGTTTGCCGCCGTTCCAAAAGGCGAACAGCAACCAGCAGATCATTGAGCAGACGGCCGAGGTCACGAACGGGATTTTACGCGAGCGGATGCGGTCGGACATGTAGCCGATAAGCGGTGCCCCCACCACTGAGCCGAACTGAAAGGCCATGATAAAGTTGGCGGCCTGGGCGCGCGTCATGTCATAGATCTGCATCAGGTACGGCACACCCCAGATGCCGGCAAAGGCCATCATAGCCCCGTAGATGCCGCCGAAGGCCAGGAAAGACGGCCAGGTATATTTGTTGCGCAGCACCTGTTTCAGACCTGCCCAGAGATCTCTCAGGCCCTGCGGTTCTTTTGCCACCACCTGCTCTTCAATGAACTCGCCTGGTTCCGCCACAGCGGAGCCGGCGGCAGCTGCTTCCTGCCAGGCGGTGATCTCGGCAATGCTGGGCAGGCCCAGCGACTGCGGAGAGTTGCGCACGATTAGCAGGCAGGCGATCATGACCAGGAGAGAGGCCAACGCGATTACTTGAAAGGAACCGCGCCAGCCGATTGCCGTCACCAGAATCGCCAGTGGCGTGGCCGCCAGCAGGCCGCCCGAGTTCCCGACAAAACTGGTCAGGCCGGTGATGGTGCCGAACTCCTGCGAACGGAACCAGTTGGCCTGGATTGTCATCGTGCTGATGAAGATTACCGACACCCCCAGCCCGGTCAGGAGGCGTCCCAGATAGAGAATAGAGAAGCACGGTGCCAGGGCAAACATCAGGCACCCCAGGGCGGCCAGGAACATGCCGCCGATGGCCGTGCGGCGGGGGCCGATGTAGTCGGCCAGGAGGCCGGAGGGGATCTGCATGAACCCGTACACATAAAGATAAATGGCACTTAAGTTGCCGAGCGCCACACCGCTCAGTGAGAACGTGGCCATCAGGTGATCGGCCACCACCGAGGGCGCGATGCGGTGAAAATAGACGATCAAATAGCAGGCGGCCATCACGGCCCAAATCAGCCAGCGACGTCTCAGGACATAAGCGGCCCGGGATGCAAAATCATGTTGGCAGTTCAACACCGGTTCCCTCCCTTGCTTGTGCCCTATTCATTCTGCTCAAGGGGGCGATTCTCCTGTATTTGGATGTTGTTCCCTGATTGACATGAAAAGGAAATGACTCCCTTCTGCCGAAGAATATCGCAATCTGGTTTTGCGATTGTGAGGGAATGGGCATGCGTTCTGCTAAGCGATTACTCGCCGGGCTGCTTTGCTTGGCGATGCTTTTTGCCAATGGCGGGTTTGTGCTGGCTGATCAGCCGGCTGTGCTGGCGGATGTGGCTGGCCATTGGGCTCTGCCGGAAATCACCTGTTTGTGGGCGCGCGGGGTGATTGACGGGGACGCATTCTTTTATCCCGATGCGGATTTGAAACGGGGCGCATTTGTGCGCATGCTGGTGCGGGCGGCCGGCTATGGCGATGAGGTGCACCTGGCGGGCCGGGGCAAGTCCCGCTTCACGGACCTGCCTGATGGCCACTGGGCGCTGGGGGATGCCGAGGTGGCGGCCGAGATCGGCCTGGTGAAAGGATACCCGGATGGCACATTCGGGCCGGACCGCAACATTACCCGGGCCGAGATCGTGACCATGCTGGTGCGGGCCTATCACTGGGAAGAACAGGCGCTGGCTAGGCAGCAGGCCCAACTGCCGTTCAGCGATGCCGAGACGGTGCCGGAGTGGGTGCGCGGTTATGTGGCGGTGGCCAGCGAGCGGGGTATCCTGAAAGGGTTTGAGGATGGCAGCTTCCGGGCGCATGATTGGACGACCAGGGCCCAGGGAGCGGCCATGGTGGCGCGCATGATGGCGGCCGCCGGCAGCCTGTATCATATTGAGGGCACACTGGTGGCGGCCGGCTCGGGGCGGGTGCAGCTGCTGAGCGGGGCAGATGTGATTACAGTCCCACTGGCGGATAGTTGCGCCATTTTGCGCAATGGCGAGCAGGTAACGCTGGGGGATTTGCAACCGATCGATGAAGTGCAGGGCGTTTTGAACAGGCAGGGGCAGATGGTGTTGGTTGCTGCCCATTTCGCGGCCGTGCTGGGAGAATTGCAGCGGGTGGACGGGCAGAGCCTGACGGTGCGCGTGGGGGATGTGGAGCAGGAATTGCTATGGGCGCCGGGGGCAGAGGTGTTTTTGAATGCGCGCCCGGTGCAGTTGGGCTCTTTGCAGGCGGGTGACCGCGCGTATCTGGTCTTGCGCCAAGCGGATGGCAGAGTCCGGATCGCGGATTGCGCCCGGCTCAGCCTGGAGGGAATCTTGACCGGCCACATGGGCGAGCGGGGCTTCTTGCTGCAGGAATCTAGCCGCCGGCTCTCGCTCACATTGGCTGATGATGCGGTGGTGTATCTGGATGGTGCTCCGGCCCCGTTGCGGGACATCTCGGTGGGTGTGCCGGTGGCAGTGGCCGTGGATGGCGAATTGGTGGTTTATCTTGAAGCGAATAGTGGCAATGCAGCGGTGGTCAGCCTGAGCGCGGCGTCTGAGGAGCAGGCCGGTTTGGCGGCAGCTGAACAGATGGGCATAGATGCAATCCGGGCGGCCACTGTGCAGGCCCCGGATGAGGATGTGCAGATGCTGCTGGCCCTGCCGGAGCAGGACATTATTCCCCAGGTAATCAATTGGGGCGGCAGCGTTACGGAGCTGGGTGAGGGCTATGCGGTGGCCCGGGTGCCGGGACGTTATGCGGTCGGATTGGCCAGGCAGGCCACGGCGGCCAGTCTCTTGCCGGCAACGGCCACTGTGGCGGCTAATGGACTGACGGCCGTGCACCCACAGGCCAAGTTGAGTGCGGAAGTGAATGGCGCTGCCATCGGCCTGCCCGATTTTCGCACCCGCACCGGCGGACAGGGAGAGGGCACGGTGGTTGCGGTGATCGATACCGGTGCCGATCCCTCCCATTTAGATCTGGTCGGCTTTGGGGGGCCGGGCGGTAAAATCATTGATTGGCGCGACTTCACCTATGAGGGTTATGTGGAGACGGCGGTGGCCACTTTAGGACGGCGGGGCATAATCTCCACCCCGCGCGGGGAGCTGAAAATCGGTTCCATCACTTCCCGCAGCGGCCGTTACCACTATGGATTTTTGCGCGAGGAGCAAGTGGACCGGGTTGGGCCGCTCGGGCAGGATCTGGACCGGAACGGGCGCAGTGGGGATGTCTTCCCGGTGTTGGTCGTGGATATGGCGGTGGCGGGCGTGTACGATACGGTGTTTGTGGACACGGACCGGGATAATGATTTCACGGATGAGCGCGGCCTATTCCAGTACCAGAAAAGGCCAGCCTACGCCCATTTCGGGCGCGACCGCTGGGATACGGCAGAAGTGGAGCAAGTGGCCTTTGTGGCGGCGGAAATCGATCCGGCCGGTAATTTCGTGCGGCTCGGGTTCGATGGTAATGGCCATGGCACGCATGTGGCCAGCATTGCTGCGGGCAAGGGCAGCGGCGGTCCGGGCATCGTCGGGGTAGCGCCCGGGGCGCAGTTGATGGTTCTGAAAGCGCTCGGTTCTTCCGGGAACGGGCGCTGGGAAGACATTATGTCCGCCATGGTTTATGCGGCGCAACAAGGGGCCGATATCATCAGCATCAGCGTGGGCGGGGAGCTGGCCAGCGCCGGCAGCGGTTCCCGGGATGCGGTGGCCAGTCTGCTCAGTGATTTGGTGCGCCGCTATGGCGTGCTGGTGGTGATGGTGCCAGGGAACAACGGGCCGGGGCTGGGATCGGCGGGGGCCCCCGGTTCAGCGGACAGCGTCCTGGCGGTGGGTGCGGCCATCACCCAGGAAGCGTGGCGGACATTCTTTGGCGAGCGGGTGTGGAACGATTCCCTCTGGTACTACAGTGCCTGCGGGCCGCGCCCGGATGGCTCCCTGTGTCCAAATCTGGTTGCCCCCGGTTGTGCGGTGGCGGCGGTGCCCAAGTGGCAGGTGGCCAACGGTCACGATTTCTTTGAGGGCACCAGCATGGCGGTGCCCCATGTGGCGGGGGCGGCGGCCGTTTTGTTGGCAGAGGCGCGCCAGCGGGGGTTGAACGTCACGCCCGCAGCTGTCAAGCGCGCTCTGGAAATGACGGCCACACCATTGCCGGGCTATGCCCCGGTGGAGCAGGGCTACGGGATGGTGAACGTGGCGGCGGCCTGGGACAGCCTGTCACGCAACGCTACGGCCGCGCGCATTCGCGGTCGCCGCGGCGGTGAAGCATGGGGCGGTGGGATCTACCTGCGCGATACGCTCCCCGGCAGTGTGTCCTATCGTCTCCAGGGCGAGCCGGGCCAACACCGGTTCGTGAACCTGATTTCCTCCGTGCCCTGGCTGTCGGCCGACCGCCAGAGCATGTCTTTGCCGGCCGGTACGGAGCGTGAAGTGTTGCTCCGGTATCAGATCCCGGCCCAGCCCGGCCTTTACAGCGGGCTGTTGTGGGCGGATGTGCCGGCCACAGGGCAACGGGATCTTGGCATTTTGACCACAGCTGTCCAGCCATTGTTGCTGGCCAAAGAGAATGACTGGCAGCTTGCCCTGTCCGGACGGGTGGGGCCGGCCCAGAGACAGCGCCATTATATTAAGGTGCCGGAGGGGTTGCAGGCCCTGCAGGTCAAGCTGACACTGCCCCCGGGCAGCGGCGGACCGGCCGGTGAGGCGCGCCTGCACATTTTCCGGCCCGGTGGGAGCGAATACCTGTTGGGGGATTTCATCGGTTATGATCAAATCCCGTCCGGCGGCCAACGGGCCGGGTCGGCCAGCTATGTCATCAAGCATCCCCAGGCCGGGGTCTGGGAGCTGATCGTATCCGGGGCACCGTTCATGGCGCGCTACGGGTTCAGCTCCACCCCGTATGAATTGCAGCTGACCGGTGTCGGTGTGATGCCGGGCCGGGAGACGGTCGCGCTGTCCGTGGCGAATGGGGGCGGGTATCTGGAGCAAGCCCTCACGTTTACCAATGCGGCGCTCAACGGCGCCGGGTTAGCAGTTTCCTGTGCCGGCCTGGCGGCGGCTAACGGTGTCAGCCCGGCCGAGACGATGACATTGCGGCCCCAGGAGGCCACCACCCATTTCTTGCCGCCGATCGATGAGCGCGTCACATACCTGCAGGTGGCGGTCAGCGGTGTCAGCCGGCCGGATGTGGATTTGGACCTGTATCTGTATCGCTACGACCGGGAGCTGGGCGAGTGGGTGGAATGTGCCGCGGCGGCCAGGATGGGCGTCCAGGATGAGGTGATCGACCTGCCCAGCCCCCAGCCCGGGCAATACCTGGCCTATATCGAGGCTTATGGCTTCCCGGGGGATCCGGTCACATTCCAGTACCGGCAGTTGGTCAGTTATGATTGCGGCCACCTAACGGTGCAGGGGCAGCCGGCTGCCGGTGAGGGTGCGCAGTGGCAGGCTGTTTTGGGGCTTAAGGTGCCGGAGGAACGCGGCCGTTATTTTGGCCAGGTCCTGATCAAAGATGTGGCCGGGTCACTGGTGAATGTTGTGCCGGTGGTGTTGGATGTGGGGATGCCTGGCCTGAAGCTACATTACAGTTGGGGGCAACCGGGGACGGGCGGGCAAGTGCCTTTGCGGCTTGATTTCAGGGATGCTACCAGTCTGGTGCCGGTGGCGGCCGATGTGTTTGTGAATGGGCGCCTGTATGAGGGGCGGGACGGGCATGTGGAACTGGCCCTGGCTTCCGGTGCAGCGGCCGTTGGCCCGGTTGTGCAGGTGGCGAATGGGGAATATGCCGGGTTTGAGGCCGTGTTGGAGCCGCCAGCGGAGGAGCGGGGATTTGCTGTGGCGGTGGCTTGCCAGGCGGGTGGCGATGCGCCTCATCGGCGCTTGCAAAACCATTGGCGAAAAGGGTGAATAGCGTGAAGGGACGACAGTTGACAAGCGGTGCCCGCATCATGGTGGTGGATGACCAGCCCGGTATCCGCGCGCTGATGCGCGCAGTGTTGCGCTTGGACGGTCATCAGGTATTGCCGGCGGCGGACTGGCAGGAAGCGCTGCAGGTGGCCAGGGAGCACAGGCCCCAGGTCATATTCCTCGACCTGTGCATGCCGGTGATGAGCGGCTGGTGTTTGCTCCCGGAACTGCGGCGCCTGTTGCCGAGGGCAATGTTTTGTCTGATGAGTGCCGATCCTTTAGCGGCGGAGACGTATGGGCCGGGTGGCGGCCCGGATTGGCCGCTGCTGAAAAAGCCCTTTGACATCCATATCGTGCGGGCTCTGGCCATTGAGCTGCTCAGCAAACATGAGGCGGCGGTGGCGGAAGATGTTGCGCCCTATTGGGGGAAACGCTAGCTTTGGCAGGAATCTGACCGGATTTGGCGAAATTCACCAGCGAGTTGCAAGTCTCTATACTTTTCATTTTACCTCATCATCATCCTACCGCACTTCAGCTTGTCCAATAGTTTTCCGGACTGGCATCATTGGGGCAAGAACCCGGTGGTATCAGTATGCCAATGGCGTGAGATGGCACAATAATTCGTGACAGGGGGTAAAACATTGCAGATTTTTTTGGATACCGCAAATGTAGAGGAAATCAGGGCTGCCCACCAGCTTGGCATCCTGGCCGGTGTGACCACCAACCCGACTCTGGTGGCAAAGGAGGGGCGCGATTTTCATGCTGTGCTGTGGGAGATCACCTCGTTTGTGAAGGGGCCCGTGAGCGCCGAGGTGCTCAGCCTGCAGGCGGATGAAATGGTGGCAGAAGCAAGGCCATTGGCGGAAATCGCCCCGAATATCGTTATTAAGCTGCCCATGACCGCCGATGGGTTGCAGGCCGCCGCCCGTTTGCGCGTCGAGGGGATCAAAAGCAATGTTACGCTCGTCTTCTCCGCCAACCAGGCTCTGCTGGCGGCCAGGGCCGGGGCAGACTTCGTCAGTCCGTTCGTTGGGCGATTGGATGATATCGGTCAGGACGGTTTAGGACTGGTGGCAGAAATCGTGCAGTTGTTCACCATCCATGATCTTGCTACGCAGGTGATTGCTGCCAGCATCCGCCACCCGCAGCATGTCCTAGGGGCCGCCCTGGCAGGGGCCGATATCGCCACTGTACCCTATAAAGTGTTGCAGCAGATGATGCAGCATCCGTTAACCGACAAGGGGATTGCATCCTTCTTGCGTGATTGGGAAACAATGGCGGGGAAGGGCAAATGAGCGCTTCCCCACTCTTCCTGCCAAATTGGTAATTCCCACGCTGTCGGAAAGAATTCTGAGCTTGTGCGTCTTGCGGCGCACAGGGATGGGAGTGCATGTCTTTGAACATCAATGAGCTTGAGGGCATGACGCTGGCCGAACTGCATCAGCAGGCGCGCGAGCTGAACATGACCGGTTTTTCGCAATTGCGCAAACGTGAATTGATTTTGGCGATTATGAAGGCATCGGTGGAGAAGGAGGGCTACTTATTCGCCCAGGGCCTGCTCGACATCATGAGCGAGGGGTTTGGTTTCCTGCGCCCGAACTACTACCTGCCCAGCAGCGAAGATATCTATGTGTCCCCTTCCCAGATCCGGCGTTTTGATCTCCGCACAGGGGACCTGATCTCCGGGCAGGCGCGCCGGCCGAAAGAAAACGAGCGCTACTTCGCTTTATTGCGGGTTGAGATGGTGAACGGCAAAGACCCGGAGGAGCTGCGGGACCGGACATTCTTCGACAACCTGACGCCGATTTTCCCGAACCGCCGGTTGCGTCTGGAGCATGACCAGGGAGACCTCTCCTCGCGGCTAATTGACCTGATTACCCCGATTGGCGCCGGTCAGCGGGGCCTGATTGTGTCACCGCCCAAGGCGGGCAAGACGGTGCTATTGAAAAAGATCGCCAACTCCCTGCACAAGAACTACCCGGAACTGGAGATTATCGTGCTACTGATCGATGAGCGCCCGGAAGAGGTCACGGATATGGAGCGCTCCGTGCACGGGGATGTGGTGGCCTCCACATTCGATGAACTTCCGGAAAACCATGTGCGCGTGAGTGAGATGGTGCTGGAGCGGGCCCGCCGCATGGTGGAAGACGGCAAGGACGTGGTGATTCTACTGGATTCCATCACCCGTTTGGCGCGCGCCCACAATCTGGTCATCCCTCCCAGCGGTCGTACCCTGTCCGGTGGCTTGGATCCGGCCGCTCTCCACAAACCAAAGCGCTTTTTCGGGGCCGCCCGCAACATTGAGGAGGGCGGTAGCCTGACGATTATCGCCACTGCGCTGGTTGACACCGGCAGCAGGATGGATGATGTGATTTACGAGGAATTCAAAGGCACCGGCAATTTAGAACTACACTTGGACCGCAAACTCTATGAACGCCGGGTTTTCCCCGCTATCGATATCAAACGTTCCGGTACCCGCAAGGAAGAGCTGCTGCTGTCGGCGGATGAGTTGGAAGTAATGTGGACGATACGCCGCAATACGAACTCGCTCGGTACCAGTGAAGCGATCGAAATGTTGTTAGAACGTTTGAAAAACACCCGTTCAAACCGGGAATTCCTGCGCATGGTGCAAAAAGGGATCGTCTAATCGTTTCTTACCGCCCCATATAACATCTTTCTTGGCCCGCTGTGGGTTGTTTTTTGCATGCATAAATCTCCTGTGCTTCTCCCATTCTAGTTAAGGACTTGGCAGCATGGGCAAAGAACCTTGCTATGAATGGGGTGAGAAATTTGTCGGACGCTCTTTGGCGGCGTCTCACTGCCCTATTGTTGGCGGTTGGGCTCCTGGCGGGCACGACCGGCATGTTGGGCTGGATTTGGACAAGGCCTGTAGATGGGTTTGCGCTTCCTTTTGAGACGCTGTCAAGACAACCAGATGAACAGGCTGCCGCCCACCGGCAGACGACTGGGATGGCTTTGCCGGCCACGGTGGCGAACGCCGATCGCTGGCGCATCCTGATCCATACTGTGCATCGCGGTGAGACGCTCTGGCAGGTCTGCCAGCTCTATAATCTGGAATTGAGCACACTGGTGGTGGTCAACCAGGTCGCCGATCCCAATTCCCTTTATCCAGGTCAGCGCTTGATTATCCCACCAACGGATGGCCAACTTTACCGGGTGCAAAGCGGCGATACACTCTGGTTGCTCAGTCGCCGCTACGGGTTGAGCATGGCAGAGCTATTGGCGTGCAACAATCTGCATGACCCAAACTCGCTGCGGGTGGGGCAACTGTTGGTGTTGCCGGGTTTTGGCGAGCCGGCCACTGCCGTGGTCGCCAGCTGTAGGCCGGCAGCGCTTCCCGGCGGCGGTTTTCTGTGGCCGGTGACCGGCCCGATCACATCCCCGTTCGGACCGCGCTGGGGCACCCTGCACACGGGACTGGACATCGGCGCCCCTTACGGGGCTGAGATCAGAGCTGCCCAAGCCGGGCGGGTGAAGGAGGCCGACTGGCGATCCGGCTATGGGCGCACGATCATTCTTGACCACGGCGATGGGGTGGAAACGCTGTATGCCCATTGCTCGCGCCTTTTGGTGACGGCCGGGCAAGCGGTGGCCGCTGGCGAGGCGGTGGGCTGTGTGGGTACTTCCGGTCACTCCACCGGTCCGCACCTGCACTTTGAAATCAGGGTCGCCGGGCGGCCTTATGACCCATTGCGATACCTGACATAAGCAGGGCACGAGATGTGGGGGGCGCAAAGCCCCCCATTTTTGTTTGACAGCAGCAGGTCGGTGGGTTATCATATAATTGACATATGCCCGATTGGAAGGGGGAGTTTGGGATGAAAATCGCGATTCCGGCCCGTAGTGGGGATTTGGATGCGCTTACGGATGACCGGTTTGGTAGAGCGCCCTGGTTTGTAATCGTCGCTGGCAAAGGAGAGAAAGTGGTCGCTCTGGAAAATGAGGCCGCCGATTCGGCCACTGGGGCCGGCATTGGTACCGCCCAATTGTTGGTGGATCATGGTGTGGAGGCGGTGGTGGTCAAAGAGCTGGGTCCAAAGGCGGAAAGGACGCTGGCGGCGGCCGGTCTGGCGGTTTACCGCGGTTTGGCTGCTACCGTGCGCGAAACGTATGCTTCCTGGCAGTCCGGTGGCTTGGCAGAGGGTACTTGTCCGGAACCCACGGATGTCGTTGTGCCGGCGGATGGCTGGGTGGCGGTGGCGACGGAGGATGGCCAAGTGGCGGAACACTTCGGGCGTTGCCCGACATACACGCTTGCCAGGGTGGCAAAAGGGCGCGTGCGGGAACAAAAAGAGATTGCAAATCCCGGTCACCAGCCCGGCTTTTTGCCCCGTTATTTGGGGGAAATGGGCATTTCCTGTATTGTGGCGGGGGGGATGGGACCGCGCGCGGCCGATCTGTTTGCCGAGCGGGGGATCGTGGCCGTGACCGGTGTGACCGGTCCGGTGGCCGATGCCCTGCGGGCGTTTGCCGATGGCACATTGCGGCCCGGGGATGCTTCGTTTTGCAATCATGACCATCCCGCCCACGATGGCTGTCACTGAGAGGAGGTCTACCGGTGAAAATTGCCATTGCCAGCGGCAAGGGTGGGACGGGCAAGACCCTGGTGGCGACCAATCTGGCGGTGGTGGCCGCCCGGGCTGGGAACCCGGTGCACCTGTTGGATTGTGATGTGGAAGAGCCGAATGTACACATTTTTTTGCGCCCCGGAGCGGCGCACGAGCGCGAGGTGGCGATTGCCAACCCGGTCGTGTCCGATGAGCTTTGCACCGGTTGTGGGGAGTGCGCGCAGGTCTGCCAGTTCAACGCCCTGGCGGTGGTGAGGGACAGGGTTTTGTTCTTTCCGGAGCTTTGCCACGGTTGTGCTGCCTGTTGGACGCTCTGCCCGGAGGGGGTAATTACAGAGGGGCGCCGCCCGATCGGCCGGGTGACGGGCGGTGACACAGGCATTTCCGGCCTGCGGGTCACATACGGCATTTTGCACCCCGGAGAAGCCCTGGCACCGCCGATCATCAACCAGGTGAAGAGCATGGCTGGGGAGGGTGTGACGCTGATCGATGCTCCCCCGGGGACAGCCTGTCCGGCAGTGGAGGCGGTGCGCGGCAGTGATTTTTGCCTGTTGGTGACGGAGCCGACCCCGTTTGGGAGACATGATCTGGAGTTGGCGGTGGAGATGACGCGCGCTCTGGATGTACCGGTGGGGGCGGTGATTAACCGGGCTGATGTCGGTGAGCGGGCGGTCTGGGATTTTTGCTGGCGGGAGAATATCCCCGTTTTGTTGGAGATTCCCTTCAGCAGGCAGATGGCAGAATTATATGCGGGCGGCCAGCTGGCGGCGCTGGCGTCTGACGAGTGGCGGGCAGTATTCACCCGGCTGTGGCACAGGCTGCGGGAGGTGGCGGCATGAGCGATAAACAGGCGATCCGGCAATTGCTGGTGATCAGCGGCAAGGGTGGGACAGGCAAGACTACTGTGGTCGCTTCCTTCGCTGCCCTGGCCCGGGCGGCCGTGCTGGCGGATTGTGATGTGGATGCTGCTGACCTGCATTTAATTCTGAAACCGCAGGTTTTAGGGCAACACGAGTTCAGCGGTGGCCAGGAAGCGGTGGTTATTGCTGATAGATGCACAGCGTGTGGCATCTGTGTGGAGAATTGTCGCTTTGATGCCATCGAGATGGATGACGTGGCCCGGGTCGACCGGCTCGGTTGCGAGGGCTGCGGGTTGTGCCGCCGGCTGTGCCCGGAAGGGGCGATCGAGCTGCGACCGGCCCACAGCGGTGATTGGTTTGTCTCGCGCACGGAGTATGGCACCATGGTGCATGCCCAACTGGGGATTGCGCAGGAGAACTCCGGCAAGCTGGTGGCACGGGTGCGGGAGGAAGCATACCGGCGGGCCAGGGATGAGGAAAAACCGCTCGTGTTGATCGATGGGCCGCCCGGGATCGGCTGCCCGGTGATCGCCGCTTTGAGCGTGGTGGATCTGGCTTTGCTGGTGATTGAACCGACCATGTCCGGTATCCATGATTTTGAACGGATTTTGGCGGTCTGCCGCCACTTCGGCGTGCAGGCATTGGTATGTATCAATAGATACGATCTCAGTGCCAAAAACACGGCCCAGGTGGAAGATTATTGCGCCCAGCAGGGCGTTCCGGTGATCGGCAAGATCCCCTTTGACAGGGCGGTGGTGGCTGCCCTGGTGGCGGGTCGACCGGCGGTATATGATGACGGGCCGGCCGCGCGGGCCATCAAACAGGTCTGGCGGGGGTTAGAACGTCATATGTATGATAGGGGATCTGCCGGGTAGCGGATGTTTCGGAACGGTTTTCCACACTATTGGGGAGTCCGCAAGGGCTCTTCAATTTTTTGTGGAACATTTATCCTGTACTGGTCGTCTAATCCAAGTTGAAATATGGCTTAAGGAGACATGGCCTTGCCCGCACTAATTGAACTGGAGAATATCACGAAGACATATCAGACCGGAAAGCTGACTGTGGAGGCTTTGCGTGGGGTGTCATTTTCCGTGTCGGCGGGCGCATTCATCTCCATTATGGGGCCATCCGGTTCCGGGAAATCCACTTTGATGAATGTGCTCGGGTGCCTGGATTTGCCTGCCAGCGGCAGCTACCTTTTGGATGGCCAGGAAGTGGCCGCCATGAGCAACGGTCAATTGGCCGATCTGCGTAACCGGGCGATTGGCTTTGTGTTTCAGACCTTCAACCTGTTGCCACGTTTGACTGCCCGGCAGAACGTAGAATTGCCACTCATTTACCGGGGAATGGACGATCAGGAACGAGCCAGGCGGGCGGATGCGGCTTTGCAGGCTGTCGGCCTATCGGACCGGATCCGGCATTTGCCAACTGAGCTATCAGGGGGCCAACAACAGCGCGTGGCGATTGCGCGGGCGATCGTCGGTCAGCCGCGCATCATCCTAGCGGATGAACCGACTGGCAACCTGGACACGAAAAACGGCCAGGAGATCATGGCGTTGTTCCAAGCGCTGAATGAAGAACAGGGGATCACTATTATCCAGGTGACGCACGATGAGCAGATGGCGCGCTATGCCAACCGGATCATCCGTTTGCGGGACGGTCTGATCGCAAGCGATGCCGTCGTGCCGCAACCGATCGTTACCGGGGAGGGGACGTTGAAATGACCAGAAAAATCCTGCCACTGGTGCTGATCGGAGTCTTGATATTTGCCTGTGGGGTATGGGCCAGCCGGGCCCTGTTTGCCACCGAAACCGGTGGTGGGCAGCCGGTATATGCGACGGCCCTTGTGGAGCGGGGCACGATTGAAGTGACGGTCGAGGGGTTTGGGCCGGTCCAGCCCATTTACCAGAGTGACATCCAAGCCTTCACAGAGGGGGTCGTGGAAGAAGTGTTCGTGGACCGCGGGCAAATGGTGACGGAAGGGGACATCGTCGCCCGCCTGCGGAACGACAAGTTGATGGTGGAGATCGCCCAGCTGAGCAGTCAGTTGGAAAAGGCGCGCCTGGAGTTATCCGCTGTTTTGGGGGTTACCCCGGACCGCGTCACCACTGTCGATGCCAACCGCGGGATTAACGTCACAGCTCCTTGCAGCGGCCGCATTCAGGACCTACAAGTGGCGATCACCGATGAAGTCTCGGAAGGGACATTGTTGGCCAGGATCGTCGATGATTCGCAGATCATCATTTTGGCCGAGGTGAATGAACACACATTCAAAAATCTGCGCGAAGGCCAGGAATTGAATATGCAGGTGGAGGGTTTTCATGGTTTTATCACCGGCAAGATTACCGAGCTCGACCCGACCCCGGTTCCGCGCAGTCACTCATTTTTGTACCGGGCGACGATCGTGGCGGAAAACACCGGGCTCTTGAAGCCGGGGCAGGTTGTGCGTATTGAGGTGCCGTTGGATGGAGGGGCGTTCACCCTGGTCAGCAAGATCGACCGCTACCGGGATGAAGAGGTGGTGCGTAGCCCGGCGGAGGGGACCGTCACCGAGTTGCCCGTCAAGGGCTGGAGTGTGGTGGAGCAGGGTGATGTGATCGCCGTGTTGGGGGGCTCCACCGCCCAGCGCTATATCAAGGGGCGGCAGCTCGACATTCAGGATTTAGAGGTGGAATTGGCGCAAAAGCAAGAAGAACTGGAGAATCTCACCATCCGTTCGCCGATCACAGGCGTGGTGGCCTGGATCTGGGCTAACCGCGGCCAACAACTGCGTTCCGGCGAGACATTGGCCATGGTCATGGATCAGAGCAAAATGAGCCTCAATATCCAGGCTGACGAGCTGGATGTGGTTTATATCAGGGAGGGGCAGGAAGCGCGCATTACGGTCGATGCCGTCCCCGGCCAGCAGTTCCCGGCGCGGGTGGAGCGGGTGGACATGATGGGCCAGACCAATGACGGCATCGCCACATACAACGTCAATTTACTGGTGGAGGACACCGAGGTCTTACGACCCGGGATGACGGCCAACGTCTACATATTCGTGGACAGCAAGGAAGATGTTTTATTGGTGCCGGTGGAGGCGATCTTTGACCAGGATGGGCAGGCGATGGTGGAAGTGATCGCAGCAAACGGGCGCCCGGAAGCCAGGCCCATCGAGATCGGCCTGATCAACAGCCGGGTGGCGGAAGTGGTGTCCGGGCTTGAGGAAGGTGAACAAGTTGTGACAGGCTCCACGTTTGATCGCCTGGAAGAACGGGCCGACGAGGGACGGGGCGGTAATCCGTTGCCCGGCGGCCCGGTGATGGAGAAACGGATATGAAAGCGCTGCTTGTGCAATTGCGGTTTGGCCTGTCCCTGGCAATCGGCGGCGTCACGATGAACAAACTGCGTTCTGCGTTGACGCTGCTCGGGGTGATGATCGGTGTGGCCTCCGTCGTCAGCCTGGTGGCGATCGGCGAGGGGGCGCGCATGGCGATCACGGAGCAGTTTGAGAGTCTCGGCACCAATATCATCCGGGTGCAAAGCCACCGCTGGGATGCCCGCTTGACGATCACTGAGGCGGAAGAATTGGCGGAGCGGGTGCCGTCTTTGTTGGCGGCTATGCCGGTGGTGCAGGCGGACGCGCAGGTCAAGTGGCGCCGCACTTCCACGGAGTTGCCATTGCTCGGTGTGACGGAGGATTTTCCGGTCATTCGGGATCACCAGGTGCTGGCCGGGCGGTTCATCTCCCATCTGGATGTGCAGGAGCGCCTGCGGGTGGCGGTGGTGGGCTATGGTTTGGTGGACCAACTGTTCGGCGGCCGTGACCCGCTGGGGGAGGCGGTTTACCTGGGCGGGCAACGCTTTACCGTCGTGGGCGTGATGGCGCCGAAAGGAGCCGGGATGGCAGGCGGGATCGACGGGCAGATCATCGTGCCCGTGACGGCGGCGCAACGCCTGACGAAAAGCACCAGGGTGAGCGAGATTTGGGCGAAAGCGCGCGATAAGTCCACCACCCATCTGGCGATGGTACAGGTCAGCCGCTACTTCCGGCACAAGTTCAATATCCAGGACCCAGAAGAAGGGGCCAGTGAGGATCCGTACGGGTATTATTACTACCCGCGTTATTACGGATCGAGTGGCGTTGAGTTGCAGCTCGGTCAGGGGGGAGCCGGTGTGCCGGCCATCACTGTCACGAGCGTGAATGAGCTGGTGCAGGAAGCGAACGCTGCGCAACGGGTGATGACGCTCATGCTGGGCGGGATCGCTGGCGTGTCGCTGTTGGTGAGCGGCTTGGGGATCATGAATATTATGTTGATTTCCGTGGCGGAACGCAGCCGCGAGATCGGTTTGCGGAAAGCGGTCGGCGCCCATACCTGGCACCTGGTTTATCAGTTTCTGCTCGAAGCTCTGATCCTGTGCCTGGCGGGCGGGATATTGGGGGTGGGGCTGGGCTGGCTGGGGGCTGGTCTATTCGCCCGCCTGGGGATGGAACCGGTGGTGACAGCCCAGGCGGCGGTGGTGGCGCTAGTGGCAGCCATGTTGGTCGGATTGGCCTTCGGTGTTTACCCGGCTTATAGCGCTGCCAACCTGCAGCCGGTGGAGGCTCTCCGGCGCGAGTAACCATTGCTTGTCACCCATATCCCGGTGTGTTATAATGAGCGTGTTCTGTAGCTATTTTCGCATGCCGGCTTGGCGGCTTTCGAGTTGAGGTGAATAATGTGAAAGAGAAAATCCATCCCAAGTATGAGCAGACGAAGATCACCTGTGCTTGCGGCGCTGTGTTTGAGGTGGGATGCACGGCCTCTAATTTGCGCGTCGAGGTTTGCTCGCAGTGTCATCCAGCTTATACCGGTCAGCGGCAGGTGGCGGCCAGGGGCGGCCGGATTGAACGGTTCCGCAAAAAATACGGCGGGGATTATTAGCCAACGCTGCCAACGGGCCTTACAGGCAACAGACAGGCAGAGCCTTTGTGCTCTGCCGTTTTAACATACTGTTTTAGGAGGCGGATAGCAGTGCCGGAGGCCCTTTATGGTGGGCAAGCGGTGCTGGAGGGCGTGATGATGAAGGGCCCGCAGTGCACCGCGATCGCCGTGCGGCGGCCGGACACCTCGATCGTCGTGAAAGAAGAGACTTGCGTATCCTGGACCCGGCGCAGCCCGCTGCTGGGCTTGCCGGTCGTACGTGGCGTGGTCTCATTAGTAGAAACACTGTTCTTGGGCATTAATGCCCTGATTTATTCCGCCAATCAGACCGCCGCAGATGAAAGCGAACAGCTGGGCTGGCTGGAAACCACCATTACGCTGGTCGTGGCGGTGGTGGCGGCCGTAGGGATATTCATCATCGCGCCCACCGCTCTCGGTGGGCTGGGACACCGTTTTACCGCCAATCCCCTGTTGCTGAACCTGTTGGAAGGGGCCCTGCGTATTTTTTTCCTGTTAGCATACATTTATGCCATCTCTTTTATGAAAGATATTCAACGGGTGCTGCAATACCATGGCGCGGAACACAAGGTGATCAATGCCTTTGAGTCCGGTGCCGAGTTGAGTCCCGCCTCCGTGCGCCCTTTTCCCACTCTGCACCCGCGCTGCGGCACCAGCTTTCTATTGTTTGTGGCGGTCGTCAGCATTTTGCTGTTCACATTTTTCGGCTGGCCGGACCTGTGGACTCGCATCATCACCCGCCTATTGGCGGCACCTTTAGTGGCGGGGTTGGCTTATGAGGTGATCAGGTTGGCCGGTCGCAGCAAATCCCCGCTTGTCTGGCTGATTAGCCTGCCGGGCTTAGGTTTGCAACTCCTTACCACCCGGGAGCCGGACGATGCGCAGGTGGAGGTGGCGATCGCCGCCTTCCGTGCCGCTAAGATGGAGGGAAACTGACATGCTGGAAAAATTAGAGGCCATAGCCAGGCGTTACCAAGAGTTGAGTGAGCAGCTTTCCGACCCGGATTTGCTGGCCGATCAGACCGAGTGGCGGCGGGTCGTGAAAGAGCATTCCCGCTTGGAAGATTTAGTGGCCACCTACCGCCAATTGCAGGCGGTGGAGCGGGAAATAGCGGGAGCCAACGAGCTTTTGCAGGATAAACTGGAACCGGAGCTGCGCGAACTGGCGGAAACGGAGCTGGCTGATTTGCAGGAGCGGGCACAGGATTTGCGGGATAAGCTGAGACTAATGCTTTTACCGCGTGACCCGCATGACGATAAAAACGTGATTGTGGAAATCAGAGGCGGTGCCGGCGGCGATGAGGCCGGTCTGTTTGCGGCGGTTTTGTTCCGCATGTATACGCGCTTTGCGGAGCGCCAGGGTTGGAAGACGGAGGTGCTGGAGTCAAGCCCGACAGAGGTGGGCGGGTTCCGGGAAGTGATATTCGCCATCACCGGGGACGGTGCTTACAGCCGCATGAAATATGAGAGCGGTGTGCACCGGGTGCAGCGCGTGCCCACCACCGAGGCTAGCGGGCGCATCCATACGTCCACTGCCACTGTCGCTGTCTTGCCGGAGGCGGAAGAGGTGGACGTGGAGATCGATCCAAATGATTTGCGCATTGACACATTTTGTTCCAGCGGTCCCGGCGGGCAGAGCGTCAATACCACCTACTCGGCCGTGCGCATCACCCATTTACCCACCGGGTTGGTGGTCTCCTGTCAAGATGAGAAATCCCAGATCAAGAACAGGGCGCGGGCCATGCGCGTGCTGCGGGCCCGGCTCTTGGATCAGGCGCAACAGCAGCAACGGCAGGAAGTGGCGGATGCGCGCCGCTCACAAGTCGGCAGCGGCGATCGCAGTGAACGCATCCGCACATACAACTACCCGCAAAACCGGGTTTCCGATCACCGGATTGGTTTCACCACCCATCGCCTGGAGGCGATCCTGGACGGTGATTTGGAAGAAATAATCGATAACCTGGTGCTGGCGGACCAGACCGCCAAGCTGGCCGCCCTGGAGGCATGACGCGCGCCCAGGCATTGAAAAAGGCCGTCCAGGATTTACAACGGGCGGGCCTGGCACCGGCGCTGGCCGTGCGGGAGGCCGGCGATCTGCTCGCCCATGCCATTGGCCTGCGCCGCAGCGACCTATACTGGGAGCCGGATTTAGCATTGTCTGCCGGGGAGGAAGAAGCCTTCCAGGGATACGTGGCCCGGCGAATGGCCGGCGAACCATTGCAATATATTCTGGGCCAGTGGGAATTCATGGGCTTGACATTTGCCGTCGACCGGCGGGTGTTGATTCCGCGCCCGGAAACGGAAGGGCTGGTGATGGCCGTGCTGCAATTCCTGGCTGACTGGCCGGGGTTCCCGCTGGTGATCGATGTCGGGACGGGCAGCGGGGCCATCGCGGTCAGCTTAGCCGTGGCCCATCCGCAGTGCCGGGTCCTGGCGACGGATATCTCTGGCGAGGCGTTGCTGGTGGCAAAAGCGAACGCCCGGCGCCATAGCGTGGCCGACCGGATCGAATTCCGGCAGGGGGATCTGGTGATGGGGTCTGTCCCGGCGGCAGTGGTGGTTGCTAACCTGCCCTATGTGGCGGCGGGGGATTTCCAGGGGCTTGACCCGACGGTGCGGGATTATGAACCGGCCGTAGCGCTTTTGGGCGGGGAGAGGGGGACGGAAGTGATGGAACGCTTGATCGCGATAGCGCCCTCGGGCCTGGCGGCGGAGGGCTTGCTGGCCCTGGAGGTGGGCGAGGGGCAGGCGGCTGAGATTCAGGCGGCCTGCCTGGCGACGGGGGCCTTCCGGGATGTGGCCATCCGGCAAGATCTGGCGGGACGGGAGCGGATTGTGCTAGCTTATCGGACGGGGGAAGGGGCATGCACACGGAAGTGATGGCGGTTGATCGGGATCATCCGGCGCCGGATGTGATCGACCGGGCGGCGGCGGTCATCAAGCGCGGTGGGCTGGTGGTGTTCCCGACGGAAACGGTGTATGGGTTGGGGGCAAATGGACTGGATGCGGACGCCGTGCTGGGCATCTTTGCTGCCAAAGGGCGGCCGGCGGACAAGCCCCTCATCCTGCACGTGGGCGCTCCTGAGCAAGTGAGGAATCTGGTGCAAGAGTTGACCCCGGCGGCGGACGTTCTTATGGAGCGGTTCTGGCCGGGGCCGCTGACGCTGGTCCTGCGGCGTAGTGCGCTGGTCCCGGACGTGGTCACCGGGGGTGGGGACACGGTGGCAGTACGGATGCCGGCCCACCCGGTGGCGCAGGCGCTAATCAACCGGGCCGGCGTACCGCTGGCGGCACCGAGCGCCAATTTGTCCGGCGGCGCCAGTCCCACCGCCGCTGAACACACCGCCGGGCTGCACGGGCGGGTGGATCTGATCCTGGATGCCGGGCCGACGGGCGTCGGGGTGGAGTCCACGGTGCTGGACTTGACCGGACCCGTGCCGGTCATTTTGCGCAGCGGCGGCGTGGGCCGGAATGAGATCGGCGCTGTCCTGGGGTGCGAAGTGGAAGTGCGGGAAGGCGATGAGGTTTATCAACTCGCGACGCCGTTCATGTTACTGGACGGACCCCCGGAACAGGTGATCAGGCATTTGCGTCATCTACTGGCTCTGGATCAGGCGCAGGGGCGCCGGGCCGGCGTGCTGGCCTATCGCGAGGAAGTCACTTTTTGGTCGCCAGCTGCGCTGGTGCAGGTGGTGGGCAGCCGGGATGACCAAAATGAGTTGGCCGGGAACCTGTTTGCCGCTTTGCACAGGCTGGATGGGGCCGGTTTGGATGTGATTTATGCCAGTTGTGGGCCGTCTTCCGGACTGGGCGCGGCCATCAACGAACGCCTGAAAAGGGCGGCCGGCGGGCGGGTACGGCGGGTGCCGGTGCGCAGCTTGCTGTTCGTCTGCACGGGCAACACTTGTCGCAGTCCGATGGCCGAAGCGCTGTTTTTGGCTGCCTGGCAACGACGGTGCCGGGAACAACCGCCGGCGGTTAGTTCGGCCGGGGTGGCGGCTGTGCCGGGGGATTTGGCCACACCTGGTGCGGTGGCGGCCATGGAGACGCGTGGCCTTTCCCTGGCGGAGCACCGCGCGCAGGCCCTGGGAGCCGGCACGCCGGACCTGGTTTTGACCATGACGGGCGGGCAGCGGCAGCGCGTGCGGGCGAATTTTCCGGCCCTGGCGGAGCGGACATTCACGCTCCGGGAATATCTTGGCCAGGGAGATCTGGATGTGGTGGACCCGTTCGGCGGGGACATGGCGGTCTACCGGGCTTGTGCCGATGAGCTGGAGCGGTTGTGCGGGCAATTAGTGGAAATGCTCTGCCTGGCAGGGAACGGCCCGGTGGAACACGAAGTTTAGGAAACCTGACCCGAGGAGGCGGGAATGGTGAAGTTGGCAGTCGGTAGCGATCATGGCGGGCTCCTGTTAAAACGCCATCTGTGCGCATTTATTGAAGAGCTGGGCATTGAATTTCATGATTTTGGCACATACAGCCCAGAACCGGTGGACTACCCGGACATTGCCCGGCAGGTGGCGGAAGCCGTGGTCCGGGGTGAATGCGAGCGCGGGTTGTTGGTTTGCGGGACCGGGATCGGGATGGCGATCGCCGCCAACAAGCTACCGGGGATCAGGGCGGCGCTTTGTCATGACACATTCTCGGCCGTTGCCACCCGGGAACACAATAATAGCAATATCCTGTGCCTGGGTGAGCGCGTGATCGGGCCCGGTTTGGCCTGCGTCATCTTCCAGGCCTGGTGGGAGGGGAAATTCCGCGCTGGCCGGCATGCCCGGCGGGTGGAGAAGATCGCCGCTTTGGAGCGGGAATATGGCCGTTAAAGGAGGGCGGGCGGTGCCAGAGGTGGGGGAACAGGTCAAGGCAGCGGCGACGGAGCTGATCAAACTGGCTGGATTGGGGCCGGGGCAGCTGCTGGTGATCGGTTGCAGCACCAGCGAGGTGCTGGGGCGGCGGATCGGTACTGCCGGCAGCCTGCAACTGGCCGCCGAGATCATGGCCGCTGTGCAGGCGGCGGCGGCGGAGCGGGGTGTGGCCCTGGCCATTCAGTGCTGTGAGCATTTGAACCGGGCTCTGGTATTGCCCAGGGCGGTGGCCGAGCAACAGCGCCTGCCCGTGGTCAGCGCCTGGCCGGTGCCAAAGGCGGGCGGCGCCCTGGCGGCCGTTGCCATGGATGCCCTGCCGGACCCGGTTTTGGTGGAAAGCATCCAGGCCGATGCCGGTCTTGATATCGGGCACACCCTGATCGGCATGCACCTGCGCCCGGTGGTTGTGCCGGTGCGGCTGAGTGTGGAGCGGATTGGCCAGGCCCCGCTCGTGGCGGCGCGCACGCGGCCGAAGCTGATTGGCGGGGAACGGGCCGTTTACCGGCGGGAGGGGACGCCGTGAGCCGACCGAGCTGGGACGAATATTTCATGCAAATTGCCGGGGTGGTGGCGGGCCGCTCCACGTGCCTGCGCCGGTCCGTGGGGGCGGTGTTGGTGAAAGACAAACGCCTGCTCGCCACCGGCTATAACGGGGCTCCCAGCGGATTAGCCCACTGTGTGGACGTGGGTTGCCGGCGGGAGGCGGACAAAGTGCCTTCCGGCCAGCGGGCGGAAATCTGCCGCGGGTTGCACGCCGAGCAGAATGCTCTCCTGCAAGCGGCCAGGCACGGGATCTGCGTGCTGGGCGCGACCCTTTATTGCACGACGGAACCGTGCGTTCTGTGCAGCAAGATGTTGATCAACGCCGGGATTGTGCGGATCGTGTTCCAGGAACCATATGCCGATCCGCTGGCCCGGGAAATGCGCCAGGAGGCGGGGATAGAAGCGGTCCATTGGGGCTGCTAGGAGGTGGCTCGTTTGTCAGAGGATACGAAAACGATTGCTTTGCCGCGGTTGAATAATCTCAAGCCGTCATTGGAATCGACCGCTTTGAAATTATTAGAAGAGGCCGGTGAGATGGCGGCCCTGATCGGTAAATTCCGCGGTATGAGCGGTGAGCGGGTGACGATGGACAGGCAGCAGGTGGTGAATGAGATCAGCGCCGAACTGCTTGATGTGGCGCAGACCGCCGTCACCATGATGTTTGTCCTGGAAGCGCAATATCAGGTTGATTTGCATGCCCTGATCGATGAACATATCCGCAAACTCTTACGCAAAGGTTACCTGCGGTTGGAGGCCTGAGCAATATGGAAAGATACATCCTGGCGTTCCTGCTCTCCCTGGCCATCTCCTACCTGGTGACGCCCCTGGTCAGGTGGGTGGCCCTGCGCTGCGGCGTGGTGGACAAGCCCGGCGAGCGCAGCGCCCATACAGAACCAAAACCTCATCTGGGCGGAATCGCCATTTTCCTGGCCTTTACGGCCGCTGTGCTGTGGGCAGTGGGGGCGGGTACCCCGGCCATGCAGGGCCTCTTGTTGGGCGGCACATTGATCATGGTCGTGGGATTGGTGGATGATCTATTTGGGTTGTCGCCGCGGCTCAAGCTCCTGGGGCAGGTGGCGGCGGCCATGGTTTTGGTCTTATTCGGCGTGCAAGTGGAGTTCTTGACGAACCCGTTTGGCGGGCTGATCTGGCTCGGCTGGTGGTCGATCCCGTTCACCCTTTTGTGGGTGGTGGCGGTCACAAATGTGATGAACCTGATTGACGGGCTGGATGGCCTGGCGGCCGGGATTGCCTCCATCGCCGCTCTGACGTTGCTGGTGGTGGCGGTGCAAGACAAGCAGGCGGTCACCATTTTGCTGACGGTGGCCTTGACGGGAGCCACGCTCGGCTTTTTGCCGCACAACTTCAACCCGGCCAAGATCTTCATGGGCGACACCGGTTCGTTGTTCCTCGGCTACGCGCTGGCGGCCGTATCCGTGCAGGGGACGCTGAAAAGCGCCACCGCCATCGCCCTGGTGGTACCCATTTTGGCGCTCGGGTTGCCGATTTTCGATACATTCTTTGCCATTGTGCGCCGGTTGCTGAACGGTCAGCCGATCTCGCAGGCGGACCGCGGTCACCTGCATCACCGGTTGCTGGCCCTGGGCCTCAGCCAGCGCCAGACTGTATTGGTGATGTATCTGGTCAGTGCTTGGCTCGGCCTGAGTGCGATCATCATCACGCATTTTGCCGCCTGGACAGGCTTGTTGTTTAGCGGCGGCGCCTTGTTGCTGGTGGTCCTCGGGGCGCGGCGCTATGGTGTTCTGGGACCCGGTCCGGGGAAGGTATTTCGTTTCCATAATCATAAGCAGATCAATCAGTGATGGCAGCGATGTGAAGCGCCCAACGGGCGCTTTTTGCCTTGTGTAAGGGGGTTATTGCCATGTCTTGGAGAGTGCTGACGGTCTTCGGGGTGCGGCCGGAGGCAATCAAAATGGCCCCGGTGGTACTGGCGTTGCAGCGGGATCAAGATAATTTTATCACGCGCGTGGCTGTCACGGCGCAGCATCGCGAGATGCTGGACCAGGTTCTGGCCTGTTTCGGCATTGTGCCGGACTATGATCTCAATATCATGCAACCGCAACAATCGCTCACTGAGATCACGGTGCGCGCCCTGGCCGGCCTGGAGGGCGTCTTGCAGGCGGAACAGCCCGACCTGGTGTTGGTGCATGGTGATACCTCCACCACATTTGCGGCTGCCCTGGCCGCCTTCTATCAACAGGTGCGGATCGGGCACGTGGAGGCCGGTCTGCGCACGGGCGATAAATATGCGCCGTTTCCGGAGGAGATGAACCGGCGGCTGACGGGCGCGCTCTGTGATTTGCATTTCGCTCCCACCCAGACCGCCAAGACGAACCTGCGCCGCGAGGGCGTGCCGCCGGGGCAGATTTATGTGACTGGTAACACGGCCATCGATGCTTTGTTCCAGGTGGCGCGACCGGATTACCGGTTCCAGGAGCAGACGCTGGCCGGTTTGCCGTTTGACCGCTGCCGGGTGATTCTGGTCGATGCCCACCGGCGGGAGAACTTAGGCCGGCCAATGGTAGAGATTTGCCGGGCAGTGGCCGCTTTGCCAGCCATGGCACCCGATGTCCGGGTGGTGTTTTCAGTCCACCGCAACCCGCAGGTGAACGAAGTGGCGCACCGGTACCTGGCCGGACGGGAGCGGATTCACTTGCTGGCCCCATTGGAGTATCCGGAGTGGGCAAATTTGATGGCCCGGGCCCATATCATTTTAACCGATTCCGGCGGCATCCAGGAGGAAGCGCCAGCGCTTGGCACGCCGGTCCTGCTGTTGCGGGAGACGACGGAAAGGCCGGAGGCGATCAGCGCGGGTACGGTGCAATTGGTGGGGACAGACTACCGGGTGATCACGGCAGCGGTGCAGCGTTTGTTGACAGACGAAGTTGCTTATCGCCGCATGGCCGGTGCTGTCAACCCTTACGGCGATGGCCGGGCGGCGGAGCGGATCGTTGCCGCCCTGCACTATGAAATGGGGTTGCGCCCCACCCGGCCGCGGCCGTTTCGGGCAATAGTGCCGCAAGCCGCAAAGTAATTATTATTCACGGCAGGGATTTAGCCGGGGCTGTCGAAATGCACTACTTGTTGGCTGCTTAGGAGCCACAGACGCTGTATCGGTCTAGATTGCCGGTATTTTTCACCAAAAACAAAAGCAGGCAATCTTCTGATAATTCAGCCAGTGCTTGCTGTATTTTTATGCAATACATGATTAGGTCAGACCCGGTTGTTCTTGCCCAATAGGGCTTTGCCCATCAGGCGAGATGCATAATTTTTAACCGGGGGGTGCAGCGATGGCAGGTTCTGGTCCTCGCAAGGGACTGCAGTACTTCAGCCTGATGCTGTCATTCGGTGCCACGCTGGTGGTGGCCATGTATTTCGGTTACCGGGCCGGGCAATGGCTGGACGCCCGTTTTGGTACCGCGCCCTGGTTAGCCCTGGTGGGGATCATGATGGGGGTCACGGTTGGTTTTCGCCATTTGGTGCGGGAACTGCTGCGGGCCGAGAAACTGGACCGGGATAATGGCGGCGCACGGTAAGGGGGGCTTTGCCCTTGCGGTTTTTGGCAGGGCTGGTGATCGGTCTTGTGGCTGGCGGCATCAACCATTACCTGTTGTTACTGGCGGTGAAAAAAGCCGCTGCCGGGGGCAAGCCGGCTCAGCTGTTAGGCCGCTATCTCATGCGCTATTTGGTGGATTTCGCCGTGTTCGCCTGTGTTTACCTGCTCTTTCGTGATCCGCTGGCAATCGGCGGTACGCTGTTGGGACTGTTGACAGTGTTAGTGGTTGGCCTGTGGCTATATATCCGTCGGGAAAGGGGGGCAAATCTGGGATGAGTTGGTATGAACTGGCCAGTGCCGCAGGGGAAAGTGGGCACAGCAGTGATTTGATTTTTGTTATCCCCGGCATCGGCCTGGAGGTCACAAGCGTAGTCACCACAATGTGGGTGATTATGGGACTATTGATTTTGCTGGGTTGGTTGACGACCCGCAGTATGCAGCGGCTGCCGGAAGGGCGCCTGCAAAACATTATGGAGATGGTCGTGGAAGCATTGCTTGGCCTCCTGGAACAGGTGATGGACCGCAAGCGGGCGGTTCAGTATCTGCCATTGCTGGGCAGTTTTTTCCTGTTTATCATTGTCTCGAATTATTCCGGACTGATCCCGGGTGCCGGTGAGATAAAAGGTTTCAAGGCTCCTACCAGTCACTGGGGTGTGACCGCCGGCCTGGCGATTGTCGTATTTGTGGCGGTGCAGTTGAACGGCATTCGCAAGAAGGGTTTAAAGTATTTTAAGCATTTCGCTGAACCTGTCATGATGGCGCCGCTGATGATCCCGCTGAACATCCTGGAGGAAGTCGTGAAGCCGTTTTCACTCAGCCTCCGTCTCGCGGCGAATATTTATGGCGGTGAGGTAGTGCTAATGGGCCTCCTGATGGCCATACCGTATTTCTTACCGATTACGGTACTTGGCCTGGAGGTCGTTTTTGGTTTCATTCAGGCGTTTATCTTCACGGTGCTGGCAGCGGTTTATATCGGTAGTGCCACATCGGAGGAGTCCCACTAGGGTAGCCGTTTGGGATGTCCACCGGATACCGGCCGGTGCTCTCAAATTCTATCAACCGGCAGCACGCCGGCATAAAGCAAGATTTGTGGTAGTCGAAAGGAGGGAACGTGGCAATGGAGTTGGCAGCTGCACTTTTTGGTTTCGGGGCTTTGCTGGCAGTCGGTATTGCGGCTGTAGGGTCTGCTACGGGACAGGGGAGGACTGCGGCGGCGGCAATGGAGGCCATCGCCCGGAATCCTGAAGCTGGTGGCCGGATCTTTATCTCGATGTTGTTGGCTTTGGCCTTTATGGAGGCCCTGACCCTGTTCGTCTTCGCCCTCGTTTTTATTGTTCAAGGTTCGGTACTCGGCATCATTGGCGGTTAATTGACAGTTCTTTGACACCACGATACCTCGGGCGGTTGGGTCCAACCGCCTCGGGGTGTCTGGGGTGGGCCTACCGAACCGAAGGAGGGGAATGGCCACATGGAATTTTCCATGTATGAACTTATTTGGGCTATCATCAATTTCCTCATCTTCTTCGGCGTGATCCGCTTGGTGTTTTGGAAGCCGATCATTAAGATGTTGGAAGATCGGCGTCAGGCGGTAATCGAGAATATCGCCCGGGCCGAAGAAGCGAAAGCGGAAGCCGAGCGGCTGCGGCAGGAATATGAACAGCAGCTACAGGCGGCCCGGGAGGAGTCGAAGGAGATTATCAATAAGGCCGTCAAGATGGCGGATGAAACCCGCGGTCGTCTGCTGAACGATGCGCGCGGGGAAGCGGACCGGATCATGGAACGGGCTCAGCGCAGCATTCGCGAAGAAAAGGACAAAGCGCTTGCTGAGCTACGTGAAGAGGTGGCGAGTCTGGCCGTGCTGGCGGCAGAACGAGTGATTGAAAAGGAAATCAACGAGGCCGACCACAAACACTTTGTGCGTCAGGTCATCGATGAGGTTGGGGAAGTACAATGAGGGGCAGCACAGTCGCGCGTCGGTATGCGAATGCTTTGTTTGAGTTGGCAAAAGCGCAAGGCCGGATTGAAGCGGTCGATGCGGAATTGGAGACTGTTGTGCAGAGCATGCGCGCTACTGAAGATTTGCGTCGGGTTTGGGAGCACCGTTTGATTGCCCCCCGCCGGAAGAAAGAAGTTGTGGGGCAAGTCTTCGCTGGCCAGGTCTCCGCGGAGGTCAAAAATTTTCTCTCCCTGCTCATCGACAAGCATAGGGAGCGTTTTTTGGAAAGCATTTTTGCGTCATACCGCGGCTTGGCGGACCGGTACCGCAACATCGTGGAAGTTGAGGTGCGATCGGCCATCGCGCTCAGCCCGGCTGAGGTTGACGAGGTCGCTGCCAAATTGCAGCAGCAACTGGGAAGCGAGGTCCGCTTGCGGACCACCGTTGATCAGTCGCTGCTGGGCGGCATCGTGATCAGGGTCGGCGACCGACTGATAGACGGTAGCCTGCGTCGGCGTTTGCAGGATTTACGGTCCCAGTTGGTCAGATATCAGCCCAGTGAGACAGGGGGTAGCCCGCAGTGAGTTTGCGACCAGAAGAAATCAGTACCATTCTCAAACAGCAGATTCAGAGCTATGAGGCGGAAATAGAGGTCGCCAACGTGGGTACCGTGATTCAGGTCGGGGATGGTATCGCCCGTATCTATGGGCTGGAATCGGCCATGGCGGGCGAGTTGTTGGAATTCCCGAACGGTGTCTACGGCATGGCCTTGAACTTAGAGGAGGATAATATCGGTTGCGTGATCCTCGGTCCTTACCGGGACATTGAGGAAGGCGACGAGGTGAAACGCACTGGACGGATCGTGGAAGTGCCCTCCGGGGATGCCATGATCGGTCGCGTGGTGAATGCCATGGGGCAGCCGATTGACGGCAAGGGTCCGATTAAGACTGACAAAAGCCGGCCGGTGGAATTCAAGGCCCCGGGTGTTGTGACCCGGCAGCCCGTGAATGTGCCTTTGCAGACCGGTCTGAAGGCGATTGACGCCCTGGTGCCGATCGGTCGCGGGCAGCGGGAGCTGATTATCGGTGACCGCCAGACCGGTAAGACGGCCCTGGCGATCGATACGATCATCAACCAGAAAGGCCAAGACGTAATCTGCATTTACGTTGCCATTGGGCAGAAGCGCTCAACGGTGGCCAGTGTGGTGCAGGTGTTGGAAGAGCACGGGGCGATGGATTACACGATTGTCGTTTCCGCCACCGCCAGTGAGCCGGCCCCGATGTTATATATCGCTCCGTACGCCGGCTGCGCGATCGGCGAGGAGTTCATGTATGCGCAAGGGCGGGACGTGCTGGTTGTTTACGACGACTTAAGCAAGCATGCCACCGCCTATCGTGAGTTGTCTTTGTTGCTCAGGCGTCCGCCGGGCCGCGAGGCCTATCCGGGTGATGTCTTTTACCTACATTCCCGTCTTTTGGAACGGGCGGCGCGTTTAAACCCGGACCACGGCGGCGGTTCTTTGACGGCGTTGCCGATCATTGAGACACAGGCCGGTGACGTTTCCGCCTATATTCCGACAAACGTGATTTCCATCACGGACGGTCAGATCTATCTGGAGTCCGACCTGTTCCATTCTGGCCAGCGCCCGGCCATTAACGCCGGTCTATCCGTGTCCCGCGTCGGTGGTGCCGCGCAGGTGAGGGCGATGAAACAGGTCGCCGGTCGTTTGCGCATGGACTTAGCGCAATACCGCGAATTGCAATCATTTGCCCAGTTCGGCTCCGATCTCGACAAAACGACCCAGGCCCGTCTGGCACGCGGTCGGCGCGTGATGGAGGTCCTGAAGCAGGGCCAATATAAACCGATGCCGGTTGAAGAGCAGGTAGTGGTGATTTATGCTGCCATCAACGGCTATTTAGATAGCATCGACCCGGAAGAAGTCGGGCGCTTCGAAGGACTGTTCCTGGATTTCATGCGCAAGCATCCGGATGATATCCTGGCAAAGATTAAAGCAACCGGTAGTTTGGACGATGCGTTGCAGGAAAAACTGAAGGCTGCGATTGTGGAATTCATGCAGACATTCGCGGGCGGCGCTGACACCGCCCCGGCGGCCAGCGTTGCAACGGCCTAGGGCAGTTAATAGCGCCGAAAGGTGGTGACAGAGGCCGTTGGCAGGAGCAGGAATGAGAAACATCAGACGACGGATCAGGGCTGTACGTAGCACGCAGCAGATCACCCGCGCCATGAAAATGGTGGCAGCTGCCAAATTGCGCCGGGCGCAGACCGGCGTGATCGCAGCCCGGCCCTATACCAAAAAGCTGGCAGAGGTGCTGGGGAGATTGGCAGCGGTCGAAGAGCTGCAGCACCCATTGCTGGAGAACCGTCCCGTGCAGCGGGTAGCGTATGTGGTGGTGACCGGTGACCGCGGGTTATGCGGTAGCTACAACATCAATATTGCGCGCCAGGCTTTAGAGGCCATGCAAAAAGAACAAGATGTCGAGGTATCGATCGTGGCCGTGGGGCGCAAGGGTCGCGACTACTTCCTCCGCCGCAACTTCCAGATTATGCAGGAAGTGCTTGGCTTGGGCGAGGAGATCGAGTTCGCGCGCGCCAAGCGGATTGCAGATGGTTTGATGCGGGACTTTCTTGGTGGCCGGGTGGACAGGGTGATGTTTGTCTCAGCCCACTTCGTATCGGCTTTGCAGCAGCGCGTGGAAGTGCAGCAACTATTGCCTGTGCTTCCGGAAGTTGAGGAGCAAGTGGCACCCGATTACATTTTTGAGCCGGACGTCAAGGCAGTGGTTGACGTTTTGATACCGAAATATGTGGTAAATAAGGTTTATCATAATCTGATTGAGGCAAAGGCCTCGGAACACGGGGCGCGCATGACCTCGATGGAGGCGGCCACGAACAATGCCGTGGAAATGATCGATCGTCTTACGCTGTTGTTCAACCGGGCGCGCCAGGATGCGATCACAAAGGAAATTTCCGAAGTTGTTGGTGGAGCAGAAGCTCTGAAGGGATAGCAATGGTCCGCTGCCAGCGGCGGGCACGAGGGGGAGGGTACGGATGGAGAACTACGGACGGGTCTTGCAGGTAATCGGGCCCGTGGTAGACGTCGAGTTTGAAGCAGGGAACCTGCCCGAGATTTATAACGCCGTGACCATCAAAAGCGAGGCTACCGATGATCGCCCCGCCCTGGACATCGTTCTGGAGGCGCATCAGCACCTCGGCAACAACGTGGTCCGCTGTGTGGCAATGTCATCGACGGACGGGGTACAGCGCGGGATGCCGGCTTTGGATACCGGTGAAACGATCAGTGTGCCGGTGGGCGAACAAGTCTTGGGCCGGATCATGAACGTGTTGGGCGAACCGATCGATGAGAAGGGTCCGATTGTGACGGAGCAGCGTTATCAGATTCACCGGCCGGCGCCTGATTTCACCGAGCTCGAACCGAGTCGGGTGATGCTGGAGACGGGCATCAAGGTCGTGGACCTGCTGGCGCCCTACTCCAAAGGTGGTAAGATCGGGTTGTTCGGCGGCGCCGGTGTCGGCAAGACAGTTTTGATCATGGAACTGATTCGTAATATCGCTTATGAGCACGGCGGTTACTCTGTCTTCTCGGGCGTGGGTGAGCGCACCAGGGAAGGGAACGACCTGTACCTGGAGATGATTGAATCTGGCGTAATCGACAAAACGGCCATGGTGTTCGGGCAGATGAACGAACCACCGGGGGCCCGCATGCGCGTCGGCTTGACTGGTCTGACGATCGCGGAATATTTCCGCGAAGAGGCGGGTCAGGATGTGCTGTTGTTCATTGATAACATCTTCCGCTTTACCCAGGCCGGTTCGGAAGTGTCGGCGCTCTTAGGCCGGATGCCGTCCGCCGTCGGTTATCAACCGACTCTGGCCACTGAGATGGGTCAGTTGCAGGAGCGAATCACTTCCACCAAGAGGGGCTCAATCACGTCCGTGCAGGCCATTTACGTGCCGGCCGACGACTTGACTGACCCCGCTCCCGCCACCACATTTGCGCACCTGGATGCCACGACTGTGCTTTCGCGGCAGATCGTCGAGATGGGCATCTATCCGGCAGTGGATCCGTTGGATTCCACATCCCGGATCCTTGACCCGCAAGTGGTGGGTCAGGAGCATTACGAAGTGGCGCGCGGTGTGCAACAGGTGCTGCAGCGCTATAAAGACCTCCAGGATATCATCGCCATTCTCGGCATGGACGAGTTGAGCGAGGAGGACAAATTGACTGTGTCGCGGGCACGCAAGATTCAGCGCTTCTTGTCGCAGCCTTTCCACGTGGCCGAACAGTTCACGAACACCCCGGGCCGGTACGTGCCTGTTAAGGAAACGGTACGCGGGTTCAAGGAAATCCTGGAGGGCAAATATGATGACTTGCCGGAACAGGCCTTCTTGATGGTTGGTACCATCGAAGAAGTTGTGGAGCAGGCGAAAGCGATCGCTGAAGGGCGTGGTTAATGATGGCGGATGCGATGACGCTGGAGATTATCACCCCGGAAAGAGTGGTCCTTAAAGAAGAGGTGGCCTCGGTAGTAGTACCTGGTACGGATGGGTATTTGGGTATTCTGCCGCACCACGCGGCGATGATTGCCTCTTTGCGCATCGGTGTGGTGAAATACCGGCAGGGAGATAGATTCTATCCTTTGGCGATCGGCGGCGGTTTCTTTGAAGTAGTTGACAACCGGGCCGTGATCCTGGCCAATACGGCAGAGCGCCCGGAGGAGATCGACATTGGACGGGCGCAGGCGGCAGCGGAACGAGCGCGCCGGCGGTTGCAGGAGAGCAGCGATGAGACGGATGTGCAACGGGCGGAAGCAGCGCTGAAACGCGCTTTGAATCGCCTGCGGGTAGCGAAAGGCGAATAATTGTGTATAAGAGGAAAAAGCTCCGGGCATCTCGCCCGGGGCTTTTTTTGGCAAGAAAGGGCTGAGAGCTCAAAAGTAGGTTTGCCCCTGCGCAGTATACGAAGGCGCTGCTGGAAAACAATAAAAACACCTACCGATTATCCACTCGCGCAAGGGGGAACTTATAATTGGATAAAATCATTGTGCAAGGCGGCCATAAATTACAGGGAAAAGTGCGCATCAGCGCCAGTAAGAACGCGGTTTTGCCGATCATCGCGGCCTCGCTGTTGGCAGAAGATGAGGTCTGTTTGACTGATATTCCGCCCTTGCAGGACGTGGAAACGATTTGTGAAGTGTTGAAAAGCATCGGGGTGAGCATCCGCCGGTGCGGCGGCCAGCTATACATCAATTCCGGCGGTTTAGCAACTGTGGAAGCACCACAACACCTGGCTAGGCGGATGCGGGCTTCATTTCTGACTGTCGGGCCGCTCCTGGCGCGGCTGGGCCAAAGTCGCATTGCGTTGCCAGGGGGCTGTGCGATCGGCACCAGGCCGATTGACTTGCATTTAAAGGGGTTTGCGGCATTAGGGGCGCAAGTCGAGCTGGGGCACGGCACGATTGCCCTGCAGGCCCCCCGTTTGCGGGGAGCGGTCATCTATTTGGACTATCCCAGTGTCGGGGCTACCGAGAATATCATGATGGCGGCCTGTTTGGCGGAGGGCACCACGATCATTGAAAACGCCGCCGGCGAGCCGGAAGTGGTGGATCTGGCCAATTTTTTGACCGCACTGGGGGCGAAGGTGCGGGGGGCGGGCACAAACCTGATAAAAATCGACGGTGTAGCGCGACTGGGCGGCGCACGATACACTGTCATCCCGGATCGGATCGAAGCCGGCACGTTTTTGCTGGCAGCCGCCATCACCGGCGGCCATTTGCTGTTGGAAAATGTCTTACCGGAACACCTGAAACCGTTGCTGGCCAAGTTGCGGGAAACCGGCGCCGATGTGCGTGAGGATACCAATCGGCTGGAGATCGCCTGCCCGTTCCCGCCCAGAGCGGTGGATGTGAAAACGATGCCGCATCCCGGATTTCCGACCGACATGCAGGCACCAATGATGGCCATGCTGACGGTGGCGGATGGTACCAGCATTATCACGGAGACGGTGTTTGAAAACAGGTTTATGCATGTCGACGAACTGAAAAGGATGGGAGCGGACATCAAAATCGAAGGCCGCAGCGCGGTGGTGCGCGGGGTGGACCGTTTGACCGGCGCACCGGTGGCAGCGAGCGATTTGCGGGCCGGGGCGGCCCTGGTGGTGGCCGGACTGGCCGCCAAAGGGATCACGGAGGTGAGCGGCGTTGGCCACCTGGATCGCGGTTACGCCGATCTGGAGAAAAAACTGCGGGCGGTGGGTGCCCGGATAGAACGACGACATGCCTAGGACAAGACATACATAACCAACCGGGGTCCCCCATAGATTGTTACTGAGGGGGGACCCGTCTTGTGGCGTTTGCTAGGCTGGTTGGTGGTGTTGGTTTTTGTGCTGGTGATCGTCCTGCCGACGGTGGTGGTGCGCGGCTGCAGCATGGCGCCGGACAGAACGATAGATGAGGCCGGGTTAACGGTCCATCTCTGGCGCAGCGACCTGGGCTGTGTGCAAGAACTGCCGTTGGAAGAGTATGTGAAAGGGGTAGTGGCGGCGGAAATGCCGGCTGCTTTCCCTTTAGAGGCATTGAAGGCACAAGCGGTGGTGGCCCGCACTTACGTCATCCGCCGCTTGCGGATCCTGGGCGGTGCCGGTTGCCCGGAACACCCCCAGGCGGATATTAGCGATCAGCCCAGCGAGGGGCAGGCCTGGCTCAGCAAGGAGGCCCTGCGGGAGCGTTGGGGTGGCATGATCGCTTTTTACCGTTATTGGGGCAAGATTTCGGAAGCGGTGGAGAAAACTGCCGGTCTTTATTGCACTTACGACGGGCTGCCAGTGGATCCGGTCTACCATTCCACCTCCGGCGGCTACACGGAAAGCGCTGCTGCTGTCTGGGGGCGGGATGTGCCGTATCTGCAGGCCGTGGCATCACCCCATGAACAGGACTCGCCGCGCCTATTTGAGTCGGTGGAGTTTGCCTGGGAAGAACTGCGGCGGCGCTTGGGGATTCCGGCTGACGATGGCGACCCGACGGCACCGCTGGAGCTGCAAGTGCTTTCCCGCAGTGAGACAGGACGCGTGCTGGAGTTGCGGGTGGGAGAAGCGGAGTTCACCGGCACAGAGTTTCGCCGCTTGCTGGGCCTGAACTCCACCCTCTTTTCCTGGGAGGCAATCCCCGGCGGCCTGCGCATCTCCACCACCGGTTATGGCCATGGGGTGGGCATGTCCCAATATGGGGCGCGTGGCATGGCATTGCAGGGATACGATTTTCGTGCAATCATCGCCCATTATTACCAGGGCGTGGCCATAGAGCCGTTGTTTAAAGATTAAATGGCAGTAATTGCATAAATAGGCGGCGCATCCGGGCATAATACCCCCCAGGGGTGATCTGGATGCGATTGCATAGGAGTGGGTGGCGGTCGTTGCTTGCTGCCTTCGGGGCGCTTGTCATGTGGCTGCCGCGGCGCATCGGCGATACGGTGCGGGGAGTCGTCATGCATGGGTTGCCGGGCGGGCCGAAGTGGGCCATATTGGGTTTGGCGGTCTTCATTTTCGTTGCTGGGATAGCATTTTGGTGGACAGTCAACAACAGCCTGCCTGAGCCCCAACCGCAGGGCGCCGAGGTGAGCGGGGAGGAGGTAGCGCCTGAAATCCCGCTGGACGTGCCGCTGGAGCCGGAGGAACCGGTCGCCGAGCAGCCGGTGCTAGCAACACCGGAGCCAACCGTGCCTGTGCTCGGGGAACCGATCTGGCCGGTGGCAGGGGATGTGCAAGTGCCCTTTGGCTGGTATTTCTCGGACACATACCAGGATTGGCGGTTCAACCCGGGTTGGCAGATTGCGGCCGCTGCCGGGAGTGAGGTATGTGCAGTTTATCCCGGGCAAGTGATAACGGTGCAAGCGGACCCGCAAGTTGGGCAGCAAGTAATCGTTCAACATGCGCAAGATGCTGCGCTTTTGTATGGCGGGTTGCAGGCAGTGGCCCTCAATCCGGGGGATTTTGTCTCCGCCAGCGAACCCTTGGGTTGCCTGGCGGATGATCCATGGACCGGTCCCCACTTGCGGTTCCAATACCTGGTGGCTGGCCAACCGGAGGATCCACAGCTTTTGTTTCCCATCAGCTCTCAGGAGTAGCGGATCAGTAACCTCAGCCCCGGCCAAGCCGGGGCTGAGGTATTTTTGTGTCCCCCCGGCATATAAATAACCAACTTTGTATCCGGGGGGGCCACACGTGAAGGACTACATCTGGGAACGGGTCCTGGAGGTGAGCAATCATATCGTAACCCATGGCGCCACCGTACGAGACGCGGCCAGAGTATTTGATGTCAGCAAAAGCACAGTCCACAAAGATGTCACGGAACGGCTGCCCAGGATGAACCCGGCGCTGGCCAAGGAAGTGAAAGCGGTATTGGAGCGCAACAAGGCGGAACGCCATCTGCGGGGCGGGGAAGCCACCCGTCGCAAGTACAAGGGGGATGGCTAGGAAATTATTACCGCAAAAAAGGTTTCCAGCCCACCTGAGCGAACTTATTATGGCAAGCCTGGCCATTATTGGCAAAGGGGTGGGCGCTTTGTTTGGCCTCGACATGGACATTGCGATTGATCTTGGTACCGCGAGCGTTCTGGTTTATGTGAAAGGAAAGGGGATCGTCATTCGGGAGCCCTCCGTGGTGGCGATCGAACGGGACAAAAAACGGATCCTGGCGATCGGAGAGGAAGCCCGCCGGATGCTCGGTCGCACACCGGGGAACGTAGTGGCTCTGCGGCCGTTGCGGGAGGGCGTGATTGCCGATTATGAATTGACTGAGGCAATGCTGAAGCACTTTTTGGCCCAGGTCAGCAATCGGCGCCGGTTCTTCCGTCCCCGGGTGATGGTCTGTGTGCCTTCCGGCGTCACGAGCGTGGAGAAGCGCGCTGTGATTGAGGCATGTGGACAAGCTGGTGCCAGGGAAACCTTTGTGATTGAAGAACCGTTGGCAGCCGCCCTGGGTGTGGGGATCGACATCACGGAACCGAGCGGTTCTATGTTGGTGGACATCGGCGGTGGTACCACCGATGTGGCGGTGCTGTCTTTGGGCGGGATCGTTGTCAGCGAATCGCTCCGGGTGGGCGGGGACCGCTTTGATGAGGCGCTTATGCGGTACGTGAAACGGGAGCACAATATGTTAATCGGGGAACGGACTGCAGAAGAGCTGAAGATCGAAATCGGCACTGCTTGCCCCGATGAGCGGGACGGCGAGATGGATGTGCGGGGCCGGGATTTGGTAACCGGTCTGCCCAAGACGATCACGGTCACGGCGCGGGAAACGTTCCTGGGGATGTCGGAACCGATCATGGCGATTGTGGATGTGGTGAAACATGTGCTGGAGCGCACGCCCCCGGAACTGGCAGCGGATATCGCTGACAAAGGGATAGTGATGACCGGTGGTGGTGCCAAATTGCACGGCTTCGACACGCTGTTGGCCCGGGCCACCAATACACCCACCCACTTGGCGGAAGATCCTCTGACCTGTGTCGTGCTGGGCGCAGGGCGGGCTTTAGAGAACTATGAGACACTGCAGGACCACGTCGTAGTGTTGAAAAAGGTGATGTAAACTGGTGGACTTTAATCAGCCCCGGGGCGGCTGTGTCGTCCTGGGGCTGACGCATTTCCGGAGTGCTGATCAGGTGGTGAGACTATGTTGGAAAGCAAAGACATAATGGCGATTATTCCTCATCGGGCACCGTTTTTGTTAGTGGATCGGATCATGGAGTTGCAACCCGGACAGCGGGCGGTAGGCAGTAAAGCGGTGAGCGGCAACGAACCATACTTCGCAGGGCACTTCCCGGGGCAGCCGGTGATGCCCGGCGTGCTAATCATCGAGGCGCTGGCACAGGTTGGGGCCGTGGCCATCCTGGCTATACCGGAAAACCGCGGCCGGCTGGCCCTGTTTGCCGGCATCGACAAAGCCCGTTTCCGGCGCCCGGTGTATCCGGGGGACGTATTGCGGTTGGAAGTGGAGATCGGCCAGACGCGCGGGGCGATTGGGAAAGGAGAGGCAAAGGCCTTTGTCGGGCAAGAGTTGGTGGCCAGTGCCGTTCTGACCTACGCTTTAGTGGCTGGACAAGCTTAACCAGGGAGGAGGACCAGGAATGCCAGAGACACCAGTAGTTCTAAACGGCCTATTTACATCGGAATCCGTTACGGAGGGTCATCCCGACAAGGTGGCGGACCAGATCTCGGATGCCATTTTGGATGCTATTTTAGCCCTTGACCCGTATGGCCGGGTGGCGTGCGAGACGCTCGTCACCACCGGCCTGGTTCTGGTGGCCGGCGAGATTACGACTGATTGCTACGTGGATATTCCGCATGTGGTGCGCGAAACAGTGCGCCGGATCGGCTACACGCGGGCGAAATACGGTTTTGATTGCGATACCTGTGCTGTCTTGACAGCTATCGATGAGCAGTCCCCGGATATTGCCGGGGGAGTGGACGTGGCTTGGGAGGAACGCACCGGCTTGAGCCGGGCGGAAGGGGGAAACCTGGGGGCCGGGGACCAGGGCATGATGTTCGGTTTTGCCTGCGATGAGACGCCGGAGTTGATGCCAATGCCGATTGCTTTGGCCCATAAGTTGGCGCGGCGCCTGGCGCAGGTCAGGCACGACCGGCAGATCCCGTACCTGCGGCCCGATGGCAAGACGCAGGTGACGATTGAATATCGCGATGGCAAACCGGTCAGGGTAGACACGATCATCGTTTCCGCCCAGCATAAGCCGGGGATCGGTCAGGACCGGATCGCCCAGGATGTGTTGGAAAAGGTAGTGACACCGATTGTCCCGGCCGCCTTGATTGATTCACAGACGCGCTTTTTGGTCAACCCCTCCGGGCGGTTCGTGATGGGAGGACCGCAGGCGGACACGGGCTTGACCGGCCGCAAAATCATCGTGGACACCTACGGCGGCTATGCCCGGCATGGGGGCGGAGCGTTCTCCGGCAAAGACCCGACGAAGGTAGATCGTTCCGGCGGCTATGCCATGCGCTGGGTGGCGAAAAACCTGGTGGCAGCCGGCCTGGCTAGCCGGTGTGAAGTGCAGGTGGCATACGCCATCGGTGTGGCGGAGCCCGTCTCAATTGCGGTGGAGACTTTCGGTACCGGGGTTCTGCCGGACGAACGCTTGGCCGAACTGGTACGCCAGGTGTTCGATTTGCGCCCGGCGGCCATTATCCACGCTCTGCAACTGCGCCGGCCGATATATTCCGCCACAGCGGCCTACGGACATTTTGGCCGGACTGATTTGGACTTGCCCTGGGAGTGCACGGATCACAAAGACCTGTTGCGTGAGCGGGCCGGTTTGGTCTAAGGCACCAATCCCCCCTTGCCGGGCATATGAATGAGGGAGAGCAAATCCCGGCGAGAAGGGCTGATTGGCCATGGTTTGGGTAGCGGTGGGCATTTGCCTTTGTTTGAGCCTGTTGGCTTTGGCCGGCGGCGGTCGTCAGCCGGAGCCGAAAACAATCCGGGTAGTGTTACTGGTGCATGAACAGGCAAATGCCCTCGAAGGATTAGTGCGGACAGTGGGTAGGGTAGTGGGATACCTGGCCCCTCCTGGCCGGGAGCCGCGCCTGACGGTCGTTGACCTCGGTTCGGCGGATGACACAGGCCAGGTTTTGGAGCGCTTAAGCGCCATGTATGGGTTTTTGGATTGGCGTGTAGTCCCGCTGACGGAGGCAGTAAGGAGCTGGCCGGAGAGCCGCCGGGAGCAGATTTACCTGCTCGACGCCCGCGGCCAACGGGATGTCCGCCCCTTGGCGCGCGTCGTCTGCCGGCGTTTCCTGGGTGACCAGCTGGACAACTCCCTTGGGACGGAAGGCACTGGCTAAGACAGGAGGATGTGAATTGTGGGGGAAGGAGGAACCGTCATCGTGCGCGGCACGGTGGAAAGGGTGACATTCGAGCAGCCTGACTCAGGTTGGGCGGTGCTGAGAATCAGCGGGCCGGAGGGCCTGTACACGGCGGTGGGGAATCTGGCCGGTTTGAGCGCCGGAGAGGAAGTGGAGCTACAGGGCGAGTGGACAAGCCATCCACGCTTTGGTCGCCAATTCAAAACTACTTCTTTTCGCACGATTCTACCGGTGACGACAGCCGGGATGAAACGCTTCTTGGCTTCAAACCTCGTGAAAGGAATCGGTCCGCAGTTGGCGGAAGCGATCGTGGCCAGGTTTGGTCAGGATACACTACGGGTGATCGAACAGGAGCCGCAGCGCTTGAGTGAGGTGGAGGGGATTGGTGCCGCCCGCATCGCGGCCCTGCGGCAAGCCTGGGATGAACAAAAGACATGGCGGGAACTGATGGTGTTCTTGCAGGGCCTTGGCATCAGCCCCGGACTAGCCTTCAAGATTTGCCGCCGCTACGGGCAAGGTGCCGGGGCGGTGGTCCGGCAAGACCCGTACCGGCTGGCGCGGGAAGTGCGCGGGATTGGTTTTGCCACTGCCGACCGCGTGGCGTCCTTAGTGGGTGTGGGGCCGAAGGCGACGGCGCGCGCCGCCGCCGGACTAATCCACGTTTTGGAAACGGCGCTGGAGGCCGGTCACACCGCCTTGCCGCACATGGAGCTTTTGACGCGCACCGCCGAACTCCTGGCATGGCAGGAAGCAGAACTGATCCCGGTATTGGAGCACATGGTGCAAAAAGGCGAACTAAGGCGGGAGTTTGCCGCCTTGCCGGCCGGCCCTTATATTTACTTGCCGCAGTTTGCTCGTGCGGAAGCCCAGGTTGCCCAGCGGGTGATGGAATTGCTGGCTGCCCCCCCGGGCCTATGGCACGGTCCGCCGCAAGGGGAGGAATTATCTTTGTTGGCGGCCCTTTCGCCGGAACAGGCCACAGCCGTTCGTACCGCTTTGACGGAGCGACTGACGGTCATCACCGGTGGCCCGGGCACAGGCAAGACCACCACCATCCGGACCCTGCTACAGATCGCCACCGGCCGGAAAGCGCGCGTTTTGCTGGCGGCTCCCACCGGGCGCGCTGCTAAGCGCCTGTCCGAGGTGACTGGTGCCCCTGCCAGTACATTGCACAGAATGCTGGAGTTGCGCCCGCAAGCCCCATCAGAACCGGGACGAATTCTTGCCGCTGAGATGGTGATCGTGGACGAGATGTCCATGGTCGATTTACCGTTATGCGATCAACTGTTGCAGGCGGTTCAGCCAGGCACGCACCTGGTGTTGGTTGGGGATGTGGATCAGCTCCCGCCGGTGGGGCCCGGGCAGGTATTGAAAGACCTGATTGACAGTGCTAGAGTGCCGACGGTGCGGCTGCGGACCATTTTCCGGCAACGGGAGGCGAGCGGCATTGTGACGAACGCCCACCGCATTAACCGCGGCCAGCTCCCGTATTGGGGCAAGTCAGCGCCGGATTTTTTCTTCTTTTCCGCCCAGGATGCCGAAACCTGCGCCGGAATCATCACTGCCCTGGTGACAGAGCGTATTCCCCGCCGGTTTGGCATCCCACCGGAGCAAATCCAGGTGTTGAGCCCCGTGCACAGGGGTGTGGCCGGCGTGCAAAGTTTGAATCAGCGCCTGCAAGAAGCGCTTAACCCTGCCCGGCCGGGTTTGCCCCAGTTGCCCAGCGGCGGTAGCACGTTTCGGCCTAATGACAGGGTGATCCAAGTGGTGAACAATTACCAAAAAGAGGCCTTCAACGGAGACCTGGGATGTTTGACCGCTGTCGATCCCACCGCCCGGCGCCTGCAGGTGTCGTTTGACGGCGGGCCCCCGGTTTCCTATGAGGCGACCGAGTTGGATGAATTGATGCTGGCCTATGCCATTTCCGTGCACAAGAGCCAGGGCAGCGAATACCCGGCGGTCGTGCTGCCGGTGATGTGGATCATGCCTGCCATGATGACCAGGCGCCTGCTTTATACCGCTGTGACGCGCGCTAAGCGCCTGGTGGTGCTGGTGGGGAATGTCGGGGCGCTGAAAAAACATGTTACAAATGATGCCCAGGAAATCCGCTTTGGCCATCTCGCCCACCGCCTGGCCATGGTCGGTGGCCAGTGATGCGCGCGGGCATTGGCAGCCAGGTGTGGAGTGGGATTGTCAGTTTGGTTTTTCCTGTCCGCACCACTTGTTGGGGATGCGGCGGGGAACTGGCGGCACAGGAGCCCTTGTTCTGCCTTGTTTGCCGGCAAGGCTTTGCCGCCGGCCTGGCCGGCTGGGACTTGACAGATGACTTGATCGCCCGGGCCTGGGCCGTGGGGCCTTATCAAGGCGGGCTGCGCCGCGCTGTCCTGGCATACAAGTATAGCGGCAAAGAGTATCTGGCGGAACCTTTGGGCCGGTTGCTGGCCGCCCGCTTGGCAGGGGCGGTTCCCGGGTCGTGCCAGGTGATCCCGGTCCCATTACACCGCACCAGACGCCGGCAAAGAGGTTTCAACCAGGCAGAGGCCTTGGCCCAAGTGTTAGGAAAGGAATTGCGGCTACCGGTGCGGGCGGATATCCTCGTGCGGCGTCAGGCCACGCGCCCCCTTAGTACACTTAATCACGATAATCGCCACCAGGAGTTGCGCGGGGCATTCCATGTCGCCTGGCCGGGTTTGCCGGGGACCCCGGTTTTGCTGGTGGATGATGTTGTGACAAGTGGTGCGACCGTGCACGAATGCGCGGGGGTCTTGCGGGCCGCTGGTTATGGGCCGGTGTATGTAGCGACAGTTTGTGCTGTTACGGATAATTGCCAAAGAGCTTAGTTTTTTCCACAGGTTGGGCAGGAAAAAAACGCCTTGTGACGAATCGTATAATTGGTCTTATTCAGGATTGGGTATCTCATAGATTTGTACCTTGTTGTTCTGATGGTGTTGCCGGATCCCTCCGGCAGCACCATTTTTCGCGTTTTTTTAACATTTAGCGGGACAACGACTGACGGGAAACGACAATCCACAAAATAATCCCCAGCCTAAACCCCTGGAAACGGTGTTATTAACAGACTTATCCACATAATACACAAGCATTTTTATCCCCAGCCTGGGTTTATCCCCTGCAACTTCACATAATATTGGATCACCCAAATAGCCTCTGTCGAAGCATGACATTTGGAGAAGGCAGGATTCTCTTGCCAGGAAGCGGAATACTATTATTATCAGTCCACGCCGGAAGGAGATGAGACTGTGCAGATTAACATCCGGGGCAAGAGCATTGATATCACGCCTTCTTTGCGCGCGTATGTCGAGAAGAAGGTGGGCAAAATCGGCAAGTATTTCGCAGGACTGGATCTCAACTGTCAGGTTGCTTTGAGTGTTGAGAAGGACCGCCACATTGTCGAGGTCACATTGCCTGTAAACGGTTGGCTGCTGCGCGGTGAAGAGGAAAGCGAGGATATGTACAGTTCCGTGGATTTGGTGGTCGATAAGCTAGAGCGTCAGATCCGCAAGTATAAGACTCGTTTGAATCGCAAGTTGCGGCGGATGGAAAAACCGGAGGTGCAGGCGGTGCCGGATGACGATCAGCAGGTCGTGAAAATCAAACGCTTCACGTTCAAACCGATGCCCGTCGATGAAGCGATCATGCAAATGAACATGTTGGGGCATGATTTCTATGTGTTCACCAACTCCGAAAGTGAACAAATCAATGTGCTCTACCGGCGGCGTGATGGCAACTATGGTTTGATCCAGCCAGATTTCTAAGCCCGACCAGGGGCGGGGGGCAGCATGCCCCCCGTTTTTTATTATGTGGGGAGTGAAGCCGATGGGAACGGGTGTGCTGCTACTGGAGGGCGGGTCGGCCTCTGGTGAGGTGGACTCCACATTGCAGGCGCTGCGGCGAGCGATTGCCATGGATACCCTGATAAATTGGTTGACGGTACCGGGTACGCAGGTGGTTCTGGCCAGCGGTAATCGGCAGCTACTACAGGCGGCGGAAAAATTGGGGGCCGGCAGGTACGATACCGGGGGCGGGCCGTTCAGGCTGTTGGATACGCTGCGCGCGGTGCTGCAAGAGCAGAAATGGCAAAGGGTCCTGTGCATGGGCGGCGCCGCGGCCCCATTGGCCACCCGGCAGGATTTGACGGAAATTCTGGGCATGTTGCAGGCCGCACCGGAACCGGCTGTGTTGATGAACAACCCGCTCTCAGCGGATATCGTCGGCTTTTCGCCCACCAGTTGCCTGGCGGGGATCCAAGCGGCCGGTTGTGACAACGACCTGGCTTTTCAACTTTGTCATATCGGATTACGCCGGGTGCTGCTGCCCCCGGAACCGCGCTTGACCTTCGATCTCGATACCCCGAGCGATGCTCTGCTGTTGCAGTGGTTGGTCGAGCGCGGGCAGCCGGTCGGGGAACGGACGAGACAGGCCTTAGCTGGCCTGCCCTGGGATGGCTGGCGGCTGCAGGCGGCGGTGGATGTTTTGGCCCGCCCGGGGTGTGAAGTGGCTTTGCTGGGCCGGGTTGGGCCAGGGGTGGTGAGTGAGATTAACCAGCGTCTCCAGTGCCGGTTACGGGTTTTTTCGGAAGAACGGGGCATGAAGGCCCTGGGGCGACTGGCGTCCCGGTCGGTGACGTCTCTGCTTGGCCATTATTACCAGGCGGTGGGGGGAGCGGAGTTTTTCCGTGCCCTGGGGCAGGTGGCGGATGTGGCTTTTTTCGATACCCGGGTATTGTTGGCCCATTTGGGATGCTACGTTGAGGCAGAACAGCGCTTTTGTTCCGACCTGGGCTGGTGGCGGGAAATCACCCATCCGGGGCTGCGGGAGTTCACGCGGCTTGCTTGGCAAACGGAGGTGCCGGTCGTTCTGGGGGGACATTCACTGGTGTCCGGCGGTCTCCGTCTGTTGGTGGCCACACTGCCGGCCGGGCGGGAAAGGAATTCGCCCGAATAAAGAGAACCCGTATTGGAGAACTATTCCAGTACGGGCGAGGTGATCCGGGTGGTTTATGCCGTAGGGGCTTTCCTATTGGCATTGATCGGAGCTTGGTTGCGGGGCGGCAGCTTTCATAACCTGCGTTTTTTGGAACTGGAGCGGGCTGGCTTTTTCCTGGCGGCCCTTTTGCTGCAGTTGGTTTTGTGGCTAGGGGCACCGTATTTCAATGAGCGAATTGCGACTTGGCCGGCCTGGATGCTCGGCATCTCCTTGCTATCGTACTTATTTTTGTTTGTGGCTTTGGCCAGTAACGCCCGTATCCCGGGCATGAAGCCGCTTTTCCTGGGCTGCGTGCTGAAATTGGGAGAGATGCTGGCCAAGAATTGGGCATACCAACTATGGTTGGAACGGGTGGGGGATGCGGTAATCATCATCGGTTTGGCGGTGTTCGTGCATCAGGCTCTCATGGGGCCGCCCAGCCGGCGCCGGAGCGCAGTGCGGAGTGTTTGACCCCCTCCCCCGTGAGAGTTATAATGGTCTGTGGTAGGAATAGCGGGGAATCACGAACTTTAGCACGCCTTCAAAAGAAGGCGTGTTGCCATCTTCCGCGCCACCCGAGGAGGGCGAACAATGAAAAATGACCGACAAAGCGGCCGTCGCAGCCGTGGCCTGCCCACCAGGGCGTTGGCAGAGGCCGGCGTGATGCTGGCGCTGTCCACTTTTTTGAGTTTCATCAAGATTTGGGAGTCACCCCAGGGTGGAGCTGTCACCCTCGGCAGCATGATTCCGGTTTTGGTATTTGCATTGCGCTGGGGTGTGCGGCCGGGGTTTCTGGTCGGTGCCCTGCATGGTGTGATCCAATTCCTCGTGGCCCCATTTTTCTTCCATCCCATCCAGGTATTGCTTGATTATCCGATCGGGTTTGGAATGCTGGGATTGGCCGGCGCTTACCGACGCTATCCGGCCCTGGGGGTCATCATAGCGGTGGTCGGGCGCCTGGCGGCCCATGTGTTGGCGGGGGTGGTCTTTTTTACCTCTTTTGCGCCTGAGGGCGTTAACCCCTGGATTTATTCCACCATCTATAACGGCACATTCCTGTTGCCGGAGCTGGCCATCAGTCTGGTGGTGGTGTTCGTACTGGGTTTGCTGCCGGCGCTGCGCCGGATTGATGCGCTGTAAGCTGGGGGGATAGTAATGGACCTGCACGGGAAAAGGGTCGTGGTTTGTGTCAATGGCCATTGGGAGCATTTAGTGCAGACGGGCTGGCAGCGCCAGCCGGATGATTTTGTGATTGCGGCCGACGGCGGCTATTATTTGGCCAAAGCCCTCGGTTTGGAATTGGATTTGCTGATCGGGGATTTTGATTCATTGCCGGCGGAATTGGTCCGGGAGTTGGCCCAGACCGTCACAGTGATCCGGTTTCCGGTCGCAAAGGACATGACTGACCTGGAATTGGCCATGGATTGGGCATTGGCCCGCGGTTGCCGGGAGATTTTGGTGCTGGGCGGTCTGGGCAAGCGCTTGGACCACACTCTGGGCGGGATCTGGTTATTGCCGCGCTGGGTGCGCGCCGGTGTGCCGGTGATGTTCTGGGATCCCTCTTGCACGGTGACCGCGGCCGAGAAAGAAGTCGTCTTGACCGGGCAAGCAGGTGACATACTTTCCCTTTTTCCCGTCACCCAGCTGGTGGAGGGAATAGAAACCCACGGGTTGAAGTATCCGCTGGTGAACGGTCGTTTGCGGTGGGGTGAAACCCTCGGTGTGAGCAATGAGTTTCAGCAAGCCACCGTGCGCGTGACCTGGCGGCGGGGAATCTTGCTGGCAGTGCACTGGCACCTGGAAAGGGGAGCACAAAGCAGTGATTAATATTTTTCGCGGCCTGTTCGGCGGCTTCAATGAAAAGGAGTTGAAACGGATCGGCCGGATCGTGGAGCAGGTGAATGGCCTTGAACCCGAAATCAGAGCGCTTAGCGATGACGATCTGAAGGCACAGACAGGGCGCTTCCGGGACCAACTGGCCAACGGCGCGACTCTCGAGGATATCCTGCCGCGGGCGTTTGCGGTCGTCCGCGAGACGGCCTGGCGGGTTCTGGGAATGCGCCATTTCGATGTCCAAATCATGGGCGGCGTTGTCCTGCATGAAGGCAATATCGCCGAAATGAAGACCGGGGAAGGGAAAACGCTCGTGGCCACCCTGCCGGTTTATCTGAATGCGCTCACGGGCAAAGGCGTCCATATCGTGACGGTGAACGACTACCTGGCGCGGCGCGACAGCGAGTGGATGGGCAAGGTATACCGGTTCTTGGGCTTGAACGTCGGTTTGATTGTGCACGGCCTGACATTTGCGGAGCGACGGGCCGCGTACCAGGCGGATGTCGTGTATGGGACGAATAACGAGTTTGGGTTTGATTATCTGCGCGACAATATGGCTATGCACCCGGATGAGATCGTGCAGCGCCCTTTGCACTACGCCATCGTGGACGAGGTGGATAGTATTTTGATCGATGAGGCCCGGACCCCATTGATCATTTCTGGCCCCGGCGACAAGTCTACGGACCTTTACTACAAATTCGCCCGCTTGGTGGCCGGCATGCGGCCGGAGGTGGATTACACAATAGACGAGCAGGCGCGGAGCGTGGTTCCGACGGAAATGGGGATCGCCAAGGCGGAAAACATGTTGGGTGTGGCTAATCTTTATGAAGGCGAGCACATGGACCTGGCCAACTACCTGAATCAGGCACTCAGGGCCAAGGCTTTAATGAAGCGCGACCGGGATTATGTGGTGAAAGACGGCCAGGTGATCATTGTGGACGAGTTCACCGGCCGGTTGATGTTTGGTCGCCGCTACAGCGGCGGGTTGCACCAGGCGATTGAGGCCAAAGAAGGAGTCAAGATTGAGCGCGAAAGCCAGACGCTGGCCACCATCACATTCCAAAATTATTTCCGGATGTATGAGAAGCTGGCCGGGATGACCGGCACGGCCCTCACCGAGGAAGAAGAATTCCGCAAAATCTACGGCCTAGATGTGGTCGTGATACCGACTAATATGGAGATGATCCGCCAGGATCTGCCGGACCGGGTCTATAAGACTGAGCGGGGCAAATTTGCGGCGGTGGTGGAAGATATCGCCGCCAGGCACGCCACGGGCCAGCCGATCCTGGTCGGCACGGTTTCGATTGAAAAGTCGGAGCAGCTGAGTGCCCTGTTAAAGAAACGCGGTATCAAGCATCAGGTTTTGAATGCCAAGTATCACGAAAAGGAAGCGGAGATCGTCGCCCAGGCGGGCCGCCTAGGTGCCGTCACGATCGCCACCAACATGGCCGGGCGGGGGACGGATATCATGCTGGGCGGAAACCCGGAGTTTTTGGCCCGCCAGCGGTGGGAGGCGGACGGCGCGGATGAAGACGCTTACCCGCGGTACCTGGCCATTGCCCAGCAAGAGACAAAGCAGGAGCATGAGCAGGTCGTGGCTTTGGGCGGTCTCCACATCGTAGGTACAGAACGCCATGAAAGCCGGCGCATTGATAACCAGCTGCGTGGTCGCGCCGGTCGTCAGGGCGACCCGGGTTCTTCCACGTTCTATGTCTCCCTGGAGGACGATCTGATGCGCCTGTTCGGGTCGGACAACCTGAAGGGCTTGATGGAGCGGCTGGGCATGCAGGATGACGAGGCGATTGAACACAACATGGTCACCCGGGCGATCGAAAACGCTCAGAAAAGAGTTGAGGCGCGCCACTTCGACCTGCGCAAGCACATCCTTAATTATGACGATGTGATGAACAAACAGCGCGAGGTGATCTATGACCAGCGCCGGCGCGTGTTGACCGGAGACAATTTGCGGGACTTGATCATGGAAATGGTGGCGGATGTGCTGGCGGAGCTGCTGGACATTTACTGCCCGGAAAAGGAAAGCCCGGAGGATTGGAACTTCAGCGGGCTGTTGGAAAACCTGCAGGTTTTATTCCTGCCGGTCGATGCTGTGACAGCGGACGATTTGGCCGGCTTTGGGCGGGCCGCTCTGCAGGAGCACTTGTTTGCCCTGGCCGAACGGCGTTATGCCGAACGGGCGGAGGAATTTGGGGACGAAACGATGCGGGCCTTGGAGCGGATGGTTTTGCTGCGAGTGGTTGACCAGAAATGGATGGACCACTTGGATGCGATGGATGACCTACGCGAGGGGATTGGGCTGCGTGCGATCGGCAACCGGGATCCGCTGATTGAATACAAGCTAGAAGCATACGAGATGTTCCAAGCGATGGTCCAGAGCATCAGAGAAGATGTGGTGCGCTATATCTACCGGGTGAGTGTGGTGCGGGAACCGGAGCGCCGGCAAGCCCAGGAAAATCGGGCTGCTGCGCCGGTGGCCAGCCAAGAGCCGCGCGTTGGTCGCAACGCACCTTGCCCATGTGGCAGCGGCAAGAAATATAAAAAGTGTTGCGGTAAGGTGAGCTAGAGGGGGATGGGGCATTGTACGAGGAGTTGCAGCGGCAGATCAGCGACCTGGAAAAGACGTTAAAAGAAATCGGTGATTCACTTTGACCCGGTTGGGCGGGCCAAGCGCGTGGCTGAGCTGGAAAACGCGATGGCCAGACCGGATTTCTGGGATGACAACCAGGCCGCCCAACGGCTGGTGCGGGAGCTGTCTATGGCGCGCGGGCCATTGGAGGAATACCGGGCTTTGCAGGCCCGTTGGGAAGACGTGCGGGTTTTGCTGGAGCTAGCGGTGGAAGAGGACGATGACTCCGTTATTGTGGAGATTGCCCGGGAAATTAAGGATCTCACCGCGGCCTGCCATGACCTGGAGTTGAAGGTGCTGCTGAAAGGTGAGTATGACAACCACAACGCTATTTTGGCCCTGCATGCCGGTGCCGGTGGCACTGAGGCCCAGGACTGGGTGGCGATGCTGTACCGGATGTATAGTCGCTGGGCGGAGCGGCATGGCTACCGGTTGCAGGTATTGGATTTGCTGGAGGGCGAAGAGGCCGGTCTGAAGAGCGTGACGTTCCTGGTGGAGGGTGATTGGGCCTACGGGTTTCTCAAATCGGAAAAAGGCGTGCATCGCCTGGTGCGCATATCGCCTTTTGATGCCTCCGGGCGCCGCCATACGTCCTTCGCTTCCCTGGATGTGCTGCCGGAAATCCAGGACGACGAGCAGGTGGAGATCAATTCCGAGGAACTGCGCATCGATACGTTCCGAGCCGGGGGCGCCGGCGGGCAACATGTGAATAAGACGGACTCGGCCGTGCGGATTACCCATTTGCCGACCGGGATCGTGGTGAGTTGCCAGAATGAGCGTTCCCAGCACGCTAACCGTGAGGCCGCCATGAAGATCTTGCGGGCTCGGTTGGCGGAAAAGCGAAGGCAAGAACAGGAAGCGGAACTGGCCAAGCTGCGTGGTGAGCAGATGGAGATCGCCTGGGGCAGCCAGATCCGCTCCTATGTCTTCCAGCCATATACCCTGGTGAAAGACCACCGCACAAATGTGGAGATTGGCAATGTCCAGGCGGTGATGGACGGAGACCTGGATCAGTTTATTTATGCTTTTTTGCAAAAGCAGGCTGCCTCAGCCCATTAGCGGCAGATCCTGGAAAGGAATCAAACGCCTATTGCCGAAACATTAGGCAACGTGCCGGAGTGTGAGCCGGAGGGGGGCACGAACATGAAGAGGTTTCTGGTTGGCTTGCTGATCTTGGTGGTGGTGTTGGGGGTCGGGACTGAACTTTTCCTGCCCAGAGCGGTGGAGCGCGGGGTTACGGCCGCTTTGGCCAGGGCGACCGGTGAGCAGGACTTGGCCGTCTTTTTGGAAAGCCACCCGGTCTTGCGGATGATGTTAGGCGAGTTCAGTACGGTGACGGTGGAAAATACTGATGTGTCTGTGGATGGCCTAGCTTTTCAGACTGTCGCCACCACATTGCAGCAGGTGCGCATGAACTTGGAGCAGCTCTTGCAGGAAAGACAAGTCTCGGCAGGCCGGGGCCGCCTGCAGACTGTTTTCCGGCTCAGCGCCACCGATATTGAAAACCACCTCCTGGTGCGGATCCCGAACCTGCAAGCCGCCGAGGCGGCGCTGCTGGACGACAGGATATTGGTTGATGGCACATTTGCGTTAGAGGGAGGGCGACAGCTGCATTTCAAGACCGTCAACAGTCTGCAACAGCCCGATGAAACTCATTTGGCTTTGACGGTGGAACAGATGTGGCTGAACGACGTGGCGATTGCTCCGGAACTCGCTCGTGACCTGGTGGAGTTCTTCGCTCCGGAACCACTGGCAATCGATTTTGGCGCTTTCCCCGTGCCCCTGAAAATCACGGACGTGCAAATGGATGCCAGGGCGATCGTAATCACCGCCCAGGAGCAGGTAGGGCAACAGGAGGATGTTAGGTGATAAAAAAAGCATTGCCGGTGTGTTGGTTTGTGATCATTCTCCTGACATTTTCCAGCATTGCCATCGCTGCGCCGGAGGTCCCATCCGGTGACTATGTGGAAGAGGTCCAGCCGGGGGTATCCCTGCGCGGTCGCGTGATGGCCATCATCTCGGAAACAGAAGAAGACTTTGGCTATGGTATGGTGATGAGGACCCAGGTGGCGCGGGTGCGCCTTGCCTCCGGGGCTTGGAGAGGCCAGGTCTTAGAAATCGAGAACGTGCTGGGTGGCAATCCGGCTTACGATATCCACCTGGCGCCCGGCGATGACGTCCTGCTTTATACCATTATTGAAAACGACCAGATCGTAGAGGCCCATGTGGAGTCACTGGCCAGGGACCGGGAGCTGCTTTACCTGGTTTTGTTGTTTGTAATCCTGTTAATCGTGGTCGGTGGCTGGAAAGGAGTCAAGGCCAGCTTAACGCTTGCTTTCACAGTGCTCGTCGTGTTCAAGGTGCTGTTGCCGCTTGTTTTGCAGGGCTATCATCCCATCCTCCTCACTATCCTGGTGGCGGCCGTAACAACCGCCGTTACCCTGTTGGCGGTCGGGGGCGTAAACCGCAAGACCGTGACTGCGATTACGGGCACCCTGGGCGGGGTAGTGGTGGCGGGGTTGCTCGGGGTCTTGTTCGGCTCAATGGGCAAGCTGACCGGATTGTCGGGGGAAGAGGCGCAGATGCTGATGTTTATCCCGCAAGGGATAGAATTCGATTTCCGCGGCCTTTTGTTTGCCGGCATGATCATCGGGGCTCTGGGTGCGGTGATGGATGTGGCGATGTCGATCGCCTCGGCTTTGGAGGAGATTAAGCAGGCGAATCCCACGACCTCCGGGCGCTCTTTATGGCGGGCCGGGATGAACGTGGGCCGTGATATCATGGGCACCATGTCAAACACCTTGATCCTGGCCTATACGGGCGGTTCTCTCCCGCTATTGCTCCTTTTCCTGGCTTATGATACGCCATTGGTCAAGATTGTCAATTTGGACCTGATCGCTACTGAGATCATCCGTGCCGTGGCCGGCAGCACGGGCCTGGTGGCGGCAATTCCGATCACGGCGCTTGTCGGCGCGGGCATTTTGCCATCACAACGCCATGCAAAAGTACGGAACTGATATTTGTCATTATTGGTCCCCTGCCGCCAGGGAAGAGTAGTGTATAATGGTGAGGGAGAGGAATGTGGGCCTACCCGGTCCGGCGACTGGACGGGGTATGCCGGTGTGCGGGAGGTTGTTTATGGGTCGTGGCCAGACCATCATGCTGTGGCTGATGATCGCCGTTGCCCTGGGGGCGGCCGGCGTTACGTTTGTTATGCGGGAATGCGCCCTGGGCGACAGCGCACAAATTGAACTGGCATTGGACTATGATCACACCGCGCGCTATGTCAGGCAGCAGGGAATGGATCTGGATACATTTCTGTCCGGTATGCGTGAGGCGGGCATCACCACCGCTGTGGTGGGTGAGATGACTTTGCGGGAATTGGCGGAGGAGGGCCGGGTGGCCCTGATTGATGGCAGTAGTTACCGGGACATTGCCAGGATGTTTCCTGCTGGCAGTGTTCCCGCGCTGCATAGCGGCAACCTGGTGGTTTTGGTGCCGGAGCAGGAACTGTGGGTTGAATTGCTGCCGGCTTTGCGTACGCGTTTGGGGCTGGAGCGGGTGACACCGCTGGCGGACCAGGCCATTTTGATCGCCAGGCAACCGGATGAGCGGGAAGAAGAAGAGGCGGAAATCTTGCGCCGCACCCCTTGGACGGACGGCGAGCTGCTCGATCTCGGTCTGGGCCTGGATAGAAAGTCCCTGCGGATCGCGCAAGCGCATGGTCTGGCGGTCCTGGCTTACGTGGCCGATTATCCGGGCGCCGGCCCGGAGGCGGTGACGGATCTGGCCAACCGCTTGCAAGGGGTGGCCTCCGTTTCCGGAGTGATGTTTTCAGGCGACTCCGTGCTTGGTGGGGCGGCAATTCGGGCCGAATTGGCGCAATTGCTTACAGACCGCGGTTGGTATTTAGCCTTTATGGAACATAAAGAGCAGCGGGGTCTGGACGAATTGGCCAATGCCGTGTCTTATCGGGCCGTCAAGCTGCATCATGCTTATCGTGGCGAACCTTTGGATTACGTGCGGGCCGCCGTCCGGGAACGGCATGTGCGCATGCTTTATTTCCGGCCAATTGTCTCCGGGGCCGGGGGGCGTGACTTGCTGACATATAACCAGGAATATGTGACGAGGATCGTAAACGCCCTGACTACCTGGGGATATCGGACCGGGCAGGCAGAACCCTTGCCCCCGTTCACTGTCCCGAAATGGGCCCAGACGCTCCTGATCGGGGGAGTGGCGGGCGCCTGGATATTGTTATGGAACAGATGGTGGCAAAAGGACTGGCATCCGGTCATGTTCATGGTGGTCCTGGCGGGGGTATACCTGGGCGGTTACGCTTTGCTGAGTAGCCCATTGGCCAATCAAATGCGGGAACTGGCTGCCTGGTGCGCGGCGGTCGGATTCCCCGTGCTGGGCCTGTCCGGTTTGGTGGCCAGGCAAAAGTTGCTTGGGCGCCAATTCGGGTTTTGGGCACCGGGCCTTGCCCGGGCAATGGGTGATTTGCTTTTGGTAAGCCTGGTGACGGTCAGCGGCGGCCTGTTATTGAACGCCCTTTTGGGTGACAGCCGCTATGTTCTGCAGCTGGATCAGTTCCGCGGTGTAAAGCTGGCTCTGGCACTGCCCCCAGTTGTGATGGCGGGTTTGTTCTTTTTGCAGACCGATATCAGTCCGGCCGGTGGACAAGCGGTGGCCCGCAGCCCCTGGCAGCGGCTGTCCCGGTTTGGGAAAGACCTGTGGTCACTCCCCTTAACGTATGGCTTAGTGGTGGGGGCGGCGGCCGCTTTGCTGATCGCGGCTGTGATTTTGTTGCGGGCGGGCAATTTCCCCTTGATTCCCATTCCGGATCTGGAGGTGGCGATGCGGGATCTGCTCAGCCAGGCCCTGGTGGTGCGCCCGCGCACAAAGGAGTTTCTGTTTGGCCACCCGGCCCTGTTGCTGGCCGCTTACTTGGGGTTGTTCTACCGCGGCCGCTACCAGGTCATTTTTTTGGGGCTGGCGGCCATCGGACAAGCCTCGGTGGCCAATACGTTTTCCCATATCCACACCCCGCTCGTGTTCAGCCTGTGGCGGACATTTAACGGGCTGTGGCTGGGGGCAGCGTTGGGGGTGGCCGCAGTGGGGGTCATGATCGGTCTTTATTATTGCGGTCGAAATTGGCGGACCAGCCTGGCTGGCTATATTTGCGATGACGGCGGGGGTGGGCGGGAATGAAGGGCATAAACCAACCCATACAAATCGGTCTGGTATTAATCCTGGTTGTTTCCCTTTTAGCGGGCCTGTGGGTGTTCTATGGCCGGGCGGTGGACGAAGGGAGTGCCGACAGCGTCGCTCTGGTGGTTGACCTGAATGAAATATCAGTCCTGGCCCGGGCTGCCGGGCAGGATCCCGCCAGCATGTTGGCCAGTATCAAGGAGACGGGGGTAACGGCGGTGGCAGTGCCGGAAAAGACCCCGGCCGCCTTGCATGCGGAAGGGCGCCTGTCACTGTTCAGCGGTGAAGAGCTGCTGGTGTTGCTGCGCTTGACGGACCGACTTGGTTGGCCGGCGGATCTTGATCCGGCCCGCATCAAACCGGAATACACCTATTTGCATGTGACTGAGGATGAGTTGATAAAGCAGGTGCGGGATGCCCTGGTCAGGCGCGTGGAAGAGGTTCAGGAGTACCAGCTGGGGGGCGGAACGCTGTTTGTAGTGGCGGCCGCCAAAGAAGACGTCGCTGCGCTTGGATTGGGCATTTGGCCGGTGGACGTGGCAATGGTAAATGGGCTCGGATTGGCCGTCATTCCCCGCTTGCAGAACCTGCCGGATGTTTCCGCCCAGGAGGTCAGTCAGGCCTTTAGCGGTTTTCAGGCCGGGACGGTGGTGTTTGCCGGCAGTGAAGTGCTGGGTTATCCGCATCTAATTGGCCACACCGCCAAGGTGATGCGCGCGCAAGGGCTACACTTGGGTTTAATCGAGAATTGGAGCCAGACCGGCTTTTTGGATCAGGCTGGTGGGCGCCAACTATATGATGAGCTGGGGGAAGAGGTCGTCCGGGTTTATAGCATTGAAGAAAGCAAGCAAAAGGCGCGCGCACCGGACGACGTGGTTGATATCTGGGCCAGGGCGGTGCGGGAGCGCAAAATCCGCCTGCTTTATTTGCATCCGTTCTTCCATACGGCAGATCCGGTCGCCGATACATTAAACAGCTTTCGTGAGCTGTCAGAGAGGCTCGCTGCGGAAGGATTCGTGGCCGGTAATCCTGCTCCCTTGCCGGTGGGGGAAAGCCACCGCGGGGCGGATCTCCTGTTGGCCTGGGGAGTGGCGGCAGCGGGGCTATTGTTGTTGCAACTGCTTTGCCCATTGGCGCCTGGACCTAGGTTGATTTTCAGCGGGTTGGCTTTCCTGGCGGTGACTGGTTTGCTGTTCCAGGGCCCATTGGGCAGACAGCTTTTGGCGTTGGGGGCGGCGATCGTCTTTCCGGCTTTGGCCGTTTTGTCCCAGGTTCAGACCTGGCCCATCAAGGCCATCTGGGGTGGGTTCACTGCCCATGCCGCCCGGGGTGTGGTCGCCCTAATTTCCGCCAGTGCCATCTCTTTGCTGGGGGGACTGCTCGTGGCCGGGATCTTGACGCAACCCGACTACTTGAATGGCTGGCAGGTATTCCGTGGCGTGAAAATTTCGCTCCTTTTGCCGCCGCTGTTGGTCCTGGTGGCTGTGCTGACAGCGCCGCTGGGACCCGGGGAAGCGCCTAGCCTGCGGGCGGCTTGGACGCGCTTGCGCGGCTATCTGATGCGCCCGTTGGCGCTGGGGGAAGTCTTTGTACTCATGCTGATCCTGCTGGCCGCCTTTTTATATGTTGCGCGCAGTGGCACGATTTTGCCCGTGGCGGGTTTCGAATTGGAGGCGCGCTCTTTTTTGGAGAGCGTTTTCGGGGTCCGACCGCGCACGAAGGAGTTTTTGATCGGACATCCCGCCCTGTTTTTGGCAGCTGTGGCGGCCAGCCTCCGGCGTGTCGACTTAGCCAGCCTGTTAGCAGTAGCTGGTGCCATTGGCCAGGTATCGATCGTGAACTCGTTTGAACATTTGTTCACCCCTGTGGTGCTGTCATTGCTGAGAGGGGCCAATGGCCTCACCCTCGGTTTGGTGGTCGGTTTGGCGGTCACCGCTGTGCTGTGGCCGTTCATCAGGACGGCCCGCCCGGCGCCATGGGAGAAGGAGAGTTGAGATGGCACGGGTTCTGGTTTCGGGATATTTTGGGTTTGGCAATGTGGGTGACGAGGCTTTGCTGGCCGCTATGGTGGGAGCCTGGCGCCGCCGGATACCCGAGCTGGAGATCACCGTCACATCGGCTGATCCCGCCCATACAGCCAGGCAACACGGGGTGATTGCGATTGGTCGCACAGATCTGCCGGCCATCTTGCGGGCTCTGGCGAAAACCGATTTGCTGGTCAGCGGTGGTGGCAGCCTGTTGCAGGATGTCACTGGTCGCTGGACGATTCCCTATTATCTCGGTATCGTCTGTTTGGCATTGGCGCGTCGTTGCCCGGTGTTGATGTATGCGCAGGGGATCGGCCCTGTCACCGGCCGCCTGGGCAAAGCTCTCATCCGGACGGTCGTGAACCGGATGGATTGGCTGACGGTGCGGGATCCCGGTTCGGCTGCCCTGCTGCGCCAGCTTGGGGTGCATGCGCCTCCTCTGGAGGTGACTGCCGATGCCGTTTTCACCCTGCAGCCTACTGACAGGGGACGAGGCCGGGCTTTTTTATGGCAGGAAGTGCCGGTGGGGGGAAAGCCGGTGATTGGTGTGTCGGTGCGAGAATGGGAGGCCGTTTCACCGCGGACGCTTGCGAAAGCCCTGGATGACTTGGTGGCGGCCACGGGGGCGGTGTTATTGTTCATCCCCATGCAATACCCGGCGGACTATGAATTCTCCCGCCTGGTCGCCTCCCATATGTTTAACCCGGCGCGGGTGATGAGCCAGCGGCTGGGCACCCAAGACCTGCTCGATCTGTGCAGTGGGTTGGATATGATGGTGGGAATGCGGTTGCATTCCTTGATCTTTGCCGCCCTCGGTTCAGTGGTGCCGGTTGGCATCAGCTATGACCCGAAAATAGATGCTTTCCTGGCTTCATTGGGCCTGGCACCGGCCGCTATGGCCAACAATCTGCAGCCGCAAGAATTTGTCGCGCAGGCATGGCAGATATGGCAAAGGCGAGGGGAGCTGGTCGGGCAGTTGGCCAGGCGCGTAGGCGAGCTGCGCAAGCGGGCGGAGTGGAACGCCGATTTATTGGTTTCCCTGTTGCCGGGTGAGGGGAGATGAATGATTTGGCCAGGAGGCGGGTCGATCTCCTCGGTGTGCCGGTGGATGCCGTCACGATGGCGGAGGCATTGCATTGGGCGCTGGAACAATTGCCCACAGGAGAGACCAACCTCATTTTTACTCCCAACCCGGAGATAGTGTATCGGGCGTGGCATGATCCGGTCTTTTACCAAGCCCTCACCAGCGCCGACCTATTGGTGCCGGATGGGATCGGGGTGGTATGGGCGGCGGCCCGCCTGGGCCAGCCGGTACCGGAACGGGTGCCCGGTTACGATTTGATGATTCATCTACTTGCTGCGTTGGCGAGGCGCCACGGCAGGGTGTTTTTCCTGGGCGCCAGGCCGGAGGTGGTGCAGGCTGCCGCCCAGGTAGCGTCCCGGCGCTGGCCAGGCCTGGTGGTGACAGGTTATCACCACGGCTACTTCCAACCCGGGCAAGAGGAGCAAGCGGTGCTCCAGAAAATCCGCGCTGCCGCCCCCGATTTATTGTTGGTGGCGCTGGGGGCCGGCAAACAGGAAGAATGGCTGGCCTTTCATCGGGCGGAATTGCAGGTGCCGCTGGCCATCGCGGTCGGGGGCAGCTTTGATGTCCTGGCAGGGATCACTCAGCGGGCCCCCACCTGGATGCAACGCCTGCATTTGGAATGGTTGTATCGGTTGTTGCGGCAGCCCAGCCGGTGGCGCCGGATGCTGGCTTTACCCCGGTTTGCCTGGACCATCATCAAGGCTGGGGCAAAAAGATAGTGGTTGTAGGGAGGAATGTACTAAATGTCTGCCGAGGAACTAACACTTACAGCAAGAGCGCAGCGGATTCGCCGCCATATCATCCGCATGACGGCGGCGGCCGGCTCTGGACATCCGGGAGGGTCGCTGTCATGCGTTGAGATTTTGGTGAACTTGTATTTTCGCATCATGCGCATCGATCCGGCCCGGCCAGATTGGCCTGATCGGGACCGCTTCGTGCTCTCCAAGGGGCACGCCGCGCCAGCCCTTTACGCCACGCTGGCGGAGCGGGGCTTCTTCCCCACCACACAGTTGACCACCCTGCGCAAGTGGGGCAGCATGCTGCAGGGCCATCCGGATGCCAAACGCACGCCGGGCGTGGAGGCCTCAACGGGTTCGCTGGGCCAGGGTCTGTCGATGGCCGTTGGTATGGCCCTGGCCGGGCGCGTGGACAAAAAGGACTTCCGCGTTTTTGCCCTCCTGGGAGACGGTGAGAGCGAAGAAGGACAGATTTGGGAAGCGGCGATGGCCGGCGCCCATTACCGGCTCAGTAATTTAGTGGCCTATTTGGACTTTAACCGCCTGCAGGTCGATGGGCGGATTGAGGATGTGATGTCGCCCACCCCGCTGGCCGATCGGTGGCGGGCATTCGGTTGGGCTGTGCATGAGATCGACGGACACGATTTGACGGCCCTGGCGCAGGTGACAGAACGGGCTTTGGCGGAGGCGCAAGGACCGCAGCTGATCCTGGCCCATACCAAGAAGGGAAAAGGGGTTTCATTCATGGAAGATGCCATCGATTGGCACGGGGTAGCCCCGAACGCCGAGCAAGCCCGGCAAGCGTTGCGGGAATTGGGGGGTGAGGACGAATGAGCGAACCCATGGCTACCAGAGATGCTTATGGCAAGGCTTTGGCGGAATTGGGAGCACAAAACCCGAATATCGTGGTGTTGGATGCGGACTTGTCCAAATCCACAAAAACCGCCCTGTTCGGCGAGCGGTTCCCGGAACGCTTTTTTAACATGGGGATTGCGGAACAAAATATGATTGGCGTGGCAGCCGGTTTGGCGGCCGCCGGCAAGATTCCTTTTGCCAGCACATTCGCCGTGTTCGCCCCGGGCCGGGTATTCGATCAGATCCGCAATTCCATTGCCTATGCGGATTTGAACGTGAAGATCGCCGCGTCCCACGCCGGGCTGACCGTCGGCGCAGACGGTGCTTCGCACCAGGCGGTGGAGGATATCGCTTTGGTTCGCGCCATCCCCCATATGACGGTGATCGTCCCCGCCGATGGCGAGCAGGCCCGGCAGGCGGTGTTTGCCGCCGCCCAGCACCACGGGCCCGTTTATTTGCGATTGGGGCGTCCCAAGGTGCCGGTGGTCTATGATCAGGAACACCGCTTCCAAATCGGCCGGGCGGACCAATTACGGACGGGAGACGATGTAGCGATCATCGCCTGCGGCCTGATGGTGTCGCTGGCCTTGCAGGCCGCTGACCAGTTGGCGGCAGAAGGGATAGCGGCCAGCGTGATAAACATGGCCACCATCAAGCCGCTGGACATCGGGGCGGTCGTGCGGGCGGCCAAAACCTGTGGGGCGGTGGTGACGGCGGAGGAACACAATATCATTGGCGGCTTGGGCAGCGCCGTGGCCGAGGCGCTGGGCGAATTCTACCCCGTGCCGCTCCGCCGGGTGGGGATTCAGGACCAGTTTGGGCAATCCGGTGAACCGGATGAGTTGTTGGCGCACTACGGCATGACCGCCGAACACATTGCCATGGCGGCCAGAGAGGCGGTGGCTAGAAAAGTGTAACGGGGGCCGGGCGATCTGCCCGGCCTTTTTTCTCAGCAGTGAGTGCGAGAGGGGGCGGCAGCCTCCTCTCATTTTTTACCTTTTTTCGCAATTAAGAGGAATTTTTCTGTTACCGTCGAACCTTATGTCGAGTATCTGCGGCTTGATCCGGTGATTCCATTAGGAAATAGGAGCGGTATTGTCATCTCACAAATTTTTATGTCATCTGAGCCGTGATTATTGTCGCTGTCCGCTGGAGATGAGAGGGGGCGGAAACAGTGATTCATATCAAGCATGTTTCCAAGATCTATTACCCGCGCCGGGTAGTAGCCTTACAGGATATCAACGTCCGCATTCGCCCGGGTGAGTTCGTCTTTTTGGTGGGAGCCAGTGGTGCCGGCAAATCCACGTTCCTGAAACTGCTTTATCGCGAGGAGCTGCCCTCGGAAGGGCAGCTGCTGATTGGGGGCAAAGACGTAGCGCGCTTACGCCAACGGGATGTACCGTACCTGCGCCGCCGTATCGGGATCATTTTCCAGGATTTCAAGCTATTGCCGGACCGGACTGTGTTTGAAAATGTGGCTTTCGCCCTGCGCGTGACGGAGGCCAGTCCCAAGGAGATTAGGCGCCGGGTTCCGACTGTTTTAGAGATGGTGGGGTTAGCGGAGAAAGAGCGCCACTACCCCTCACAGCTTTCCGGTGGGGAACAACAACGGGTTGGGCTGGCCCGCGCCCTGGTGAACAGGCCGCCGCTGATTCTGGCCGATGAACCCACTGGCAACCTCGATCCACAGACCTCGCTGGAAATCATGGCCCTTCTGGAACAGATCAACCGCATGGGTGCCACCGTTGTGATGGCCACCCATGCCAGCAACATTGTCGATATGTTTCGGAAACGCGTGATCGCCCTTGACCGGGGCCGCATTGTGCGGGATCAGGAAAGGGGGGTCTATAGCAATGAAGCCAAGCACCTGGAAGTACATCCTGGGTGAGGCCGGCCGCGGGATCAAGAAAAACACTCTGATGAGCGTGGCAGCGGTCACAACCGTCACGCTTTCCCTGCTCACGCTCGCTTTGGTGCTGTTATTGGTATTTAACTTCAACCATCTGGCCGGCACATTGGAGTCGCAGATGCAGGTGGTGGCCTACCTGGATGATAATTTACCGGCCCCCCGGGTGGCCGAGCTTGACGCTCAAATCAAGGCTATTGAGGGTGTGAGCGAGGTCGCTTATGTGACTAAAGCGGAGGCTTTGGAGCGTTTAAAGGCAGAGTTTGGGGTGGACAGTGACATCCTGGCGGCGGTGGAGGACATGAATCCATTGCGGGATTCCTTTGAGATCGCTGCTGCCGACCCGGAACAGATCAGTGCCATCGCTGGCCAGGTGGCTGAGCTCGCCGGCGTGGCGGAAGTGAATTATGGCCAGGAGATCCTGGAACTGCTGTTGTCGCTGACCAGTGTGATCCGGTACGGTGGTGCGGCGCTGTTGGTGGCTTTCATTTTGGCCACTGTGATGATCATTGCCAACGCTATCCGGATGACGGTCGTGGCGCGCCGGCGCGAGGTGGCAATCATGAAGCTGGTGGGAGCCACTGACGCATTGATCCGGTGGCCATTCCTGCTGGAAGGAGTATTGTTGGGCCTGGCGGGCGCAGTCGTCACGGCGGCACTGGTGTGGGCTGGTTACAGCTGGGTGGTGGGTGCCATGCAACGTTCTTTGCCATTTGTGCCCATCGTCGCTGAGTGGCAACCGATCCTTTTGGTGCTGGCTTTGCTGATAGTGGGGGGAGTGGTGATTGGAGCGGTGGGAAGCACCATCTCTATCCGCCGTTTCCTGCGGGTATAGCATTGCTTGGGGGGATACCGATGAACTCGATGGGGCGCACGCTTTGGCGGTGGGTAGCCCTGATGATAGCCCTGACATTTCTGTTTACCATCCTGGCGCCGGCCATTGTCCGGGCTGATGGGAACGATTATGAACAGCAAATAGCCGAACAGGAAAAACGCCTGGAACAGGTGCGGGCGCAGATAGAACAACAAAAAGCACAGCTGCAGCAAAACGAGCAAAAGCGGCAAACGCTCATTCAAGAGCTGGCCAACACGCAAGCCCGCCTGGATATTGCCCAGCAAGAACTGGCGGTGGCGGAAGAAGAATTGACATTGAAGGCCCGCCAGGTCGCCCATACTGAGCAAGAGCTGGCCACGACGGAAGCGGAGCTGGAAGAAAGGACGGAGCTGCTGAAAAACCGGGTGCGCGCCATCTATGAATCGCGGGGCTTAGGGTACCTGGAGGTGTTGCTGAAGGCGGAGGACCTGGGGGATTTCTTCAGTCGTTTCTCGCTGTTGCGGCAGATCGTGGCGGCCGATGTGGATTTGTTCCAGCAGATCCGCGCCGAACGGGACAAGCTGGCAGCGCAACGAGTCAAGCTGGAGCAGGAAAAGCAGCAGCTAGCGGTTTTGCGGAATGAAGCGCAGGCAAAACGTGATGCCGTGCAGCAAGAGAAGAACAGCCAGCAACAGATGATGGCCCGCATCCAGAGCGACAAAAAGATGCATGAGCGGGCGATCGCGGAGTTGGAGGAGCTCTCGGAAGAGTTGATCGGCATCATCCAGCGTTTGCAGTTAGCCCAGGAGGGTAAACTGAGCACTGTGAACAAGGATTTCACCTGGCCCACCGCCGGTCCGATCACCTCTTATTTCGGGCGGCGCTTCCACCCGGTACTTAAGGTCTGGAAAGGCCACACCGGGATTGACATTGGCGCCCCGCATGGCCAGCAGATTAAAGCCGCTGAAAGCGGGATTGTGATTTTCAGCGGCTGGTTGGGCGGTTACGGGCAGGCGATCATCATTGATCACGGCGGTGGCTACTCCACGCTCTATGCGCACGCCAGCCGGTTGCTGGCCAGCGTGAACACTACGGTGGTGAAAGGACAACACATCGCCAATATCGGTTCCACCGGGCTGAGCACCGGGCCACATTTGCACTTTGAAATCCGCGTCAATGGTACCCCGGTGAACCCGCTCGGCATGTTACCTTGACAGGGCGCGACAGGCTCAGGGGGCTACGGCCCCCTGATTTGTTTTCTGGGGGTGGCGTTGTCAATCGGGGTCGCTTCCGGTAGAATAGTAGGAGAGACTTTGGCGGAATGGATGGGATGCCTGTGCGTGGAAATCGGCGGTCCATTCTATGGGCAGCTTTAGCTTTAGTGTTGGTGACCGCCTTGGCAACATATCAGATTACGGCAGGGTTTTATCAGGCCCGTCTGGCGGAGATGCGAGACGGGCTTTCTTACCTGGGAGAGGCGGAGAATTTCCGCGACCTGCTCCAGGTCGCGGAACACATCCGTGATCAAGCCGTGGGCAATCCGGCGCCGGAAACGCTCGTGCAAGGGGCGATCGCAGGGATGGTGGATGCCCTTGATGACCGCTACTCCGTGTATTTGCCGGCTGATCAATACCGGCGGCTGTTGGATCAGAACAGCGGCTCTTTCGAGGGGATCGGGGTGGTCGTCGAGTTGAGCGAAGGCCTGGTGACGATAGTCACTCCTTTACCGGGGACCCCGGGCGAACGGGTCGGTCTGCAACCGCAGGATGTCATCCTGGCTGTGGATGGCCATAGCGTGGCCGGCATGACGTTACTGGAGGCAGTCGGGTTGATCACCGGACCACAGCATACCCAGGTCAGGTTGACGATACAGCGCGGCAGCGAACAGTTGGAAATGATGGTGGAGCGGGAGCATATTGAATTACCGACTGTAGATAGTATCATGCTGCCGGCCAACACCGGGTATCTGCGTTTATTCTTCTTTAACGAACGGACGGCCCAATTAACCGCGCAGGCGTTGGATGGGCTGCGTGCCCAGGGCATGGAGAAGTTGATCCTGGATTTACGCCGCAACCCGGGCGGTTTGCTAGAAGATGCCCTGCGGGTGGCGGAGATGCTAGTCCCAGAGGGGCCGATCCTGATTTTGGAGGACCAGCTGGGCCAGCGTTTGACGCGTTATTCATATTCCCAGGGGTTGGGGATGCCCCTGGTAGTATTGATAGATGAAGGCAGTGCCAGTGCGGCTGAAATCGTGGCGGGAGCGGTCCGGGATCGCGCTGCCGGGACATTGGTCGGCACCAGCACATACGGCAAGGGTTCTGTGCAGACGATTATTGCTTTGGATTCGGGGGCCGGGCTGAAGCTGACCAGCGGCCACTTTCTCACTCCCCGGGGGATAGCACTGGACGGTGAGGGTCTGGAGCCTGACCTGGCTGTGGCAGCCAGCGTACCGCTCGGGATGGAACGGCCGAATATGCCGCAGGATGATCAGTTGAGAGCGGCCTGGAAACTGCTGAACGAGTGAGAGGTGAAGGCAGTTGTTCCCTTTTTGGCCGGTATTATGGGAAATGCTACGTACGCTGCCACGGCTGGGCTATGATCCGCGCCTGGCATTGATCTTCTGGATTGTGATTGCCCTGGTGGGATGGCAGTATCGGAGGGTGGCGAGACTGCAAAAGCAGTTGTATGGAGTGGCGCTCATTAACCCGGTGCGGGAAACCATCGTCACCACCCTACAGGGAGTGGTCGGGGGGCTGGTGGGGAGCATCCTGCTGGTTGTGGTGGGGATCAGCGCTACGGATCTGGGTGCCGGTTACCTGCTGTTGGTGGCTGTGTTGTTGTCAATGATCCATCCCCGCTTGATGTGTTTCTCGTATGCGGGAGCCATTTTAGCGTTTTCGCATTTGTTGTTCGGCTGGCCGCGCTTGAGCGTACCGGCAGTGGTGGCACTGGTCGCGATCCTGCACATAATGGAGAGCATCTTGATTCGCTTCACAGGCCACCAGGGGGCAGCCGCAATGCCGATCAGTACGGAGCGGGGAGAGCTGGTCGGTGGTTTCGCCCTACAACGCTTCTGGGCAATGCCGATCTTCCTGTTGCTGTTGATTCAGCTGCCCTCCGGCGTGCCGGCCGGGGCGATCCCGATGCCGGACTGGTGGCCGCTGATCCCGGCTCTGGATCTGGCCGGTGCCGGGGAAAACGGGTTGTTCGTCCTTTTGCCGGTGGCGGCCGCGCTTGGATATTCCGACCTGGCGCTCACCCAGTGGCCTCGTCAGCGCACCAGGCAAAGCGCCTGGCAACTTGGCGTCTATAGCGTTTCGTTGTTGCTGTTGGCGGTGGCGTCCGCCTTTTACCCCATCTTGCATTGGGCGGCGGCGGCGGCCAGTGCCTTTGGGCATGAGCTGGTAATCAAGCTGGGAACCCGCAATCAGGAGGGTGCCCGGCCGGTGCTGAGTCAACCGGCCATGGGCGTGCTGGTGCTGGATACCCTGCCCCAGAGCCCGGCCCGGCAGGCCGGGTTGCGCTCCGGGGATGTGATCCGGGCGGTGGACGGGGAGCCGGTGTATAGCCGGGACGCCGTGCAGAGCGCCCTGGCCCAGCCGGGGCGGCGGGAATTGACATTGCGGGACGGGCAAAGGATAACGGTCAGCGGGGCTGTCGATCTGGCCGGCGAGCTGGGGCTGTTGCTGCTGCCGCCCGCGGGCGGAGTGTATGTGCAGCGGCGGCGGGGCGGGTTGCTGCAGCGCTGGTGGCGCAAATGGCGCCGGATGTGAGGGGGGTGGGGTAGTGGACGGGCGGTTCCGGATAGTATCAGAATTCACACCCCAGGGTGATCAGCCGCAGGCCATCGCGCAACTGAGCGACGGGATCCGCAATGGGCTGCGCAACCAGACACTGCTGGGAGTGACCGGTAGCGGCAAGACATATACCATGGCGGCGGTCATTGCGCAAGTGCAACGCCCGACGCTGGTGATCGCCCACAACAAGATCCTGGCGGCCCAGTTGTGCAGTGAATTCAAAGAGTTCTTTCCCCATAACAGCGTCGAGTATTTCGTCAGCTACTATGATTATTACCAGCCTGAAGCCTATATCCCGCAATCTGATACTTATATCGAAAAGGATGCGGCCGTGAACGAGGAGATCGACAAGCTGCGCCACTCGGCCACTTCCGCCATTCTGGAGCGGCGGGACGTGATTGTGGTGGCAAGTGTGTCCTGCATCTACGGCCTTGGGTCGCCGGAAGACTATCGCGACCTGTGTTTGTCGCTGCGGCCGGGTATGGAAAAGGACCGGGACGAGATCTTGCGCAAGTTGGTGCAGATCCGTTATATGCGCAATGATGTGGATTTTCATCGCGGCACATTCCGGGTGCGGGGGGACTGCATTGAAATCCTGCCGGCTTCGCTGGTGGAGCGCGCCATTCGGGTCGAGCTGTTTGGTGATGAAGTGGAACGCATTACTGAAATAGACGTCATTACCGGGGAAGTGTTGGGGGAGCGGCAGCATGTGGCGATTTTCCCCGCCAGCCACTATGTCACGACAGAGGGAAAAATGCAGCAGGCCATCCGTTCCATCAAGGCCGAGCTGGCCGAGCGGCTGGCCGAGCTGCGCAATCAGGGCAAGCTGCTGGAAGCGCAGCGGTTGGAACAACGCACAAGTTATGATTTAGAGATGATGCAACAGCTCGGTTATTGCAACGGGATCGAGAACTACTCGCGCCACTTCACAGACCGCCGACCGGGGGACCCTCCTTTCACTCTCTTGGATTTCTTCCCGGAGGATTTTTTGACCATCATCGATGAGTCCCACGTCACTCTGCCACAATTACGGGCCATGCATGCCGGTGATAAATCCCGCAAGGATGCCCTGGTGGAACATGGTTTTCGGTTACCGTCCGCCTATGACAACCGCCCGTTGACGTTCGCCGAATTCGAACAAAAGCGTGGTCAAATCATATTTGCCTCCGCCACTCCCGGCCAATATGAACTTCAGTTATCGCATCGGGTGGTGGAGCAGATCGTCCGACCCACAGGGCTCGTGGACCCCAGGGTGGAAGTGCGGCCGACCGCCGACCAGATCGACGATTTGCTGGCAGAAATCAACCGGGTGGTGGGGCGCGGCTACCGGGTGCTGGTGACAACTTTGACCAAACGCATGGCGGAGGGCCTGACGGAATATCTGCGGGAGGTAGGGGTGAAGGTCCGCTATATGCATTCTGAGGTGGCCACGATCGAACGGATGGAAATCGTGCGGGACCTGCGCCTGGGCCAGTTCGACGTGTTGGTGGGAATCAACCTGTTGCGAGAAGGGCTGGATTTGCCGGAAGTGGCTCTGGTGGCGATCCTGGATGCGGACAAGGAAGGATTTTTGCGTTCCGAGACCTCATTGGTGCAGACGATTGGGCGGGCAGCCCGGAACGTGGATGGGTATGTGATCATGTATGCGGACCGGGTCACGGAGGCGATGCGGCGGGCGATTGATGAAACACAACGGCGCCGGGACCGGCAAATGGTATTTAACGAACGGCATGGCATCACACCCCAGACGGTGCGCAAAGCGGTGCGGGAAGTCCTGGAGGCCACCAGGGTTGCCGAGCAGGATCAGGGGGCGGAAGCGGTCACCACATTCCAGGGCAAGCGGTTGGCCGATTTGCGCCCGGACGAACTCCCGAGAGCGATCGCGCGCCTGCGGGAGCAAATGCAGGAGGCCAGCAAGCGGCTGGAATTTGAACAGGCGGCCGTGTTACGGGATGTGATTTTCGAATTGGAAGAAAGGCGTTATGGCGCGGTGCGGCGGAGTTAGCCCTGGCCGGTGCCAGCGACCGCATGAGCGGTCGCCGGCCACCGACGACAGGCCCGTTATTGGCGGTAGACCCCGTCCAGTTTGACACTGTCAGAACCCTTTGAGACGTAGGTCTTGCAGCAGGTCTCCATACAGCTGCCGACTGGGGTTTCGGACATGCTGGTGGCCATAGTGGCGTCATAACTATCGCCACGGCTTTCACCGATCCGGTCCGATGTCACCAGAATTTCGTTCGCTTGGCATTTGTTGCCTTGATTCCAGTAGTGGCAGCTATTGACAGTGCAGTGAATGTGTTGGTTGTTGGCCATGTGTTCACCTCCTTTTATGCACGCTGACTATATCATGCCCTGGCGGACGAAACAGTATCATCAGCGGACTTTGGCAGGATTCCCGGTCCACAAACAGAAAACACGAATTTTGGAAACAATAATAATCCCGCCGGGTGCCAATGGCCCGGCGGTCTCCTTCAGAAAGGCAGGATCATGGTGGCAAAAGACGTCATCTTTGTCAAAGGGGCAAGGGAGCACAATTTGAAAAATATCGATGTTACGATTCCGCGTAATGCCTTAGTGGTCGTGACGGGGCTTTCCGGGAGCGGCAAGAGCACTTTGGCTTTTGATACCATTTATGCGGAAGGCCAGCGCCGTTACGTGGAATCCTTGTCCGCTTACGCGCGCCAGTTTTTAGGCCAAATGGACAAGCCAGATGTGGATTATATCGAGGGTTTAAGCCCGGCGATCTCCATCGATCAGAAAACGACTAGCCAAAACCCCCGTTCCACGGTGGGCACCGTCACGGAGATCTACGATTATCTGCGGTTGTTGTTCGCCCGCATCGGGCATCCGCATTGCCATCGCTGCGGGCGGCCGATCACGCGCCAGACCGTCGATCAGATGGTGGATCAGATCATGGCGCTGCCGGAGGGGAGTAGGGTACAAATCCTGGCCCCGGTGGTGCGCGGGCGTAAAGGGGAGCACGAGCAGATCCTGAATAATATCCGCCGGGGCGGTTTCGTGCGCGTGCGCATCGACGGGCAAATGCAGGAATTGAGCGCCGAAATCAAGCTGGATAAAAACAAAAAGCACAACCTGGAGATCGTGGTGGACCGGTTAGTGATCAAAGCCGGGATCGAGAGCCGCCTGGCGGACTCCCTGGAAACGGCCCTTGCCTGGGCGGACGGGTTAGTATTGGTGGATGTGATTGATGGGGAAGAACTGCTGTTTAGCCAAAACCTGGCCTGCCCGGACTGTGGGGTGAGTGTGGAGGAGATTGCGCCCCGCACATTCTCATTCAACAGCCCGTTTGGGGCCTGCCCGGTGTGTACCGGTTTGGGCCAGCAAACGGAGATCGATCCGGATCTGGTACTGCCGGACCGTACCCGTTCCATCTCCCAGGGCGGTGTGGCGCCTTGGGCGTTTGGTTCCTATTTGCCGCAACTGCTGCAGGCGGTGGCGGATCATTACGGTTTTAGCACGGAGACCCCCCTGCAGGACCTGGAGCAGCGTTTCATTGATATCATTCTGTATGGGTCCGGGCGGGAGCGGATTAGATTCGAGCGCCAGGACAGCTATGGGCACAGGCGGGTGCGGACGATCCATTTCAGCGGCGTGATCCCGACTTTGAAACGCTGGCACCGGGAAACGAAAATGGAGCATGCCCGGCGTGAGATAGAGCAATACATGACCACTCTGCCCTGTCCGGCTTGCCGGGGTGCCCGGTTGCGACCGGAGGCTTTAGCGGTTTTGGTCGCCGGTCGCAACATATCGCAGGTTACTGCCATGTCCGTCAAGGAGGCGCTGGCATTTTTCCGGGATCTGCATTTGTCGGAACGGGAAGGAATGATTGCCCGGCAGGTTCTGAAAGAGATCACGGAACGGTTGACGTTCTTGGTCAATGTCGGTCTCGACTACCTGACGCTGGACCGGCAGACGGGCACCCTGTCCGGGGGTGAGGCGCAGCGGATCCGCCTCGCCACCCAGATCGGATCCGGCTTGGTGGGGGTGCTTTATATCCTGGATGAACCGAGTATCGGTTTGCACCAGCGCGACAACCGGCGGCTGCTTGATACCCTACTGCACCTGCGCGATTTGGGGAACACCCTGATTGTGGTTGAGCATGACGAGGAGACCATCCGCACGGCGGATCATATTGTGGATATCGGGCCGGGGGCCGGTGAGCACGGCGGCCAGGTGGTGGTGAGCGGCAATCTGGCGGATGTGCTGAATTGCCCGGAATCCATCACCGGGCAGTATTTGCGTGGGCAGCGTCACATCCCGCTACCCAAGACCCGCCGGCAGGCAAATGGTAAGTTCCTGCAGGTGGTGGGGGCGTGCCAGCACAATCTACGCGATTTGACGGTCACGATTCCCCTAGGAGTGCTAATTTGTGTTACGGGTGTCTCGGGATCGGGCAAAAGCACTTTAGTGAATGAAATCCTTTACAAGCGCCTGGCGCAGGAATTGCATGGCGCGAAAGGGCGACCGGGAGCCCACGAGCAGCTGCTGGGATTCGCCCAGCTCGATAAAGTGATCGCCATCGACCAGGCCCCGATTGGCCGCACTCCGCGTTCCAATCCCGCCACTTATACCGGGGTGTTTGACTACATCCGGGAATTGTTCGCGCTGACGCCGGAGAGCAGGATGCGGGGTTATAAACCGGGCCGGTTCAGCTTCAATGTGAAAGGCGGCCGCTGTGAGGCGTGCCGGGGGGACGGGATCATTCGCATCGAGATGCATTTTTTGCCGGATGTGTATGTGCCTTGCGAGGTGTGCAAAGGCCAGCGCTATAACCGGGAAACGCTGGAAGTGCATTACAAGGGGAAGACGATTGCCGATGTTTTGGCCATGACGGTCAGCGAGGCTTTGGAGTTTTTCCGCGAGATCCCGCGCATCAAGCGCAAACTGCAAACCCTGGAGGACGTTGGCCTCGGTTATATCAAGCTAGGGCAACCGGCAACCACCCTTTCCGGGGGCGAGGCGCAGCGCGTGAAGCTGGCTGCCGAACTGAGCCGCCGCAGCAACGGCAAGACACTATATATTCTCGATGAACCGACCACCGGTTTGCATATGGCGGACATCGACCGCTTGCTCAGCGTCCTGCAGCGGTTGGTGGATGCCGGCGATACCGTGCTGGTGATCGAGCACAATCTGGATGTGATCAAAACGGCCGACTATCTGATCGACCTGGGACCGGAAGGGGGAGACGGTGGTGGTCTGCTGGTGGCCTGCGGTACCCCGGAAGAGGTGGCCGGGGTGGAGGCCTCGTTTACGGGGCAGTACCTGCGGCGGGTATTGAAGGAGGGCAGGTCAAGATGAGCACTGCTAGACCTGAAAAGCTGAAAAACCTGCCGGACCGGCCGGGGGTGTATATATTCCGGGATGCGGCCCACAAGCCCCTTTATGTGGGCAAGGCGGCTTCCCTGCGTAACCGGGTGCGCTCCTATTTCACGGGTACCCTGGCACCGCGGACCAGGTTGCTGATGCAGGAGGCGGCCGATTTCGAATACATCGTCACCGACTCGCCCATGGAGGCCTTGATTTTGGAGAGCAACCTGATCAAGCGCTTCCGGCCGCGCTTTAACATCCGGCTAAGGGATGACAAACAGTACCCGTATCTAAAGGTGACGATGGATGAAGAATTCCCGCGGTTGTCAGTGGTGCGCAGACCGGCTCGGGACGGCGCCCGCTACTTCGGCCCCTTTACGGATGTGGGGGCGATGAAGGAAACGGTGAAACTGGCTCGCCGGTTATTTCCCTATCGCTCTTGCGAAACATTTGACCGGGGTCGCTCCCGGCCCTGTTTGGACTACCACATTCAGCTCTGCCCCGGTCCTTGCCAGGGATGGGTAGCGCCGAGGGAATACCGGGATAATATTGAGCAGCTCTGTTCGTTTCTGGCCGGACGACATACGGAGACAATGGAACGGCTGGAAAAAGAGATGCAGCAGGCGGCGGCTGACCTGGATTTTGAACGGGCGGCCGAGCTGCGGAACCGGTTGCAGGCGGTGCAAAGAGCTGCCACCAAGCACAAGGTGGTTTCCACCAGCGGGGATGACCGGGATGTGGTGGCGTTGGCCAAAGCAGGGCACGATGCCCTGATCCAGGTCTTTATTGTGCGGGACGGACTGTTGGTGGGGCGCGAGGAATATTTTTTCCCGGCTGCTGGAGATGTGGCGGGGGGCGAGCTGATGGGGGCGTTCGTGAAACAATATTACGAGCGGGCCGCTTTCATTGCCCCGGAGATCTTGTTGAGCGAAGAACTGGAGGAAAAAGCGGATATCGAGATCTGGTTGGGGCATCGCGCCGGGCGGCGGGTACGGCTGCATCGCCCGCAACGTGGAGATAAGCGGCGGCTGGTGGCGATGGCGCAAGAGAACGCCGAACTGGCCTTGCAGGAACGGCAAGCGGGCCGGCAGCAAGCCGAGGAGTTGCGCCAGGTGGCCCTGCGGGACCTGGCGGAGAGTTTGAAGTTGCCATCGGTCCCAAACCGGATTGAGTGCTACGATATCTCCCATTTGCACGGGGCCAGTGCCGTGGCCTCCATGGTGGTCTTTCGCGCTGGCGAACCGGCAAAGGAAGATTACCGGCGCTTTCGCGTGCATGTGCCGGGGCCGGATGACTACGCTGCCATGCGGGAAGTGATCAGGCGTCGCTTCCGGCGCCTGATGGCCACTGATGAGCGGGATGGGAGTTTTTCTGCCTGGCCGGATTTGGTGCTGGTGGATGGCGGCAAAGGACAACTGCAAGCTGCCCTGGATGCTTTGCCAGACCTAACGCAGCCAGTGGAATTGGCGGCCCTGGCCAAGGAACATGAACACTTGTTTCGGCCAGGCGAAAGTGAGCCGATCGTTTTGCCGCGCGATGCGGCGGCCCTGCATTTGCTGCAACGGATTCGCGACGAAGCGCACCGGTTTGCCGTTTCATACCACCGGCGGCTGCGGGATGAGGAGGGGCGGCGCTCGCTATTGGATGAGATCCCGGGCATCGGCCCGCGCCGGCGCAAGAATCTCTTGAAGCACTTCGGATCAATAGCAGGGATACGGGCTGCCAGTTTAGAAGAACTGGCGCGGGTGCCGGGGATGACCAAACGGGCGGCCTTAGCAGTACACGCCCATCTTGGCAGCCAGGAGCCGGACCGGGCGCAGTCATAAAATGGCCAGGGGGGAAGCCGCTGATGCCATGGCGGACTTTATTTTTTAGATACGGCTGGATGTTTCTGGGCATGATGTGCCTTGCCTTTGGTATCGTGTTAGTGGCGAAAGGGAGCACATTTGGGGTCGATCCCTGGACAGTGTTTCACCTTGGCCTAACTTACAAAACCGGTTGGACCCTGGGGCGCATCTCGCAGGGCGCCGGTCTGGTGATCATTGTGATTAGCGCCCTGCTGGGCGTGCGGCCCCAATTGGGGACAGTATTGAACATGATTTTCGTGGGGTTTTTTATCGATGTAATCAATGCCCATTTAATCAGTCCCGACCCGGTAGCCCTTCCGGCCGCCATCTTACTCGTCTTCGTGGGCAGCGGCATCATCGGGTTTGGCGGTGCCTGGTATCTTTCTGCGGATCTGGGCGGCGGTCCCCGCGACTCATTGATGCTGGCTATTTCCAAGCGCTCCCCCTGGCGGGTGGGGAATGTCCGCACGGCGATGGAGCTGACGGTGCTGGTGGTTGGTTATGTGCTGGGTGGACCGGTGGGCCTCGGGACAGTGTGTAGTGCGGTGATCGTTGGTCAAACGGTCGATATTGCCCTCAGTCTGTTCCGTATTTTGGGGGAGTGGGGGCCGTTCCGCGGCATTATCCATGTCCAGGTGCGTACCGGTAAGACCAGCTGGTTGACCCGGCTGGGTCGCCAGGAGGAAGCAGCCCCCTGCCAATCCCAAATCAAACCCTAGGCGCCCGCAGGGGCGCTTTTTTGGCAGGACTTGGTTTGGGGGGTGTGGAAAGATGGTGCAGAATGAATTCTGGAGGGGGTCAAGCTGATGAGCAAACCGCGCGTTTTCGTGACCCGCACCATGCCCGGGCCGGCCCTGCAGATGCTGGAGGCTGAGCTGCAGGTGGACATGTGGGAAGAGGACCGGCCCATTCCGCGGGAGGAATTTTTGCGCCGGGTACCGGGAGTGGATGGGATCCTCACGCATGTCACGGATCGGGTTGACGGCGAGTTGTTGGATGTGGCTGGGCAGGCGAGAGTGGTCAGCAATTATGCGGTCGGTTATGACAACATAGATGTCCCCGCTGCCAGCGCGCGCGGCGTTTTAGTGACGAACACCCCCGGTGTGTTGACGGACGCCACGGCCGACATGGCGTTTGCCTTGTTAATGGCGGCCGCCCGGATGCTGACGCGCGCGGAGCGCGCCCTGCGGGACGGGGAATGGCGGCAATGGCAGCCGGACTGGTTGCTGGGGGCACCGGTTTGGGGCGCGACGCTCGGGGTAATTGGGTTGGGCCGGATTGGCCAGGCGATGGCCAGGCGGGGACGCGGTTTTGATATGGAAGTCCTTTATTACAGCCGGCGCCGCCGGCCGGAGCTGGAAGCACAGCTCGGGCTGCAATATCGGCCTTTGGAGGATTTGCTGGCGGCATCCGACTTTGTATCATTGCATGTGCCGCTTTCTGAACAAACTCACCACCTGATTGGAGAGCGGGAACTGGGCTTGATGAAAAAGTCAGCCATTTTGATCAACACGGCGCGCGGGCCGGTTGTTGATGAAAAAGCTTTAGTAGCGGCGTTGCGCACTGGGCAAATCGCCGCTGCCGGTCTTGATGTGTTTGAGCGGGAGCCGATCTCCCTGGACAATCCGCTCCTGGAATTGGACAATGTGGTCTTGATCCCACATTTGGGCAGCGCTACCCGTCCTTCGCGCTACGAAATGGGCACCACTGCGGCCCGCAACTTGTTGGCGGCCGTATCCGGGCGCAAGCCGCCGAATCTGGTTAACCCCGAAATATGGGATCAGCGGCGTAGATGAAAAGGCGGTTAAGAAGGAACTGGTCGCAGGACTTGCGAAAGAATAATAATTTGGGTCTGAAATGAAGGATAAGGAGGATATGGAATGGCGGAAAAAGTTTGTGTCATTACCGGTGGTGCCAACGGCATCGGCTTGGCTACGGCGCGGATGTTGGCGGAGCAGGGCGAGATCGTAGTGTTGGCGGATTGGGATGAAGAGGCTTTAGCGCGGTCCGAACAGGAATTGGCTGCCGCTGGAGCCAAAGTGTTGGCGGTTCCGACCAATGTGGCAGAGAAAGAATCTGTGCAGGCCCTATTTGCAAAGGTGCGCCAAGAATATGGGCGCCTGGATGTGCTGGTGAATTCAGCCGGCATCTGCCGGTTGACTCCGATCGACGAGTTGTCCGTGGAAGAATGGGATCTGATGATGGATGTGAACCTGAAGGGCACATTCCTGTGCAGTCAGGCTGCCGTGCCATTTTTCAAAGCACAAAAAAGCGGCAACATCGTTAATATTTCATCGGTGGCCGGGAAGGTGGGCGGCATAGCCGTCGGGCCGCACTATTCCGCCTCCAAAGCAGGCGTCATTTGCCTGACAATGTCTTTTGCCAAATACTTGGTGAAAGATGGGGTGCGGGTGAATGCCGTGGCACCGGGGCCGATTACCACTAATATGACCGATGAGTGGCCGGATGACGTGCGGGAGCGCATGGGGCGCAATATCCCGCTCACGGGCAGGATGGGCACTGTGGAAGAGGTTGCGAATGTGATTATGTTTCTGATTTCTGATCAATCCGCCTTCATCACAGGGGAAATCATAGATGTGAACGGCGGCGTGTTAATGGATATCTGAACATGACAGGCGGTAAAGGACAGCCTTTTTCAAGGCTGTCCCTCCTTTTTCAATGTGCAAAAATCTGCTGGCCGCAACTGCTCAAACCAGAAACGATTTTTGCTTTCACTGGATCGGTTATTTATCACTTAAAGAATCCGCCAAATAAAGGGATACTTTCCATGCCGGATGCTTTTGAACTCGATGTATTGGGTAGAATTAGGATTGCAAGTGCTGCAACCGCAGCAATAGCCCATCCTTTATAAGCTTTTTTCTTTGACATAGATCTCTTGGTCTTCTTTCCTTGATTTATACGCTGTTCCATTTCAAAAACAACCTTATCGCTCATGACTGGTTTTTCATACTTTTTCTTAAATAATCTTAAATTTTTATCATCATAATCAGACAATAACAAGGACCTCCTTTCAACCAACATTATCCATACATTTGAGTTTTTTCAGGCCTCTATATAATCTGCTCTTAATCGTACTAAGATTTTCCCCAAGTACATATGCAATTTCGTCAAGTATAAGACCTTCAAAAAACTTCAACTGAATTACTGTTTTGTCTTTATCAGACATAGAATTTAATGCTCTCATTAAATCTATATTTTCATATGTATCTTCGACCTGAGGCTCTGTGAAACTTTCATCATCAATAGAATTTATTGCTTTCATGTCTAAACGTCTATAGATTTCATTCATCATGATCCTATATACCCAGGTCTCTGCATATTCAATATTTTTGAGAGAATCGCTAGTGTTATCAGTTGAGGATGAAAAGCGCTGAAATCTCCCTCAGCCAGCCAGCCGGGAACCATGGCGGGGGCAATTGCGCTGATGGCGACGCAGGCCAGCGCCAACTCCGCGACAGCGGAAACATGGCTGTCACGGCCTATTTCAGCAAATCTCTTCAGATCTGCTTCAATCCTGAGATATGCAGGGTAGTCCCCCCCAGGCTGATTGCTGCCACCACCGCTGGCAGGGAGGCGCGCAGCCTTGCCGCTTCATTCCCTTGGGTCTTTTCGTAGTAGCACATTATCCGGGCAAAATCACCCCGCAGGTAGGCAAGTTCCATTTCGTATTGCAGCCGTGACATTTCCTATGTCACCATACTGAGAATCTCAGCGGGGTTATTGGCTGGCATGGGCATGGAAGTAGCCTCAAAAAGACGGACCAGTTCGCAGGACAGCGCTTCTAACGGGTGTTTTTTCTCTTTACGCAAATCCCCTGGTTTTTCGACATCAGCGGGAATCATCCACGCCCGTCCGTATTTTGGGCGCGGGGGATCCTCCGGGCGGCCAGAAGCCGCTGCCCCCGCCGGAGGGAAACGCCCCCACTTTTCAGCAGCTTCTGATGCTGAAATGTATCCCATCCTTCCGTAGGCCTTTCTGTTGGAAATTATGTCCTTATTATAGTCGTTTGAGCGACGTACTTTAAAGAACTGTAAGACACGCATCCCTGTTTTCCGACGGTGAAACCCAGGTTTGAAGTTTTTCTTTTTTATTCAAGGAGATTTTCCAAGCGGCGGATTCGCCCTAAAATGTCAAGGTATTCTACCTCTAAAAGCTCTGGATCATCCTTTTTGGAGGGCATAGAAATCTTGCTTATTACCTCCGTCAAACGAGTTTCTAATAGTAAGATTTCTTCCTCGATCTGCTCTTTTTTCCTGTCTCTAACGCCAGTCCTACTAGACATATATTCTTCATAGCTACCCTTGAAAGTTTTAAGCTTGTGGTCTTCGATGATCATGATCTGATTAGCTACTGAATTAATAAAGCGCCGATCATGAGAAACAAAGAGCAGGGTGTGTTCATACTCTCTCAGAACTTCTTCCACCACTTCCAGAGAATTTAGATCTAGATAGTTTGTAGGTTCGTCAAGGATCAATAGGTTAAAGTCACTACATATTATTTTTGCAAAGGAAGCCTTCACTCGTTCCCCTCCGCTTATAACCCTAACCTTTTTATACACGCTATTTCCTTTGAAAAGAAGGCGGGCCAATAATATTCTGACAAAACTCTCCTCATAAACGCTTTTTGCCATAACATTGTCAAGGATACTCTTATTTTCCTCTAAGATACTCAACTCCTGACTGAAATAACCAATCCTTACATTAGGAGCAATCTTTATTGGGGGCTCTTGGTTCAGGATCATTTTTAGCAAAGTGGTTTTTCCGCACCCATTGGGACCTATTAAACCTACCTTAGCTCCATTTTCTAGATGAAACTGAGCATCTTTAAAGATAACTTTTCCCCCAAAGCTCTTGTTGAGCTCATTTCCTTCGATGATAACTTTGCTATATATTTTCTGAACATCCCCAATGTCTAACTTGATTTTTTCAATTTTTGAGGGTTTCTCCTTAACTTCTAGATGCCGAATTCTTGCCTCCAAATTCTTAATAGCACGATCCAAATTAGCTTTTGCTTTTTGATTGCCCATCTTGTGGAGTCTAGCCTCAGAGTTACCCATCCTTCGAGGAG
>DUQP01000032.1 GCA_012837735.1 Bacillota bacterium
ACAACGCGGGCTTCCGGCGGGATCTCTTCCACCTGTTCGATCAAGGGACTGCCGATATTCCCGCCCACATATGTTTGGAAACCCGCCGCCCGGATCATTTCCCCCAACAGCGTGGTGGTGGTGGTCTTGCCGGAAGTGCCGGTGACCGCCAGAATCGGGGCCCGGCAGAGATGGAAAAACAGCCGCATCTCACTCCAAAACTGCACGCCCCGTTCCCTGGCCGCCTTCAACTCCGGCAAATCCTTGCGCATGCCGGGCGTCAGGAAGACCATTTCCGCCTCCTCGCGCAAAGCTCTGGCCAAATAATCCCGCCCCAGGTGCATGGTAATGGGCAGTCCGGCCAAGGCCCGCCCCGCCTCCCCCAGTTCAGCGGCCGGCTTCTGATCCGCCGCCACCACCCGGGCACCCTTTTTCAGCAAATATTTCACCAGCGGGACGTTGCTGGCTCCCAACCCGATCACCACAACCCGTTTTCCCTGCAGCTCCATCAACGTGACGGCCGGGCGCCCTCCGGCACCCGGCCCTTCCACCTCCCCATCACCCTTTGCCCTAATCCAGATGGCGCAGGAACGCCTCCACCCGGTCCAGCCCTGCTTTGATGTTCGCCATGGAATTAGCATATGAGAAGCGGATGTAATCGGGGGCACCAAATCCGCTCCCCGGCACCACCGCCACATGGGCCTGGTCCAGCATCAAGGTGCCTAAATAATCGATGTCCCTGATCTCCTGCCCCTGGAAGCTCCGCCCTTTGTAGCTGGCGAAGTTCGGGAACATGTAAAAAGCACCCTGCGGCCTGGCACAGGTGACGCCGGGCCAAGCGGAAATGCGCTCAAACATATAACGGCGGCGCTGGTCGAACTCTGCCACCATCTCCCTGATGGTTTCCTGCGGCCCGGTCAAAGCAGCCCGGGCAGCCCGCTGGTTCATGGACCCAGCGGTGGCGGAATGTCCCTGCAGGGCGTTGATCGCCCGGGCAATCGGCTCCTGACAGGCCACCCAGCCAATCCGCCAGCCGGTCATGGCGTAAGCCTTGGAGACGGCGTTCACCAGCAGGGTCTGGCGCTTGAACTCCGGCTCCAGGGCAGCGACACAAAAGTGCTGGGCGTCGTCATAGACCATCATCTCGTAACACTCGTCGGAAATGATGAAAAAGTCGTGTTTAATGGCCAGAAATCCGATCTCCCGCAGGATATCCGGCGAATAGACAGCCCCGGTCGGGTTGTTGGGGCTGTTCAGAACGATCACCTTCGTACGCGGCGTAATCTTCTCCGCCACCCGGGCCGGATCGAGGTTAAACCCGTCTTCCTCGCGCGTTTCCACCACCACCGGCACCGCTCCGGCCAGTTTGATCTGTTCCGAATAGCTTACCCAGTAGGGGGCCGGCAGCAGCACCTCATCGCCCGGATCGCATAGGGCTTGAAAAGCAGCATAGAGCGCATATTTTGCCCCGACGGACACCACTATTTCATTCGGATGATATTCAAGTCCGTAATCCCGCCAGTGCTTGGCGCAGATCGCTTCCCGCAGCTCGGGGGTCCCAGCCGGGGGAGTATATTTTGTAAATCCCTCGGCAATCGCCTGAATCCCGGCCGCTTTGATTTGCTCCGGGGTGTCAAAGTCCGGTTCCCCTACACCAAAAGCGATCACATCTATGCCCTGGCGTTTCATCTCCTTCGCCTTCGTACTGATGGCCATGGTGGCTGAGGGGCTGATCCCCTTAACGCGCTGGGAAAGCATGGTCATTTCCCCCTCCTACATCTTCTCCCGCACCGACTTTATTTTGCCCTCCATCGTGGCCTGCTTGTCTCGCCGGTCGTCGATCTTGATCTGGGTGGACACGCGCAGCGCTCCAGCCGTAAACGGCACCTCATGCGCCCGGCGGATCAAAGCCAGGATCTCGTCCAAGTCGCCCTCTAAAATAGTGCCCATCGGGGTCAACATATATTTGATCTCGCCCGCCTGCTCCTCCACCACTTTCTGCACGCCCGCCACATACTTGCTCAGACTCGGCGTCCCGGTCCCAAACGGTGCCACAGTGAACTCCACAATTGCCATTGCTCAGACCTCCCCGGCAATATTATTCACAACACATACCGCCCGTTCAATACCGCCAACTCCGCAACCTCACTCTCCGCCTCGGCCAGGGTGCGGGCCGGGTCATACCCCGCCCAGAGATGGGTGAGCAGCACGCGTTTCGCCCCGCTCTCTTTGGCCAACCGCCCCGCCTGGCGGGCCGTCAAATGACCCTGCGCCAGCGCTGCCGCCGCATCCTCCTCCTGCAGGGTGGCCTCGGTCAAGAGCAGATCCGCCCCTCCGGCCAGCTCCACCAGGCCGGGATGGTAGGCGGTGTCACCGCTGTAAACCAACCGTTTGCGCCCATCGGTCACTGCCACCGACAGGGCCAAGATGCTATGGCGGGCTTCTTGGCACTGCCAGTGCAGGCCGATCAGGTCGAGGGTCTGACCCGGCTGCCAAGGATGCAGGACCAGGTTGTCCTTGTAGGGCAGAGTGTCCCACACCGAGAACGGTTCCGGCGGCCCATACACCGGCAGCGGGCCTGGCCGCCAACCCTTCGCCCGGGCGGTCTGGATGGCATACCGCAACACCAGCAGGTCAGCGTAATGGTCCCCGTGCAGATGGCTCAAGACCACCGCGTCCAGCTGCCACAGAGGCAAGTGCCTGGCCAAATTGGCCAGGGAGCCGCTGCCGCAATCCAGCAACACGCTGCCCTCTCCGCGCACCAGGTAACCGCTGCACGCTCCCCCCGGCCCCGGATACGGGCTTTGATTGCCCAGGACCACCAGTTCCAAACCCACCCCTCCTGCGCAGTACTATTCTCCCCGGTGGCAATCAATTCCTTTCTGCAAATAGCGCGTGATATAACCGCCGATCCTGCCGCTCTCCCGGGCCGTCAAGGAGGACCAGCCCTCTTTTTGCACCTTGTCCAGCAAGCCCAGCTCCGCCGCTACCGCCAGCTTCAAATCCTCCCGGGGATCCTGTTTTTTCTTTTGGTTTACCGCCGCCACTTTCATCACCCCCATCGCTAGTCTGGCCCCGCCCGGTCAGGTAATACATTCCCCCAAAAACGGGAGAATACCAGGCAAAGGGTAAGGCACACTAAAGCGTAAGGATCTCACGGGGCAGGTGCGGATATGGCAGAGGACAAGCTCGTCCCCAAAATGGATCAGGTGATCGAGGAGTGCTCCCGAGCCAACGAACGCCTGGAGGCGGCCCTGGGACGATTTGCGCTGCGCTTCCGCCCGGGCGCCAAGGAAGAGTGGTCCGCCTTTGGCGGGGGTCTGCCTTTTGATCCGAGCACCATGGAGGTCAGCCCGGACATGTCGGAAAACGAGCGCTGGCTGCGGGAGGCTTACGGACCCAGCTCTGACCTGGTGATCCGCAAGATGCGGCTAGGCGATCAACTGCAGACCCAAATCATGATCGCCTACATCGACGGCATGACGGACATCCTGCGCCTCACAGAGGGGATTCTGAAACCGATCACTCAGGTAGGCACAGCGCTGCCAGGCATGAATAAACCGGATAGCATCTTCGATGAACTGCTGGATCGCTTCCTGCACGTCGGAGAGGTGCAAGAGGCGGCCAAATTGCGCGATATGCTGCATATGATCAGCTCTGGCGACACGGCGGTGATCGTGGCCGGACATCCCAAGGCCTTGATCTGCGGGCTGCGCCTGTGGCCGGACAGGGGGGTCGAAAAACCCAGCACGGAGGAAACCCTGCGCGGCCCGCAGTTGGGGTTCAGCGAAACCCTGCGTACCAACACCAGCCTGCTGCGCCGCCTCATCAAAACCCCCGGCCTGTGGATCGAAGACCACACCATCGGGCAGCGCAGCCAGACCTCGGTATCCATCGTCTATTTAAAGGGCGTGACCAGCGAGGAACTTGTGAAAGAAGTGCGGGAACGCTTAAACAGGATCGACACGGATCAGGTTTTGGAAAGCGGAATCCTGGAAGAGTTCATCGAGGATGCGCCCTGGTCTCCCTTCCCGACCGTGCTGCGCACGGAACGGCCGGACCGGGTGGCGGCCTGCCTTTTTGAGGGCCGGGTGGCCATTCTGGTCGATGGCACGCCTTTTGTCTTGATCGTGCCCTGCACATTGACCGAATTTCTCGTCGGCAGCTCCGACTATTACGAACGGGCCTACCTGGCCAACTTTTTGCGCATGGTGCGCAGCTTTGCCTTTTTTTTCCCATTGGGGATATCGGCCTTCTATATCGCCGTCACCACATTCCATCAAGAGATGGTACCAACGCCTTTGATCCTGAGCATCGCCTCCCAGCGCGAGGGTATTCCGTTTCCGGCCGTAATCGAAGTCTTGTTGCTGGAGTTTGCCGTGGAGGTATTGCGCCAGGCATCCATCCACGTGCCCAAGATCATCGGCCCGGCAATCAGTATTATCGGGGTGTTGATCGTGGGGCAGGCGGCGGTAATGGCAGGGCTGGTATCGAACGCCGTCGTGATCATCGTGGCGTTTGGCGCCGTTGCCTCCTTTGCCACTCCCATCTACAGCATGGGAATCGCAATCAGGTTATTGCGCCTGCCAATCATTTTGTTAGCTGCCTCCCTGGGTTTATTCGGTATCGCCATGGGCTTTTCGGCAATCCTGGTCCACCTGACGGCGCTGCGCTCCTTCGGCGTTCCCTACCTGCAACCGCTGGCCCCGGTGGTTACTTCAGATCTGAAAGATACGCTCATCCGCCTGCCCTGGTGGATGATGCGCACCAGGCCGGCGCTCACGGACGTCCAAAACATATCGCGCCAAAAGCCCGGCCAAATGCCGGAACCGCCTGAGCCGACACCGCCAGCGGCCCAAAATGATGGCCAGGCGCAAGGAGGGGGAGAAAAATGAGCCAGTCCGCACACGGATTGGAAAAAGGGCGCATCTCCGGCCGCCAAATGATGGCGATGTTAATCCTGACACGCCTGGTGCCGATTACAATCATTTTCCCCATGGTCACCGGCTTGGAGCCTGTGCAATATGCCTGGCTGATCAGCATTGCCAGCACCCTGCTGTCGCTGCCATTCGTGGCTCTGGTGGTGCGGCTGGGGCAGCGTTTCCCCGACATGACCATCCTGCAATACACGCAGGTATTACTGGGACCATGGGCGGGCAAGTTATTGGGGATATTCCTGCTGCTGTCCTTTTTCGTCATTGCCACGACCATTGACCGCGCCTTCGGGGTAGCATGGACCATTGGCCCGATGGTGGAAACTCCATTGCTGGTCTTCGCGCTCTTTTTTACCTTCCTAGCCGCCAATGCCGCCCGCAATGGCCTGGAAGTGATCGCGCGCATAGCAGAAATGCTGATGTTCATCATCATCACATTGCTGCTGCTAGTTTATATCTTGCCCTACCCGGCCTTCAATCCGGAAAACCTAAAACCATGGATCGAAGATTGGGGATTGCTATTCCAGCACACATTTCAACACATTCTCACCGGCACTTATTTTTTCACTCAGTTCATTGTGATTGGGATGATCATGCCCTATTTGAATCGCCCCCAGGAGGCCATGCGCCCGGCCATAATGGCCACCCTGATCAGCGGCGGGTTGATGACAATCCAGTGTTTTTCATTGGTATTGGTGTTTGGCATGACGGCCAACACTTTCACCCTGCCGACATTGTCCCTGGTCCAGGCCATCTCCTTCGGAGAGTTTTTTGAACGCTGGGAAGTGCTGACTTTGGTGTTCTGGACCGTCCCCACGGGAGCGAAGCTGGCGTTGTTTCTCTGGGTCTTGGCAGTCGGCACCGGGCAATTATGCAATCTCGGCAGCTTCCAGCCCCTTTGTTACCCGATCGGGGCCCTGGTCTGCCTGGGGTCAATATTGCCGATCCTGAGTGTCAACACATTGCACTCGTTTTTCCACAAATCGGCCTGGCTATTGATGTTCTTTTACTTGGCTTATTTGCTCATTACTATCGGCG
>DUQP01000033.1 GCA_012837735.1 Bacillota bacterium
TGAGCGTTTTGCCAAGATGACCGCCAATTACGAAGCTGAGCAGCATACTCTTGAAAATCGAGTGGCAGAACTGAAATCCACTATGACCACAGAAAAGGAAAGTGCACTGGGTGTAGACCACTTCCTTGCCTTGGTAAGAAAGTACACAGACATAAAGGAACTCACAGCGGAGATTATCCGGGAGTTTGTTGAAAAAATCTATGTTTACAAGGCTGAGCGCATTGATGGCAGACGAGTACAGCGTATCAAAATCGTTTATAACTGCATTGGTGAATTTGACCCACCGGTTTCTACATCCACCACAGAAAAAGGAAAATCGGCATAGCCGGTAAATACTACCAAACTATGCCGATATTTTTCCGGGATTATAAATCCCTAAGACTCACCCTCTAAGCGGGGTCTTTTTTTTTGGTCACAAATCGGTGCGGGGGGACTTTCTTTCGGATAGAAGCCAGTGGCCGGGCAAAGAATACGGCATGAGCATTTGCTTGAGGAGGAGTGGCCCCATGGCGACCGCGGTGCTAACACTGGCCGGCGCATTATTAGTAATCGTCGGTGGTGCGCGCCTGTTCACTAACGGTGTGGAGTGGATCGGGAAAAACCTGGGCTTAGGTGAAGGAGCGGTGGGAAGCGTTCTGGCAGCCATCGGTACGGCTACGCCGGAATCAATGGTGCCCATCATCGCCATCTTATTCGGTGCCTCCCATCACTCAACGGAGGTCGGTGTGGGGGCGATCCTGGGTGCTCCATTCCTGCTGGCCACGCTCGGGTTTTTTCTCAATGGCATGGCGGTAACATATTACCACTGGCGGGGCCGGCGGCGCCGGACTGTGAATCCTGATCGGCGTGTGGTACAAAGGGATTTGCGCTTCTTTTTATTTGTGTATGCCTTAGCGATCTCGGCGGCGTTTATTCCGCTCTATATTGGCAAAGTCCTGGTTAGCATCACGCTGTTAACCGCTTACGCCTTATTCGTGCGCGCCGCCCTGGTGCCCCAAAAAGAGCCAGCCCTTGCGGTCGCTGCGGCAGACGAACAGGTGCCGCACGCCGCCATGCACGGCGGCGACATGGACCCATTGCTAGTGGTGCAAATGCTGCGACTGCCTGTTTCTCCAGGGATCTGGTTAAGTGTTGGACAGGCACTGGTGGGTTTGGGGTTGATTGTGTTGGGGGCGAAGTATTTTGCCGATACGATCGCCGAGCTGTCATTGGCGCTGGGGATATCTGCTTTCATTTTATCGGTCCTGATCACACCCGCCGCCACAGAGCTGCCCGAGGTGTTCAACAGTGTATTGTGGATGGGAATGCGGAAGGACACCCTGGCCATCGGAAATGTTACTGGGGCGATGGTCTTCCAGAGCTCTGTCGTGCCGGTGGTGGGCATTTTGCTTACGCCCTGGCGGCTGGACGCCTTGCATTTGGGGAGTGCCATCCTGGCATATCTGGCCATCCTATATACCTATGCGATCTTCCGTTGGCGCAAAACCGTCTCCGCAGGCTTTTTGTTTGTGAACGGATCCTTCTATGCTGTCTATCTCTATCTGGTGATGGGAGGAATTTTTTCCTTCTAAACAGAAGCGCTCCGGGCGGGAGGGATGGACATGTCGGATCTGAAGGTATTGCAAAAAACCTTGCTGGCGATTGACGGCCGGGGCTATAAAGCTTACCAGGATATCAAAGGGGAATACCGGGTTGCGCCGGGCATTTCCCTGGAAATAATGTCTGTGCAGGCGGACCCGTTCGCAGCGCCTTCCCGTTTGCGGGCGATCGTGGAGCAGAGTGTGGCCGGGTTTGAAACGGGCCACTTTGCCAGTCCCGGACAGCGGGTGGCGGCCGCTGACTATTTGACGCGGGAGTTCGCAGCTGCTCTGGATCAAATCGGTATGAAGCGACGGGGTTCGGGCCAGAGCGGCCTAATCAACGTTGACCGCCCTGGGCAACAGGTGCTTGAGCGCACCAGTGTGTTGATGAATCAGGATCGCGTTGAAGCCCGCTTTACTGTTGGTTTGCCGGCGGCCGGGCGCAGGGTGCTGGGCTGGCAGGCGGCCGAGTTATTGTGCAGCGATATCCCGCAGATCATCCGCCGTTCCCTATTATTGCCAAGCATCTCACCATCGGCACTACAGAAACACATCGCACTATATGAAGACCAGGAATACCTGCGCAGTAGGTTACCGGAACTAGGATTGGTGGCGTTCGTGGCCCACGGGTCATGCCTGCCCCGAGCAAGCGGAATCAGCGATTTGCCCCTGCCGGGGGCCATCCCATTCCAGGTGCCGGAACAGTTGGCCGTCAGTTTGGATTTGCCTCATCGCGGCCCGGTGCGGGGGATGGGGATTCCCAAAGGAGTGACATTGATTGTGGGCGGGGGGTACCATGGCAAATCCACTTTGCTGCGGGCTCTGGAGCGGGGCATTTATAACCATATTGCCGGGGATGGACGCGAATTGGTGATCACAACCCCGGGTGCGGTGAAGATTAGAGCGGAGGATGGCCGCCGGGTGGCCGGGGTGGACATCAGCCTATTCATCAACAACCTACCGCAGGGGCAAGATACCAAAGCCTTTAATAGTGAATCCGCCAGCGGCAGCACCTCCCAGGCGGCAGCGATAATGGAGGCCTTAGAGATGGGAGCGGACTGCCTGCTGCTGGACGAGGATACCAGTGCCACAAATTTCATGATCCGCGATGCGCGCATGCAGGAATTGGTGGCCAAAAACAAAGAGCCGATCATCCCCTTTATCGATCGGGTCAGAGGATTATATCAGGAATTGGGGGTCTCAACGGTCATGGTGGTGGGTGGTAGCGGTGATTATTTCGCAGTGGCCGATACGGTAATCATGATGGACTGCTACCAGCCGTACGATGTCACCGCCCGGGCGCGCGCGATTGCCGCCAAGCATGGCAATGACCGCCAAAATGAGGGTGGTGGGCCCATGACAACGGGACGGCGCCGGTGCCCGTTACCGAGCAGCATCGATCCACAGCGGGGCAGGGGCAAAAAGAAGATCAGGGCGCGCAGTAGTGATGCGATCCAATTTGGTCACAGCGACATAGACCTGTCGGCGGTGGAGCAGATCGTGGACCGTAGCCAGACGCGCGCCATCGGGGCCGTGATCGACTATTGCCGGCAACGCTATATAGATGGCTGCACCGATTTGCGCACGGTGTTGCAGAAAGTGGAGAGCGATATCAAGCAAGGGGGTCTGGATGTGATTTCCCCGTTTGGTAGACAACCGGTGGGGGATCATGCCCGGCCGCGCCTCCAGGAGGTAGCGGCGGCCATCAACAGGTTGCGCACATTGCGGATCCGCCAGGATTGTGGAAGGGAGGAGCCCGATGGCGGCCACGGTGACTTTGGATGCGATCCGGGTTGACCAGGAAGTCGACACATACCTGCGCCTTGCGGATGAACATCTGCAGATGGGTGGCTACACGGAACACGGCCTGCGGCACGCCGGACTGGTCTCCCATATCGCCCACAATATTCTCACCAGATTGGGGCATTCGCAACGGAAGGCGGAATTAGCTGGCATTGCCGGGTACCTGCATGATATTGGGAATGTAATTAGCCGCTATGACCATGGGCAGACAGGAGCGCTGATGGCGTGGCAGATCCTGCGGGATAAGGGCATGGAGGCGCGGGAACTGGCTGTGGTAGTGGCTGCGATTGGCAACCACGAGGAAGAATACGGGTTGGCGGTGAATGATGTGGCGGCGGCCTTGATTCTGGCCGATAAATCAGATGTGCACCGTTCGCGCGTGCGCAGTGCGGAACCGGCCATCTTTGATATCCACGACAGGGTGAACTACGCCGCTACGCGCTCTTTTTTGCGTGTGGATGAAGATGCCCGGTCAATCACGCTGGAACTCACGATCGATACCACCATTTCTCCGGTGATGGATTATTTTGAGATCTTCTTGACCAGGATGGTCATGTGTCGCCGGGCCGCCACGCGCTTGCATCGCCACTTTCAACTCGTGATTAATGACGTGAGATTATTATAAACTGCCCGGAAAGCCGAGTATCTTGACACCCAGCCCCCCCCTAACCTATAATAACAACAAATTCAGATCGTTGGTGATGAATGGGAATAGTAGGGTGTCGTCAGTACGCAAGAGAACGGATCCGGGGTCCTGACCCCGTGCTGGGAGATCCTGTGCTGACACTCCCCAACCCGCCCAGGAGCTAGTAAGTCGGTGAGTGGGCCTGCCTCGGCAGGTCAATGAAGGTGGTACCACGGAACCCCTCTTCCGTCCTTCGCGGGAGGGGGGTTGGTTTTTCGGGGGAGGGATGACCTGTGACGGATCGGATTGGATTAATCGGTGCCGGCAACATGGGCAAGGCCTTGATTCAGGGCTTGATAGAGAGCCAAACACGCCAGCCGGAGCAGATCATGGTCAATGACCGTGACTACGGCCGGATGCAGAGCCTGGAGCGGGAGTGGGGCGTGAAGGCCTGCCACGATAAAGCAGAGTTGGTGCGGGAGGGCCGAATCCTGGTGCTGGCCTGTAAGCCGAAAGACGTCGCCGGAGTGGCCGGGGAATTGCGGGGCTATCTAGACGCAAGGCACTTGGTGATTTCAGTGTTGGCCGGGATGACCCTGGCCTGGTTGCAGGGGGCATTGGGCACGAATGTGCGGGTTATCCGCGCTATGCCCAACACTTCTGCTGCGATCAGCGCCTCGGCCACCGCTTTGGCGGCCGGTGCCCATGTCACGGAAGCAGACCTGGCGGAGGCAAAGCGGATCTTTGCGGCTGTCGGTCAAGTGGTGACCGTCCCAGAGGCCTTCATGAATGCCGTTACCGGTTTGAGCGGCAGCGGGCCGGCGTACGTTTACCGCTTTGTTGAAGCTTTGACGGAAGCCGGTGTGACGTGCGGTTTAAACAAAGAGTTGGCGTTGGAGTTGACGGTGCAAACGCTCGTCGGTGCGGTTGGCATGTTGCGTCAGAACAAGTGCGCGAGTGAATTGCGCCTGGCTGTCACCTCACCAGGCGGGACGACGGAAGCCGGTTTGCGCGCCCTGGAGGAAGGCGGTTTTCGGGAAGCGATCCTCCAGGCCGTACGGTGCGCGACGGAGCGGGCGGCGGAGTTATCCGCCGAGCTGTCCCGATGCGTTGACAATTCTTCCGGCGCGGGGATATAATAATTTTTGGGATAAAGCGGGGGAAACGCCGCAATCATGTTCGGCTGGCGGTTTCCCCCTCATTTTTCATGCTAGGTACCTTGCCGAGGGGAGGCTTTGCAGGTGAGGGTGCGCAGTATGATATTGCTCCTGTTGATTGTGGTTGTGGTGAGTGCGGCAGGGTACTACCTGACCGTTATCAACCCGGTGACGGATGATATCGACCTGGGCCTGGATTTGGTGGGTGGCATCAGAGTGGTTTATGAACCAGTTGATCCGGCGGAAGCCACTGACCAGGCTATGAATCAGGCGGTGGAGACGATTAGATTTCGGGTGGACAAGTTCGGCGTAGCGGAACCGTTGATCAGACGGGCGACCAGCCCTTTGACGGGTACGCAACGCATTATCGTTGAGCTTCCGGGTGTTAAGAACGCGGATGAAGCCCGTCGCTTGATCGGCAAGACAGCCATGTTGGAATTTGTGGACGAATCCGGTCAGGTGATAGTGAGCGGCAAGGATCTCGTAGAGGCCCAGGCTATGTATGAGGTGAGCACGAACCGGCCGATCGTCACGCTGTCGTTCAATGCCGAGGGCCGGGATAAATTCGCTGCCGGCACCAGCGCGAACGTAGGGAAAATCATTTTTATCCTGTTCGATAAAGAGGTCTTGCAAGCCCCGACTGTGATGGAACCGATCACGAATGGGGAGGCACAGATATCAGGCTATTTGGACATTGGCGAGGCACAGCAAATGGCCTCACTCTTAAATTCCGGCGCCCTGCCCTTAGAGCTGAAGATGGTGGAGAACCGGACCATCAGTGCCACACTGGGCAGTGATTCCGTCAATGATTCTGTGCGGGCGGGCTTGATTGGAATATTGGCCGTAGCCGCCTTTATGCTTCTCTTTTACCGGTTGCCCGGACTGGTGGCTAATTTCGCCCTGGCGATATATGTCCTGATTGTGGTGGTGGTATTGGCGGCCATCAACGCCACTTTAACTCTGCCGGGGATCGCTGGTATCATCCTTTCTGTGGGCATGGCGGTGGATGCCAATGTGATCATCTTTGAGCGGGTGAAAGAAGAATTGCGCAATGGCAAAACGATCGGTTCAGCCGTAGAAAGTGGCTTCCGGCGTGCTTTGTGGACGATCATTGATGCCAATGTCACTACTTTGATCGGTGCCGCCGTCTTGATCAAGTTCGCTACCGGTCCTGTGCAAGGCTTTGGAGTGACGCTCGGGATCGGCATTTTAGCCAGCATGCTGACAGCGGTGCTGATTACCCGACTGCTGATGCGCCTTGTCGTGCAATCCGGTGCGGGCAACTGGCAATTCCTCTTTTTTGGCCGACAGGGGGTGCGGGAGGCGTGACAAACAAACGAGGTGACCTTTTTCCACAATTTGATTTCACTGGCAACTGGCGGCTGTGGTTTGCCGTTTCCGGCATTATCATTTTGATTGGGTTATTGTCCCTGTTTACGCGCGGCCTGAACGTGGGGATTGATTTCACCGGGGGATCGGCAGTCGATTTAAAGTTCGCGGAGCGAGTGACTGTGGCTGAGGTGCGGGATGCCCTGGCGGATTTCGGACACGGGGCGGCGGAGATTCTCTCCAGCCCGGAAGATCCGGATTTGATTATTCTGCGCACGCAAACATTTTCTGACGAACAGGAGAAAGAGGCTATTTACGAGGCCCTGCGGACAAGAGTGGGGGAATTTGAAGAGCTGCAGAGCCAGCATGTAATGCCCGTCGTGAGCCAGGAGTTGGCCCGCAATGCCATGCTGGCCATGTTGATCGCAGCAGCCGGCATCCTAGTCTATGTGTCGTTCCGCTTTGAATGGCGGTTCGGTGTGGCGGCTATTTTGGCCCTGGTGCACGATGCCCTGGTAACATTGGGGTTGTTCTCGATCTTCCAATTGGCGGTGGATATGCCGTTTGTAGCGGCTATCTTAACCATCATGGGCTATTCCATCAACGCTACGATCGTAGTCTTTGACCGGATCCGGGAGAACCTGAAGTATCGCAAAAAAGAACGCCTCGGGGAGCTGGCGAATGCCAGTATCAGTCAGACGCTCATGCGATGCATCAACACCTCTGCCACCACCTTGCTGGTAGTGCTGGCGGTTTTGTTGTTTGGTGGGCGGACGATCCAGAGTTTTATGCTTGCCCTGTTAATCGGTGTGCTGGCCGGCACCTATTCTTCCATTTTTCTCGCCAGCCCGCTCTGGTTGATGCTGCGGGGGGAAATTGGCAAAATGCGCACCGCCAAAGCTTAATGGGCATAATTTAATCAAAAGCGTGCCGTTAAAGAAGAGCAGGCGATCGACATGTTGTCGATGGGGCCGGGCCTAATGGCAGCGGGTGCACGACGCCCGTGGGACTTCACGTGAGTTCCACGGGCTTTTCTTAGTCGGGGCACAATAACCAGGGAGGTCATCGGCATGAATCAGCGCTTGGCCAGGCTGCGGAAAGGGGAAGTGGCAACCTGGGTAGGCATCATGGCGAATATTGCTTTAGCAGGCTTTAAACTGGCTGCCGGTGTGTTGGCCAACAGTCAGGCGATGTTGGCAGACGCGATCCACTCCGGATCCGATATCATCTCTTCTGGAGCGGTCTTGGTGGGGTTACGGATTGCGCAACGCCCACCGGATGCGGGGCATCCCTATGGTCATGCCCGGGCGGAGACAGTGGCGGCCAAGTTGGTCGGCTTGATTCTACTGCTGGGTGGGCTACAAATCCTCTTTTCCGCTGGGCGTAGTATCCTGGTTGGGGTGGCAGAAGCACCGGGGATTTTGGCGGTCTGGGCTGCTTTGACGTCCATTGTGGTGAAGGAAATCCTTTTTCACTATAAGATTCGCGTCGGGCGGGCGATTGCCAGTCAGGCTGTGAAAGCCAATGCCTGGGAGCACCGTTCCGACGCTCTGTCGTCAGTGGCGACCCTGATCGGGGTGGTGGGGGCCAGGTCAGGCTGGCTTTGGTTGGACCCGCTGGCAGCTTTGGTGGTGGCGGTATTGGTACTGCGCATGGGCTGGATCCTTTCCA
>DUQP01000034.1 GCA_012837735.1 Bacillota bacterium
AAGAATTCCTGCTGACTGGCTTGACCAACAGGTTGTGCTGAAGGTATTTGAAGCTTTGCAGAAACCAGAGCAGATGAAAGAAGCAATTATGGCTCACTTAGAAAGCTGGGAACGAAGAAAACGGGAACTGGAACTTCTAGTTGGACCTTCGGTAAAACAGATGAAAGAATTGCAGGATGAGCAGGAAAGATTGAACTACCTCTTCCGTAAAGGAAGAATATCGGTATCAGAATACGAGAAGGAAGCTTCTGCACTCGATAAAAAGATAGCTGAACTCCGTGAGCAACATAAACACCAGACGAATGAACTCCGTCACTTACAGAAGCTCGAAAAAGATTTGGACTTTATAAAACAGGCTCTTGAGAACGGCTACTGGAAAGTAGAGTACGAAGCACTGCAAAATGAAATTAAAATGATGTGGGATACCGCTTTAACTATTGACAATAAAACAGGAGAGGTAGTAGTTACCACTCCCAGTGATGAAAAGAAAGTTACTATTGATTTTAGCGAAGCTGGTAAGCAAATTCCGGAACAGGAAGAACTATTAACTTTTGCAATACACGGAGGTGGCAAGATTGCAACACGCCAGCTATTTGATAGGCTTCATATTACCGTTCACGTATACCATGACCGAGTGGAGGTGAGAGGGTTAATACCAATAGGGAATATCAATATTAGTTCGTTTCGAAGCCAAACGGGGCGCCCCAGTGCGCCCCGCAGAAATTAGACCTCCAATTCCCCGTATAATTTACTGATCGCCTTTTTTTCTATCCGGGAAACATATGAGCGTGAGATCCCAAGCAAGCGAGCTATCTCCCGCTGCGTGCGGCGCGTGCCGTTAGCCAAGCCGTATCGCAACAACAACACCCGCCTTTCCCTTGGGCCCAATACTTTCAGTTTGCGATAAAGCTTGCTGCACTCCAATTTAGTCTCCACGGTTTCTTCCACGACGTCCGGCTCTGTCCCCAAAATATCCAGCAATGTGATCTCATTTCCCTCGCGATCCACTCCAATCGGATCATACAAGGAGACCTCATTACGCAGTCGCTTGCGCGCCCGCAAATGCATCAAGATCTCATTCTCAATACAGCGGGCGGCGTAAGTGGCCAAACGGGTCCCTTTGTCGGGCTTAAAAGTATTAATTGCTTTGATCAGTCCAATTGTGCCGATCGAAATTAAATCGTCTGTGTCTTCACCCGTGTTGTCAAACTTCTTGACAATGTGAGCTACCAAGCGCAGGTTGTGTTCGACCAACACCTGGCGCGCGTGTTCATCACCATTTCCTAATTGCGCCAAGCAATCTGCCTCTTCCTGGGCCGATAGTGGCTGGGGGAATGTGCTGCCATTGGTGATGTACCCCGCCAACAACAGCAGCCCATTCAGTAGGGATCGTAACGCTGCCCAAGGTCTGACCACGCCTACGCCCACCTCCAGACAAAATGAGTTAACCCATTATACGGAGTAAGCCGGGCCATCGTGCGTGTCCTCTAATAATTTTGGCTGGCACGTCGTTGTCTTGCCAATTCCCCCACTCATATCGCAAAATCTGACAAATTACTCCTTTGCATTGCCTTAATATTTATATAAAAGGGGTGATATTTTGGACCGGATATTGGTAATTGACGATGAGCCGAATATCCGCCTGATGTTGAGCTTGGCACTGAATGAGGCAGGATATGAAGTGTCATGCGCAGCTGATGGCCAGGAGGCGTGGCAGAAAATGGAGCGTGGGTTTCACCCAACCCTAATACTAGTGGATCTGAATATGCCCAGGTTATCTGGAAAGGACTTTATTATCAAGATGCGCGGCAGTCAAAAATATGCACAAGTGCCGGTAATAATTCTGACTGGCTCAATGCCGGAATCAGATCACTTGCCACCGCCAGCTATGTATCAGCAACTAGTATCGAAACCCTTTGATTTGGATGAGCTGATTGTGCTGGCGAAATCCTTTTGCGGCTTGCCCTGGGCAGCTGGGACTGCTCCATACGACACAAGAAGAACTTGATCAACAGATGAGCTGAGGCTCCGGCACTATGGCGACAGTGAGTGATGCCCAAACAGCTCCCAGCAGTGTGTTTAAACCCGCATCAATATATCATTTAAGGGGGCAAAAACGCCGTTCATCAGCTTGAGCGGATTCGGAAAAGGAAGTCGTAATACGTATATTATAGCAAGAACTGTCGCCACCACCAAAACGAAACAAAACACCGCGATTTCCCGGTACTGTTTGGCCTGCCACAAGCCCGGCAGCCCTAGCACCGATATCAGCAGGGCGCTAAGCAAACACCAGGGAAATGTCACCCTTTTCCCTCCTCCTGCCTGGATACCCTGCGCACAACTGCCACCAGCAGCAACGCCAGGGGCAGCAATACCTCCATCGTCAGGCCATAAGCTGGCCAGACATTCGCCACGAAATCGTAGACCCCTAACCCGGTCGGGTAAAGAACAATGGAAAGAACCGCTCCCAGAAAAGCCAGAGGCAAGAGAGTGCGGTTGGCGTCGCGTAGCTGGAATACCTGCACCAAGGCCAAATTGCTGACATAGAGCAAGAAAGCCAACTTGATGAACAGTCCGGACACCCAGCTGATGAAGATCAATACGTCGATCCGCATCGGGGCTAACCGGGCTAGCATGAGATAAGGAAAATATAATCGCGCTACAATGGGACCTAAGATCGTGGTGGAAATGACTGTGAAAAAAAGTGCCAGGATGCAAATCAACACCGAAGCGCCCAAGAAGGCCCGGCTCACCGTTGCTTGCCCCGCCAATTGCGGAAAAAGCATCAATACTATCACCATTTCCCCAGCAAAGGCAAATGCATACCAACTGCTCTTGAGAACCGGGCTCAAACCGTTAGCAAGCACCGGTTGCAACGCGCTCCAGTCCGCCTGGGGAATAATCGAAAAAAAATGAACTAAAGTGATCGCCACTAACAACACGATGACATGCACCCCAGAGCGGGCAATCACCTCCAGACCAAGCCAGGCGGCGTAGATGCACAGAGCAAGCATAGTACCACCCAATAAACTGGGCGAGACCATAGGTAAAAATAGGTTAATCACCTCCACGAATTCGCGGGTCACGGTGGCCAGCACGAAGACAAAAAACCATAAATACAGGAAGTTTACGATGTATCCCAGGGGCTTGCCCAGTATTAATGGACAATACTGTACCAAAGTCAAGGTAGAAAACCGCCTGGCCAGGGTGGCCCACAATAATCCCGCCGCATTAATGAACACAAACAGCGTGAATGGCATCAACCAGGAATCCCGGCCGGCGAATTTTTCCACCATATGGCCCATGAGAAACAAGCCCGTCGAAAGGACTGTAAAAGACAAGAGTGCGCCCAGCTGCCAGTTGGATATCTTGCCACGCATGGCGATCCCTACCTCTCCTTGCTAATCTGCCCTTTTTTCAGCAATTCAAAAACAACCGCATGATAACTCGCTAGCCAGCCACAATAATTCCTACAGACACAAATCCTGCCAGGGAAGGGAGAGGCCTGTGCCAGACACGAAACTCAATCGCCTGCTCATCGAAACGGACGATGTCCTAAATCGTCTGTTGACAAACATGCATAAGACCGCTGCCAAATCCGCAGGCTGGAGTGAGGAAGGTTTTGATCCTGCTGCCGGTCAACTCCTAGGAGACGAGGATTTACAAGCCCTACCAGTAGCTAACGATCTGGAGAAAAACCTGGCAATTTGCCGTGCCGTAATGCCAAGTTGGGACTTAATTACCCATACCATGCAATTCGGTTCAGGACCGGGTAATTCGGCCGCTTTGGTTTACCTGGCCGGCATGACAGACGCAAAGCATTTGGAAAAAACAATCATGCCCGCCATCCAACGGGCATGGCATGACACACATTATGATCTGTTCGGGAGCCTGAAACGAGCCATCTTGCCGACCAGTTCCACTGAGGTGACCGACTTTCAAGCAGCGTTGAACTGGCTGTTATATGGGGGAGTATTATTATTCGTGGCCGGTCAAGGAAGCGCTTTAGCTTTTTATGAGCGCGGCTGGCCGACAAGAGCGGTGGAAGACTCCGATAGCGAGCGCGTCGTGCGCGGTGCGCACGAATCGTTTGTCGAAGACCTATTATCTAATACCGCCCTTGTGCGCCACCGGCTCCGTTCCCCCAATTTGATCATCGAGACTATCCGTCTCGGCCGTATGACGCAAACGGAAGTTGCGCTTTTTTACGTGCGTGGTCTGGCCTCCAGCGGCCTGGTACAAGAGTTGCGCGCCCGCCTGCAGCGCATCGACATCGACGGAGTTTTGGAAATCAATTACCTGAGCGAGAATATCCAGGACAGTCGCTTCAGCCTTTTCCCGCTCATTCTGGACACAGAACGGCCGGATCGGGTGGTGGCCGGTCTATTGGAGGGGAAAGTGGCAGTTTTGGCGGAAGGGAGCGCCCGCGCGCTGCTCATGCCCGCAGACATCATCTCCCTGCTGCAAACCGCTGATGACTATTACACTGCCTTCCCGGTAGCGTCTGTCCTGCGTTTGCTGCGCATCACATCGCTATTAGTTTCTTTGTTCCTCCCCGCCCTTTATATCGCGGTGACCAGCTTTCACCAGGAGATGTTGCCCACAAGATTATTGACCTCGGTAGCGGCTGCTCGCATCGGCGTTCCTTTCCCGGGACTTCTGGAAGCAGTGTTGACCGAATTGAGCCTAGAGGTATTGCGCAAAGCCAGTCTGCGCATGCCCAACAAACTCTCCAGCACCATTGGTATTGTGGGCGCGGTAGTGCTCGGGCAAGTGGCAGTCCAGGCTGGTCTGGTTTCCCCTGCCATGTTGATCGTGGTCGCAGTAACGGCGGTAGCATCTTTCACCAATCCTAGTTTTGCGCTTGGCTTGTCTTTGCGTTATCTCCGCTTTGGATTAATGCTGATGGCCGGAAGCCTGGGGCTGTATGGATTAATGCTTGGTTCTCTTCTAATTTTGGTCCATCTCAACTCCTTACGCTCATTCGGTGTTCCCTACCTCCCACCTTTAGAGCCATCCTACCTGCAAACATACGGCGACTTTTTCATTCGTCGACCCTTGTGGCGCCATAGTCTGCGCCCACCAAACCAGATGCCGCAAAACCGGGTACAGCAGTCCCACCCCATTGGTCCCCAAAGTCCGCAAAGCGATACCGAGCAGGGAGGTGAAAAGGATGAGACAGGCAGTTAAACACCTGGTATTAACAGTCCTAATTCCAATGTTCATATTGCCTCCAGGTTGCACAGCTGAGATCCAGGATTTAGCGATCGTGCGCAGCATGGGGCTGGACTTGCTACCAAACGGCGAAATCGAGATCACAGTATCCATCGTCAATCCTGGCGCGGAACAGAGCGGCTCCCAGTTTACAGTCTCACCCATCAGTACATCGGTTGCAATCATGAGCCAGACAGGAAAAAACACCGTAGAGGCAATGCGTCGTTTGTCCTTCGAGTCATCGGGGCGGCTTTATTTCTCACACTGCGAGACCCTGCTGCTAAACCGAAGACTGATTGCTGAACGCAGTCTGGGGGAGATCCTAGACCTGCTAGAACGCAACTATGACTTTCGACCCACGCTCATCCCGATCATTACCGATGACTCAATCGCCAGACTATTTGCTGTCCCCTCACCGCTTGATCCTTCGCCGGCAGATCGTATCAACAGGCTAATCAGAGAACAACACCTGTATTCCCAGTTCCCACGTAAGAATCTCATCGCGCTGATCCGTTCTCTGCAAACCCCCGGCCAGGATCCATATTTGCCGGAGCTGTGCCAAGAGCCCAATCCGTCCGCAGCAGCCATTTCGGATCAGGAAGCGGCCCACGGAAATCTCGCCATCCCAAATACCAAGCTGCGTTTATGCGGAACAACCATTTTTTCTAACGACCGCCCGGTCGCCAGTCTTAATCCGGATCAAACCAAAGCCCTGTTGATGATGCTGGGAGAGGCCCAACACAGTATCATCATTCAATTCCCCAGCCCAGTGGATGGGGCTGATGTGTCGCTTGATATATTCCGGGTGCACAACGCCCTCGATGTGGAGCTGTTTGCTGGGAAACCCAGCTACACCATCAGCATGGAATTGCATGCTCGGCTCATGGAACTGCATGGTCGATTGGACCCGACAGACCCATTGCAATATGCCGCTCTGGAAGAAGCCGGTGCTAACCACGTGCGGGAATTAGCAAGGCAAACGGTGGACATCTGCCTGCTGCATAGTTCAGATGTGCTCAGTTTCGGCCGCAGCCTGGAACGAAAAAACCCGCAGCAATGGCAGCGTCTTTCCTCTAATTGGCAAACCATACTGCCCACCCTACCGGTGAAGATTGCAGTAAGAGTGCATTTGGTCGGGACTGGGTTCACCACCAGCAACCCGAACCAAATTCCATATGAATTCAATCGTTAATTCCGCCGGACAAGCGCGCAACGATATCTCTAAAGACGGGCGCCGCCCGCAACGGCCCGGAGCTGCCCTCTTCAATAAAGACCACAATCACGTAATGCGGATTTTCCACCGACGCAAAGCCGGCAAACCAGGCATGGGCCGCCATTGTCATGCCGGCCGCGGCGCCCTCGCGCTGGGCAGTGCCCGTTTTGCCTCCCGCTGGCACACCTGCCACGGCCGCCCGTTGACCGGTGCCTTCCTGGACAGCCGCCTGAAGTGCCCGGCGCAAAATAGCACAGGTTTCCGATGTCAGGACCCGCTTCCTGGCAGGCGCATCGCCAGCATATATTATTTTTCCGTCACCGTCCTTCACTTCTTTGATTAACCTGATCGAGGGCAGATAGCCGCCGCTGGCCACACAGGCATAAGCCCGTGCCACTTGCAAAGGGGTAGCCAGCAAGGTTCCCTGCCCAATAGTCAAATTGGCAGTTGCCACCGGCCCCACTTCACCGGCGGTCGGGAAGGTACCCGGAGCCTCGCCAGGCAGATTGATACCTGTCGATACCCCGAACCCCAAAGACTGCGCATATTTTAAAATCATGTCCCGTCCCAACTGAGCACCTAGCTCAATGAACGCTACATTGCACGATTCGGCGAGCGCTCCGCATAGATTCAATGTACCGTGTCCATGCTCAGCGGCACAATGAAATACATGGTTTCCAACCTGCACAGCCCCTCCACAACTGAACAGTGCAGATGGAGACACCAAGCCCTCCTCCAGCGCGGCAGTGGCGGCAACTAGTTTAAACACCGATCCAGGGGGATAAGCTAGCAAAGCCCTGTTCAAAAAAGGGCGTCCCTCATCGTACAGGAAGTCACCAGGCCGGTTTGGATCAAAGTCCGGACGGCTGGCTAAAGCCAGGACATCGCCGTTGGCAGGATCCAAAACAACTACCGCCCCACGCTCGATCAAGTGCTGATCCATGGTCCGTTCCACTGCCCACTGCACATCCCGATCAATAGTGGTTTTCACCGTGGCCTGACCTTGGGCTGGTACCATGCGAAAACCCAGCCCGGGAATCAGATGCGCTTGCCCGTCCACTACCGCCGCTACTCCACCTGGTTCACCCATGCTCAGCACTTCTTGGTACACCCGTTCCAAGCCATCCATCCCTACCCCATCAGCCGGACGCAAATAACCAGTAACGTGGGTTGCTAAAGATTCCGGGCCATAGCGCTCAACCAACGGGGCAAGCACCAAACCAGCCACTTGTCCAGTTTGGCTCGGGTCCACGCCGGTGGAAACCCAAAAAGGGCTTCCATTACCGGTAATCACCCGCATCGCCACCGCTTGCCGATCAGCTCCCAAACGTTCGCAGGCGTCCAGCAAAGCCCGTAAATCCTTGACCTGATTCGGAAACACTCCTGCAGCCAGGACCTCCCCCGGGCTTGTCAACGGCCGGCCCAGCCGATCAACAATCAAACCGCGGCCGGAACCTCCGGTCAACCGTTCCAACCGCTGCGCAACACTGGCTCGGGCTAACTCGGCACCTTGCCATATTTGCAGGTAGCCCAAGCGCACCAGCAGTAGGATGCAGGCTAATGCGGTCACAACGGCCAGGATCACCAAGCGGTGCTGATTATGAGCCGACATCCGGACACCCCTTTCAAAGGTAGGGACCACGCCCGGGCGTGGTCCCGTATTAGCTATTTTGCCCCATTGCCATAACCAAATAACCGCACGCAAACATGCGGGGACACATAAGATGTAACATGATGCGGGGAAAGGAGGTCGTTGCATGACTACGAGCAGCTTTTTTGGTAGGCTGTTTGATGACAACTTCGTGTTCGTCATCTTCCTGATTCTGATCCTGTTGCTCCTGAGCGACGCATAAGGATTTTCCCCAGCCTGCGTTGGGCCAAAGAAGGGGGCCTCCAGGGGCCCCTTCTCTTATCTTATAGTAGCCCAGTCAAAAAACCCATATAACTCAGGACAGTGACGATCACGCCAGCAATGAATGTGCCGATCACAATCGCGGGAAAGCCCTGCTTGAAGGGAATGTCCAGAAGGGCAGCCACAACTGTTCCGGTCCAAGCCCCGGTCCCAGGCAAGGGTACCGCCACGAGCAGAGTCAACCCCACTAAACCGTATTTACGTACAGTCGGGCTATTCAATTTGGCCCTACGGTCGAAGAAGCGGAAAAGCGGACCGAGGTACCTGTTTGACACCCCGCGCCAATACAAAAACCGCAATAGCCAGTAAAATGGTATCACCGGTACCAGGTTCCCCAGTACCGCCACGGCAAACGTCACCAAGGGATCCATTCCCAGGGCCATCCCCAGGGGCACCGCTCCCCTTAATTCCAACACCGGCAGCATGGCCACGAAAAAAGTGGATTCCAGAGGAGGCAGGCCAATCACCCACTGCAAGAGAGCCGTCCACAGGGCACGTAGCTCCATGTTCTCTCCCAGCCTGTATTAGTCAGTAGTGCCCAAAGCCCAAGAAGCGAGGTATTTTCTCTGTTCCTCACTCAGCTCCTGGAGCTTAACGCCCATTGCTTTCAGCTTCAGCTCTGCCACCTGTTTGTCGATCTCTTCCGGTACTGCATAAACCTTTGCCGGGCGGTTTTCGCCTGCTCCGGCCACTAACCATTTGATGCTCAAGGCCTGGTTGGCAAAGCTCATATCCATCACTTCCGCCGGATGCCCTTCAGCACAAGCCAGGTTCACTAACCGCCCTTGCGCCAGCAGGTAAATGCGCCGGCCATTGGGCAGTTTGTATTCCTCGACGCCCGCCCGCACCAACGCCACACTCTCGGCCATCGCCTGCAATGCTTTGATATCGATCTCTACGTTGAAGTGGCCGGCATTGGCCACGATCGCTCCATCCGGCATCGCTGCAAAGTGGCTGCCATTGATCACGTGCAGGTTGCCGGTGGCAGTCACGAACATCTGCCCAATCGCCGCCGCCTCGGCCATATCAGTCACCCGGTAACCGTCCATGACGGCTTCCAGGGCCTTTAAAGGATCAACCTCTACCACCACCACGTGCGCGCCTATGCCGGCAGCTTTGCGGGCAATTCCCCGTCCACACCAACCGTAACCGATCACGACAAATGTCTTGCCAGCCAACAATACATTCGTGGCCCTCAAAATCCCGTCCATGGTGGACTGCCCTGTGCCATAGCGGTTATCAAAAAAGTGCTTTGTCATGGCATCGTTCACCGCCACCACCGGGACCGCCAGAGTACCATCTGCTTCCATGGCCCGTAGCCTGATTACGCCGGTGGTGGTCTCTTCGGTGCCGCCGATCACATCATCCAGCAGATCCCTGCGGTCGGTATGTAGCATGCTAATCAAATCAGCACCGTCATCCATGGTCACCATCGGCTGCCTTTGCAATACGGCTGCAATGTGGCCGTAGTAGTCTTTTGTGCTCACGCCTCGCCTGGCAAAGGTTGGGATTTGGTAGACTTCATTCAAAGCCGCCACCACATCGTCCTGGGTGCTCAATGGGTTGGAAGCACACAGGCTGACTTCTGCTCCCCCGGCTTGCAATGTCCGCATCAAGTTTGCAGTCTCGGTGGTGACATGCAGGCAAGCTCCCACCCGGACCCCTTTTAACGGCTGCTCATTTTCCCATTCTTTTGCAATCGACTGTAAAACAGGCATTCTGTTCCAAGCCCATTCGATCCGTCTTTCTCCTTCTTTGATCAGCTCCACATCGCGTTTCTTGCCCCACTCTGCCATTCCTCTTTACCCCCTATGTGTGCTGGTACGCCATCTGCTAGTCCTTGCTTCCCGGTCCCCGGCAGGATACAATATTCCCAAAACAGTTTATCTGAGAGAGGTGACGCCTCATGCGCTGGCATTTCATCGCCTTACTAATCATTGCCGGAATCGGCGGCGCCCTGCAACCGGCCATTAACGCCCGTCTAGGTGCTGTGATTGGCGAATTAGAGGCCAGCCTGGTAAACTTCGCCGGTGGCGTCATTTTCATTGTGCCCATTATCCTGTTGTTTGGCAAGGGCAATCTTGCCAGACTGATTGGCTTACCCTGGTACTATTTGATTGGCGGAATACTGGGGGCCCTGATTGTCCTTTCGTTCATCTACGGCGTCCCCACCTTCGGCGTCACTTTTTCCATTTCTTTGATGATGACCGCCGAAATGATTACGGCGCTGTTCGCGGATAAATACGGATTCATGGGAGCCCCACCGACACCGATCACCTGGGTGCGGATCGTGGGAGTGTTGTTAATGATCGCCGGCACCCGTCTGGTGCTACGTTAGGAGGCATAAGTTATGGGACGTTTCATTGTATTGGAAGGCATCGATGGTTCAGGCATTTCCACCCAGGCCCGCTTGTTAGCTGAGTACTTGTCTGCACAGAACCGCCCAGTGCTGCTTACCAAGGAACCCAGCTCAGGTCCGATTGGGGCGCTTATCCGCCAGGCTTTGCAAGGGAGACTGCAGGAGATTGAGGAGCATACCATGGCCTTGCTGTTTGCCGCCGACCGTTGCGACCATCTCCAAAACGAAATCCTGCCCCGCCTGGCAGAAGGTGTAGATGTGATCTGTGATCGCTATTATCTTTCTTCGTTCGCCTATCAATCCCGCCAGGTACCCCTGGACTGGTTGCGGACGCTCAATTCCGGCTGCCGCGTTCCGGATTTAACGATCCTGCTCCAGGTCCCGGCCGAGGTGACGATGGAACGCATTACCGCAAACCGCTATGGCACAGAGCGTTACGAAGAGCTGACCCAACTCCAGGAAATCCTGAACAATTTTATTGCGATTTCTAATACCCTGCAAAAGGAAGGGGAGCGGATCGTCGCAATCGACGCTACCGCCCCCATCAAACAAGTGCACAAGATCATTTGCCAACAGGTAGCGAAGCTACCTATTCAATAATCGGTCTAAACCGCTCCTTCAATTTGTCCATTACGAACGGCATGGTCGTGTATTCCATCTCATCCAGGTTCAGGCGGTGCGGCTCAAAAGGACCAAGCCGCCGCATGTAGTTGGCTATATCGTTAGCTTGCTCTCGAGCTTTGTCAAAAGCAACATCTCCCAACAAATCCTGCGGGCCGACCAGACAGCCACCAGAAAGCTGGAAACCAAGACCAACTACCCGGGGCGGCCCGTCAAACCGAGTCGGCAGGGCATTCTTGTGCCCGACCGGCATCAAGGGGCCGCGGTGGGAGCCGCGCATCCAACCTGAGACCAGGTGGGGGTTAGCAAATGGTTCCAGAACCTCGCCCACCGCCGGCAGACCGCTTTGACATCTGACGATTAATACCGGGTCATCTTTGCCGACGTATTTCCCTGCCATCAGGTTCAATCTCTGGGTAGTGGAGGTGGCTGCAATCTCACCGGTCTTCTTTGAAAAGACGTTCTTGATGCAGTAGTGGCCCGGTGCCCCGATGAACACCAACGCATCATACATTTCTTCCGGTAGGGAAAATGTTACTTTCTTGCCGGCCATCAGATCATGCACTTCAAACAGGAAGCCATCGTGCATGTTCGGGTCGATCACTAGACCGGGGGTATTGAACGGGTCGGCAAACATTTTGAAAAGCGGAAAGTTCCAGGCCCCAGGCTCGGTCTTGTCGGCCATGAAAACAATAACCGGTTCGCTCTTTCTTTCCTCGAACTCCATCTCCGCCACGCCCGGGCCCATCCCTTTCACGTTGCCGGCAAAGGCATCTGCAAGTAGGTCCTGCCCGGCCCCATAAAGTTTCAGTTTCCGGGCAACTTCGGTGCAGGCCAGGAATGTGTCCCAGGCCATGCGGTGGATTTCGCCGTTGTCCCTACCTTTTTGGTGCGTCATAATCAACTCCAGGTCATCACCGACGCTGGAGACGTGGAAATCGATCACAAGTCCTTTTTCCTTGGCCTTTTCCAGACACTCGTTCGCTTTATCTACCAATTCCGGGTGCATCCCGGAGTGCCCCACGAAACCACCCACGTCCGCCTTGATTACCGACAGGGTTATCTTGTCACCCAATGCCTTCCCTCCCTGGAACTAATGTACGTTTAATAGCGCGTCAAGTACGTAAAAACCGTCGAGGACGCCTCGACGTACCATACAAAAAATTCGGCTTGGTAAGAAGAAATCCTGCTGCCCTCAATAGCGAGTCGGGTAACGCCGCGCAATTTTTCGCATCGCACAAATCTATCATCCCCAGTGCTCACTGGCGGAAATCATCATTAACAAGTTCAGTGAACAAAACAGCGGCCGTTGCTAACGGCCGCTGCCATAATTCTCTTAAGCCAGTCCTTCCTTTTCCAGCAACTCTTCAAAGAGAGCTTGTGCTTCTTTGGGCATCCCATATTCGTATTCTCTGGTTGGGAACGCCTCTTCTCTGACATCCTTCACATATTCAGCTAGCATATCCTTGATATCCTGGGCCAAGTTGCCGTAACGCTTGACGAACTTGGGCTTGAAGGCTTCGAACATGCCCAGCATATCGTAAACGATCAAGAGTTGACCATCACAGGGATGACCTGCGCCGATACCGAGGATCGGTATCCGGCACTTGTCACGAATAACTTTACTAACAGGAGCGGGCACACCCTCAACCAGGATGGAGAAGGCGCCTGCTTCTTCCAAAGCCAGAGCATCTTTAACCAAACTCACTGCCTGCTCGGCATTCCTGCCCTGCGCTTTCCAACCACCGAACTGGGCAGCGGACTGCGGTGTGAGACCAATGTGCCCCATGACCAGGATGCCCGCGTCATTGATTCCCCGAATAATGTCCGCTACTTTGGCGCCCCCTTCCAGCTTAACAGCGTCGGCACCGGCTTCTTTGATGAACCGGCCAGCGTTGTAGATGGCTTCTTCCACGCTCGTCTGATAGGACATGAAGGGCATATCGCCTACTACGAATGTGTTGGGGGCCCCACGCCGGACGGCGGCAGTGAAGGTAAGCATGTCTTCCATGGTAACAGGTAACGTGGTATCGTAACCCAAATCGGTGTTGCCGACGGAGTCGCCGACCAAAATCATGTCCACGCCCACAGCTTCCTCAAAGCGAGCCATCTGCGCATTGTAGCCAGTCAGGAAAACAATTTTTTCGCCCTTTTCCTTCATTTCAAGGAAGTCCAGGATTGTCTTCTTGGCCAAAGAATATCCCCCCCGTAGCCAAATTTTGTTACTTTATTTATTTCAGCACTGACCAGAAAAGTCCTTTGTCAATTTCTGATTTGGGCAAGAGATTAGTCACCAAAGGCCTTTTCCCCCACATCCGCCTGTACCTTTTTTACACCTGTCTGGCTTGCAGAAGAGAAAACAGAGCTGCCAGGGCCGAGAGCCCGGCTCCGAAAAGATAAGCATATTTCAGACCGCGGAGAAAAAAAACCGCTTCCAGACCGCTCAGGTGCGTTTGCGCCGTGACATTCAGCGGCACCAAAGCGTAAAAATCAACCCGGCTGCAGCAATTCCCATAGCCATTCCCGTATTTCGTGCCGTACCCAGAATGCCGGATACTATCCCCTGATAGGACCGGGCGACACTGCCCGTTACCCCACTGTTATTCGGGAACTGGAACATCCCAGTGCCCAAACCAAATAAGGCAAGCCGCCATCCCACCGCCTAAACACAAGCAGCGACAGGCAAGAATGCCATCGCTAGCAGGGCCGCGGCAAAAACCGCCGCTCCGGAAAAAGCCAGTTCCCTAGTCCCCAACCGGTCGGAAAGAGCACCGCTAAACGGAGCGACAACCATGACTGCGAAAGGAAAACAAGTCATGAGTAAACCAATTTTGTCCGGTGTGTAATGGATAACCCGCTGCAGGTAAAAAGGCGTCAGGAAAACCAGAATGTACTGGGAAGCGAAATTCAACAGAGAACTTACGGTACCGAGGGTGAAATAACGGTTGCGAAAAAGAGCCAGATTCACCATTGGCTGTGGAATACAAATCTCAATATGCAAAAAATAGATCCCAGCAATGACTGCGCTGGCAAATGCTATGCCAGCAATAAACCCCGTCCCCTTGCTTTGCACCTGATTAATGAAATAAAGAAGAAAAAAGACAGACAAAAGCGGATACAGCACCGGCTATGTCAATCCTGCCCGACTGCCCTTTCAAATCAGGAATGACCTTTTGGCCCCACAGCAACCCGGCTATGCCAATGAGAATATTGATGCCGCCAGGACCACAAGGAGGCAAGCAACCCGCCCAGGGTGGGGCCGAGGGCTAAGCCAGACGCAATACTGATGGCGTTAATGCCCAGAGCCCGGCCGCGTTCATACGGCGGGAATACAGCAGTGAGGATAGAAAAGGCTACGGACATCATCATACCGGCGCCAAGCCCTTGAAAAGCGCGAAAAGCTATCAGCCAGTGGATAGTTGGTGCCAGACCGCATAAACCTGAGGCAAACACAAATCAACCCAGACCCGCCAGGTAGACTCGCTTGTATCCGCAGATTTCTCCCAGGCGACCGCAAAAAAGAAGTATATTGCTGATAGTGACCAGGTAGACCTGCGGAACCCACTGCCCAATTGCGATCGGAGCAGCAAGAAAACCGGTTATGGTTGGCAGAATGACATTGACAATGCTGGCATCAATAGGCCCCTTGATCCCGCCCAGCATAATGGCCGCCAGTACCCAGTACCGTTGCTCTGTTATAGGACTAGATGCGCTTAGGACCAAAACCAAATACCTCCACCATTTTGATAAGTTCAGCACCGGAGGCAATCCTGTAAGAGAATAAAATTGTAGCTGAGACTGTTGATAAATTACAATAAATTAAACAAGAACAACTCTTTGGGCAGAACGAAAAGCCCCGTGAGAAAGCACCTAATTAGGCGCTTCCCCACGGGACAATTGGGTTTTCTTTTGTCTTAACGGCTAGGGCATAGCGTAGAGCAGAAATCCATTCCTAGTTCTTCCGCCGGAGTTCCGCCTTCTGGTTTTCTTCTATTTCTTCCCCGGCCATACCTTTTTGTTTGGCTTCATTAAAGGCCGCAATTGCTGCTTCCAGGCACCCTTGCCTGGCGGGTTTGTCGATAGGTTAGTCTGATACAATACTATCGCCCTCATCGTCTGCATACCACGGGGCAAAGATTACATTGTCGCTGACCGGGCCACCCTGCCCATCGGGATTAAGAACCTTATGGTATGGACCAGAGGGATCTCCCCACCAGTTGTACGAAGCGTCGAGCTCGTATTCCGTCCGATTGTCTATGCCGCAACCAACGATTTTATTATCATACACGACATTTCCCTGGGTATTGGTGGCTGGGTTTTGTCCGGGATAATTTTCCCAAACAATTGCCCACTGGCAATTTTCAATGTCATTCTCGCAGATCTCATTGTCATGCATGTTGTCGTTGATTGTACCGAAGGATTGCATGAAGATTGCCGCTCCTCCCAAGTTACGGAAGGTGTTGCCGGAGATTGTATTCTCTCCCTGAGTGATCTTCAAACCGCTTCCGCCACTGTTTTCAACAATGTTGTTGGTAAAGACATGACCGTTCCACTGCTTGGAGTTCATAGTGATTACCACCGACGTCATGTCAGCAAAGTAGTTGCTATCAACTGTGCTCGGTACAGTACGATTCTCACCCTCAAAGTACATGCCAAAACGGTACCCGCGTACGTTGTTGTGGGAAACCGTGAAGCCCTCCGTATTACCGGTGAAGATGCCCGCCTGAATGGCAGTTGATGGTGTACCTTGGATGATGTTATTCATGATGGTGAAGCCCCCGCCTTTGGTATGGACACCATGACTCTCACCGCTTATGATGGTGAACCCATCCACAGCGCCGCTCCCACCACCGTCAAAGTAGAAATAGCCATTAATCACAGATTCCCCTGTGCCTCTTCCCTCAGGAACTGCATCAGGTCCAGCCGGTACCCCTGCCTTTGCTCCTCTGAACACGATACCATTTCTTTGGTATACACGGATCTGCCCCTCTTCATATGCTCCAGCACCGACATCGACAGTCTTATCGTGCAATTTAGCTTGCTTTAGCAAATCCGCAACGCCATTAATACTGCAATAGATGGTCGCAAACTCAACCTCTCCGGAAGCATTATCACGCACGATAACTGCCCGGTCGAGGTTGTTGTTGTCCCGGACAGCATCCAAATCCATGAGACCACTGTCGTCAATGAGTTGTACCGCGTTATCAATAAACGCATTTTCTTTGAAATGGGTAAACTCGCCAGTCCACCAACTGAGGTCTTCAGCATAAATGTACATTCCTGCAACACCAGAGCAAGCAATTGTGTTTCCCTGAATGACGATGCCGGAAAGGGATTGCTCAATGCCTTCTGGGTCTCCGCGGTCGTGAATTACCAGTCCGAAGTTCTGACTGTTACTCAGCTGATTGTTGCGAATTTCGATGTTGTACGCTGAGGAGGAAATGTTCAGCGCAGCATACCACGGATCACCTCCGGAGGATGAGATATCCTTGGATGCGTTGGTAATTGTGTTGTTCTCGATTACAACGTCGTGCAGCCGGTCAGCCGCGCTGGTGTTGAGCATCAAAGCACCTATGCCGACATCACTTACTTCGTTGTCAGAGATGACTGAACACATCAAGGAATTCCAGAACATTGCATAGCGGTTTAGTCCGCGGAACTCATTGCCCTGAATGTGCAGGTAGGCACCCGCATTCTCAACAGATGCGGTCACTATTCCTTCGCCACGGCCGATTGCGAATCTCACTATCTTCATTTAAGACAGTTTAGCCTAGTTTTAAAACCCCAGCAAAATCAAGGGGTTTTAGCCTTTGGGCTGGCATAAATTCCCTGTTCGTTTAACCTTTTTTAATGCTTTTTAACCGTATTTGCAGTATAAATTGCATTACTGCAGTAACCCCAAGAGCGGCCTATTGGCCGTTGTTTTTTTGCGTTTCCTTTTTCCGTTCACGTTCAGCTCTTTTAGCGGCCAGGTTGGTATGTTTTATACTGCAATACATGCCTTTTCTAAGATGAGGCATATTACATTCTG
>DUQP01000035.1 GCA_012837735.1 Bacillota bacterium
CACGAGACTAGCGCCACCATGACGGCGCCATTGGTGGTTTTGGCGGTTTTGGCCGTTGTGGCCGGCTGGCTCGGATCGCCGTGGCTGGCCAAGGGCTTTGGTCATTTTGTCTATTACGGATACCCGCACATTGAAGTGATGCATTGGAACGTCGCGTTGACCTCCAGCGTGCTCGCTTTAGGCGGGATCGTGACCGCCTGGTTGATATATGGCATCAGGATCCTTGGGTTAAGTGCCTGGCAAGCCAGCTTTGGCCCTATCTATCAGGTAGTGCGCAACAAGTACTACGTCGACGAGGGCATCGCCTGGCTGGGCAGACACGTAGTGGAGGGGCTCGCCGCTGTTTTGCACTGGCATGACAAACACATCGTGGATGGTGTGGTGCATGCAGTGGCAGGTTTCACCAGATGGACTGGGGTGCGGTTGCGCTATCTCCAAACCGGCAACCTCCAGGTTTATGGAATGGCGATCTTCGCCGGAACCGTCCTGCTGATCATCCTGGCCATGATTTTAATGCCTGGGCTGGCTTTGCCAAGTGTCGTTGCAGGAGGTGCACTATGAACGAATTGCCATTGCTCTCCATTATCCTATTGGCACCACTAACGGGCGCTCTGATCCTCTTTTTTGTGAAAGAGGATTTGACAGTCCGATACGTATCAGCCATCGCCGCTGGAATCACACTACTGCTTTCCGTCTTCATCTATGCCAGCTATGACCGGGTTGCCGGTGGCATGCAGTTTGTAGAGCACATCCCCTGGATTGAGCGTTTCGGGGTTGCTTATGCGCTGGGAGTGGATGGTATTAGTCTGCCATTGGTGCTCTTGACCGCAATCGTAACCTTCACCGGCATTTTTGCTTCCTGGACCGGTATCCGCACGCGGGTGAAAGAGTTTCATATTGCGCTGCTGATTCTGGTCACGGGTGTGTTCGGCGTTTTTCTCAGCAGCGATTTGTTCTTTTTCTTCATCTTTTATGAGATAGCGGTTATCCCCATGTATCTGCTGATTGCAGTCTGGGGCAGCACCCGTAAGGAATACGGGGCAATGAAGCTGACAATTTATTTAATGCTCGGCAGTGCTTTCCTGGTGATTGGCATGGTAATGATGTATTTGCAATCCGGGACAGGCACTTTCTCGATCGCCGCGCTGGCTGGAGCGGATTATCCAGTGGAGTTTCAAAAACTAGTCTTCTTGCTCTTCTTGATTGGTTTTGGAGTCTTGGCGGCAATTTGGCCGCTTCATACCTGGTCCCCGGATGGCCACGTCGCAGCTCCCACCGCGGTCAGCATGCTCCATGCCGGTGTTTTGATGAAGCTGGCGGCCTATGGCCTTTTGCGTGTTGGCATTTTTGCTTTCCCAGTCGGGGCTCAGTTCTGGGCACCGTTAATCGCCACCCTGGCAACGGTGAACGCGATTTACGGGGCAATGGTCGCCATGGCTCAACGCGACATGAAGTTTGTAGTCGGTTACTCCAGCGTTAGCCATATGGGCTACGTCTTGTTCGGCCTGGCAGCAGCTACGGCCATTAGCATTAACGGCGCTGTGCTGCAGATGTTTGCCCACGGCGTGATGACCGCCCTTTTCTTTGCTTTGGTGGGGTTGGTCTATGACAAAGCACATACTAGATACATGCCGGATCTAGGCGGCCTGGCACATCAAATGCCCCGTGTAGCAGCTGCCTTTGTAATCGCCTGTTTGGCCTCCCTGGGATTGCCAGGGCTGGTAAATTTCGTGGCAGAATTCCTCATTTTTTCCGGTTCCATCAGGGTTTTCCCTGTGCAAGCCGTTTTGTCCATCCTGGCGATCGTGATTACCGCTGCTTATGTGCTCAGGGTGGCGAAGTGGGTTTTCTTCGGGCCCCGGAATAAGAAGTGGGATCACCTGCCTGATGCCCAGGGAATCGAGATGGTCCCAATCGTAATGCTGGTGGCTGTGCTGGTCTTCTTTGGGGTCTTCCCCGACCTCTTGACCGGAATGATTGATAGTAGCGTCACTGCACTACTAAATGGAAGCGGCATAGTCGCCTTAGGGGGTGGCTTTTGATGGCTCTTGATATTTCCGCCCTGGTCCCAGAATTGCTGGTAATTGGCTTGGGCTTGCTACTATTGATCATCCACATTCTACAGCGTCAACCGGTGCCCGCTAACCCCATTGGCTGGGTGGCATTCCTGGCATTTACCGCCATAGCATTATTCGTTGTGTGGCGGATGCCGGTCGCCGAGGTCACCTGGGGAGGGACATGGTTGGTTGACCCATTGGCGAATTTCTTTAAGATTCTATTTTTGCTCGCCGCCGCCCTCGTGTCCCTGGCTTCCATCACAAGCCTGGCGGGGCAAAGCAGGTTTGCTTCCGAGTATTTCGTCCTGTTAAGCATGGCCACCGCTGCAATGATGTGCGTGATATCAGCGGGTGACTTACTCACCCTTTATGTCGGTTTAGAGTTCCTGGCCATCACTCTGGTGGTATTGACCGCCCTTGACAGGGGAACGGCCGCTTCCGAGGCAGGCTTGAAATACTTGATTCTGAATGCCATATCCTCCGCCGCCCTGCTTTATGGGTTTTCCCTGTTGTATGGGATGTCAGGTTCTCTGGTGCTGGGTGAGATCGCTACGATCATCGCCGGCGGCGCCACGCAAGCGTGGGCCGGGTTGGCATTGCCTGTGGCGATTGTGCTCGTTCTGAGTGGGTTCGCCTTCAAAACCTCCCTGGTGCCGTTTCATATGTGGTCCATCGATGTCTACCACGGCGCCCCCACGCCGATCACGGCCTTTTTCGCCATCGGCTCAAAGGCAGCCGGGTTTGCCGTTTTGATCAGAGTGTTTATGAAATTGTTCATTCCTTGGGCGGCCGCCTGGGTCCCTGCCTTGATCGTCCTTTCCATCCTCACATTTACCCTGGGCAATCTGGTGGCAATCCCGCAAACGGATATCAAACGCTTCCTGGCTTACGCCAGTATTGGCAGCGCCGGTTACATCATCATGGGCATGATCGCTGCCACCCGGGGCGGGATCGAGGCGATGCTTTTTTATGCCATGATTTACGTTTTCGCCACCTTTGGCGCTTTTGCCGTCGCCACAGCGGTGCAAGCCCAAACCGGCAGCACGGCAATCTCTGCTCTTGCCGGCCTCAGCAAGCGCTCCCCTTTCCTGGCTTTGACGATGCTCCTTTGCACCCTGTCTTTGGCCGGAGTGCCCGGGCTGGCCGGCTTCATCGGCAAGTTCTACATCTTTTGGGCAGTCATTGACCAGGGGTACGCCTGGCTGGCCCTGCTGGGGATCATCGTCAGTATCCTATCAGTATACTACTTTTTACTGCTGGCCAAGGTTATGTATGTGAATGACCCGCCGGCGGAAAGCGCCATCATCCGCGTCATGCCATCTATGCGGCTGGCACTGGCCGTTTCTGTGTTCGCCACTGTTTTCTTTGGCGTCTATCCCGGACCGCTCATCAACCTGGTCACCCAGGTGGCCGCCAGGTTCATTTCGTAGCAAAAGAGCATGTTCCGGAATAAACAGTTGCGGTTTTGATGCCAGCGCTCTACCGATAGCCATGGTATAGCCCTCAGCTGAGGGCTTGCCATATGTGGCTATATGCGAACTCCTGCCCATTAAAAAGTATTTCCAAGGGGCAAATCACTGCCTTTTTTCGCTTTCCACAGTCTGTATGTTTATCTGGCTGTCTAATGAACAGAAATACCGCAACCCAAGTCCTCACCAGTTTGCGATTCCTTAGTGGTATGAGGTCTTATCCTTGTGGTTTGTCGAAACAAGAGAAGAATTGGCAGAAAACGTAGGTTTATCGGGTTGAGGCGGCAGGATAAATCAATCAAAAAATATATTTTATTTTATCTTTTTTATTATGTTCACGGTTTTGTTAACGGTCAGTGTCTTACAATTAACATGTCATTGAGATATAACCAATACTTTGCCTAATGGACGTAACTGAAGTTTAGGAAGCAATCGTGTTTGTGAGAATGGTATAAATCATTCAACGGCAAGTCTCTGGAACCGGGAGATTCAGAGCGCTTGTCCCTATGGCGTACCTAAAAAAATCTCCGGTTGTCGGCAAACGCTGCGCAGAAACTAGACCTGCCCTTCCGGTATGAAAAGAGCTATGCCCGTATCTGGACTTCTTTACCGGAAGGGACACCGACCCTAAAGTGACGCTTCTCTTTGACTGCGACGGCAAAAAAGCGAGGAGGATGTCGCAGGATGAGTAAGAGAAGATTCGCTGTTTAGTTTCACTGTTCGTGATGGCGGTATTACTTGCGCGTTAACAACACCGGTAAAAGAGTGCGAAATGAACGAAGGCAAAATTTCTGGCAAAAGGAGGATGTAAATGCTGAGGACCACACAAAAGAAGCATATTGCAGTAATTCTGGCGCTGGGGATGCTTTTGAGCTTCATGCCGGCACTAACGTTAACGGCCATGGCGGAGGAGGAGATTGGAATCCAGGCTGACGTCTCTGATATCATCGAATCCGACTCCGGGCCGGAAGCCGAACCTGTTTCAAATGAGACAACTGAGGACGAAACTGGTGATAGCGGTTCAGATAGCGGCGACTCCGGTTTTGACCCGTGGACACTGGCCACCCCCGCAAACCTTATCTGGGACACTTCTACATTCACAGCGAAGTGGGACGCGGTGTCCGGCGCTACCAAATACACGGTCCAGCTTTATCGGAACGGCGACGCTTTCGGCAGCGCGGTAACGAACGTAACCAGCAATTCCTAAAACTTTGCCAGCAAAATGACGCAAGCGGGGACGTACACCTTCACCGTGCAGGCGACTGGCGGCACAGGCATGAACAGCGACGTGTCTGCGCACTCGGATGGACTCACTCTTTATGAGGTGACCTTCAACTCAAACGGGGGCGGCGCCGTCTCTAGCCAGATTGTCCTGAACAACACAACCGCGACCGAGCCTTCGCCCGCTCCAACGCGCAAAGGCTATACCTTCGGCGGCTGGTGGACGGGTTCCGGCGGCACCGGCAGCCAGGTGACCACCGCCGATGGCATCCCGACCGGCACGGTGGATGGCTACGTTACTGACGGCAAGTGGAGCCTTACGACGACCCAGAACCTCTACGCCAAGTGGACGATCAACCTGTATACGGTGGCCTTCGACTCCAACGGCGGCAGCGCGGTTGAAAGCCAGACTGTCGCTTACAACACAACCGCGACCGAGCCTCCCTCCCCGCAGAAATACAAACACAGATTCGTCGGCTGGCATTCGGACAGCGAGCTGACAACCAAGTTTGACTTTGCGACTCCAATCTTGGCAGATATCACGCTCTATGCCAAGTGGACGCCTGTCTACTATGACAGCAAGACCATCACCGTCACGGAAACCTCAAGCAGCCTGTTTAGCGGTAGCGAGGGGCAGATCAAAGCGAGCGCCAATATGGATAACGCCTTTTCCACCTCTGTTGAGGTCAGGGTGACTGATACAGATGAAGCCAAAGCCAGCTTCGGGTTCATCGCCGGAGACGAGGTTTACCCGTTTGACATCTCCCTGTACATCAAAGGCACGAACCAAAAGACAAAGCCGGCGCCCGGTTATGCGGTGACCATCTCCCTGCCGATACCGGAAAGCCTGCTTGACGTTAAGGAACAGCTTGTTGTCCTGCACAAGTCCGAAGACGGAACCGTGACAACACTTGCCTCAAGGCTTGAGCAGATCAACGGCGTCTGGTACATCGTGTTCGAGGCGACGGAGTTCTCGCCCTACGCGCTGGTGGTCAGATATGCCGGAAGCTATGACGAAGCAGCCGGCGTACCGTATTACCTGGATGAGAGCGGCAACAAGGTGTTCATCGGCTTTGCGGCAAACGGAAAGTATATCGCTCCTAAAGACGTGACCGTCTCGGTGATGAAAAACGGCAAGAGCTTTACGGACATTGCCGGGCACTGGGCAGCGGGCTACATCGGCTTTGTGACCAAACGCGAGCTATTCCTCGGTACGGGAGGCGGCACCTTCTCTCCGGAGAATAAGATGACCCGCGCCATGTTCGCAACTGTCATCGGCAGACTGTATGAGCGCAGCTACGGGGAAATCGGCGCACCGGACACCCAGGCCTTCACAGACTGCGACTATTCCGCATACTACGCCAGGTATGTGGAATGGGCGGTTGCAAACGGCATCATCGCCGGCTACGGAAACGGTCTTTTCGGTCCTGACGACTCCATCACGCGCGAGCAGATGGCGGCGATCCTGTACCGGTTCGCGAGTTTCCTCGGGGTGCTGCCGGCCAGCATGGATACCGTCTTTAATTATCCTGACGCGCCGAGCATATCGGATTATGCGAAGCCTGCAGCGCTCTATTGCCAGACCACCGGCATCATAGGCGGGCTTAGCGGCGGGGTGTTTGCCCCACGGGAGACTGCAACCCGGGCCGAGGTGGCAACGATTATCCAAAGGTTTGTTGAGCTTGTCCTAGGCTGACGATTACATTTGAACTGTTCCCACAAACGTACTATAGGGGTTTTTCCCTATTTCAAATAACGAGGGGGCTGTCCCTTGCTCTTTTGACAGCCCCCTTCAATTACGCCCACCAATCCTCTATTTGCACGTTCTTGTAATAGTATTTTATGATCTCGGGCGCGCTTCGGCCTTCTTCAGCCAACTTGCGCGCTCCCACCTGCGACATCCCCACACCATGCCCATAACCGCGCCCCGTCACGATCACGCGCTCCCCCGCAACTTTTATCTCATCCAATAAGGTGGAACGGAATCGTTCACTGCCGATGGCAATGCGGAATTCCGGTGCCGAAACAGCAGATCCGTTTATCACCAGCTCTAACGCCCGCCCGGACGGCCCTCTGGCACCGATAGCAATCTCCTCAATTGCGCCACCCACTTCCTGACCTACCTGCGCCGCGGCATCAATTACTTCCGCCGCTGTAAATGTGGCACGCCATTCTCCCGGGCCGCTGGCTTCATCTCGGCGGCTGTCCAAATAAGGTACTGGCTCGTCAAAATCAAGCCCTTCTTTGGGTGTAGCTGTTTGACCGCCGGAATGGGCGTGGAACCAGGCCCTGATAGGTTCTCCCCGGTAAGTTACGATCTGACCGCGGGTCTGTTGCACCGCCTGTTTTACTGCATCGGTCACCCGGGCGGCATCATAAGCCTGAAAATGTTCCTTATCTGTACAGGCATCCACATCTTTGCCGTGGATGTTCTTCACTCCCCCATCCACCATGCGCTGGATTGTAAATGTTCGGGCCAAAATAGACTGCGCTTGCAAGGCTGCCTCCGGCCAGTCCGAGCCTATCTCAGCCGCTACCACCCCGAGCAAATACTCTTCCAGCGGCATAGTCTGTTTTTGCGCCTCGCCATCAAAATACACGACCAACTCCGGTTCCTCCCGGTATTTGGCGCGCACTCCCCCGCCACCAAAGATACTGCAACCCGTTACCACTATCACCGCGCTTATGATTATCCAGCACAGCATCCTTTTCCCCAAGCATCATACCCCCTTCCTCTTTAGTATGGAAAGGAGCGACGAAAAAAACACACCCCCATGTTCATGGGGGTGTGCCGGCTGGTGCAGTTACGACTGTATCTCGGCAATAACTTGATACATATTGCGCGCTTCAGTAACGGATGCCGCGCTGCGTAGTTCCAACACTTCAACCCGCAACCGCTTTTGCCCGTAGCGGATCTCAAGCACGTCTCCCACTACCAGCTCGTTGGCGGGCTTGCTGGGTCGATCGTTAACCAGTACCCGCCCGGTATCACAGAACTCTTTAGCCAATGTCCGCCGTTTGATGAGGCGGCTAACCTTTAAAAACTTGTCCAAACGCATGGCCTTAAACGACCACTGCCAACTACTTTCCTACGGCTTCCTTAAGTGCTTTACCGGCTTTGAAAACTGGCACCCGGCTGGCTGCAATCTCGATTTCGGCCCCGGTTTGAGGGTTGCGCCCCTTACGCGCCGCCCGCTCACGAACTTCGAAGGTCCCAAAACCAACCAGGGACACCTTCTCTCCCGCCACTAAGGCCCGCTCGACAGAATCCAACAAGCTATTGACCGCTTTCTCGGCATCCTTCTTGGTTAATTCAGCTTTCTCAGCTACCGCTGCCACTAATTCCGCTTTATTCATAAGACAACCCCTCCCTTCTAGCTTGTTTCCCCTTGTTCAACGTCTTTTTGACAATTCCTGCCTGCCGGCCCGCAAAAATCGGCTATTTCTTGCATTCACCGGCTTTTGCCTCATCCCAATAGGCATCCATTTGTGCTAAAGTCATCGCCTCCAGTGGTTGACCGTTTTCCCTGGCCCGCTTTTCGATATGCATAAATCGACGTTTAAAACGGTTACTGGCTGACCGTAATGCCCCTTCCGGCTCTATATTAAGCAGACGGGCAACGTTGACGACTGAAAACAGCAGGTCGCCCAATTCATGCTCCAGCGCTTCCTGATTCTTCTCCAGCACGGCTTCCTCCAGTTCCGCACTTTCCTCCACCAGTTTAGCTAATGCACCATGCAAATCCGCCCAATCAAACCCCACCCGGGCAGCTTTCTGCTGCATTTTCTTGGCTTGCATGAGCGCTGGCAAATAGGACGGAATCCCATCCAGGATCGATTCATATTCCTCACCAGCTGAATGTCGCTCTCCTTTTTTGATCCGCTCCCAGTTCACCAAGACATCCTGGGTGCCGGTTACTCCAACATCCCCGAACACATGCGGGTGGCGGCGAATCATTTTTTTGGTCACCCCGGCCGCCACCTCTACCAGTGTGAAATTACCCGCTTCACTGGCTATCTGACTGTGCAATACAATCTGCAACAGTAAGTCTCCCAGCTCTTCCTGCACTTTATTCAAATCGGCGGCCTCTATGGCATCGATTACCTCGTAACACTCTTCGACAAGGTATTGGCGCAATGAAAGGTGGGTTTGCTCACGATCCCAGGGACATCCATGCTTGCCCCGCAATGCCGCCACCACCTTTACCAATTCCGTTACTGCTGCTCCTGCCCGCTGTGATTGCCCAACTGACAAAGGCGGCACCCACAGACTGGTCAAATGGTCAATCCACGGGCAGTGGTCAACCAGAGCTAAAGGCATGGTTTCTATCCGCTCCTCACCGGGGATACCGGCTCCCCTGACCAATGTGACCATGTGTTCGGCCGGGTAACCGCTTTTTTGCAAGCTCAATTTGACTTGCGCAGCGGTTTTTCGGTCATGGATTTGCACGACCATCCTGCCAGTCAGGACTTTTCCGGCACCGGCAAGCCGATCAGCAGACATGATTTCCACCCCTGCACAAGTGTCTATTTGCAATGTTGCCCAAAGTCCATCCAGGAAACTCTGCGCCGGCAACACTTGCGTGGGAATGCCCATCTCACGGGCTTTGTTCAACACTAATGGGACCGTGGCTTCCGCCACCATCGGATGGCCCGGCACAGCATATATCACATCACCGGTCTGGGCCACACCCACTACCCAGTCTGCCAGAGCCCGGTAAGCTTCTGCACATGTCTTAGCCTGATCAAAAAACCGGTCACCGCTTGCTACGGTTTTGATCTCCTCCAGCACTACCACAGCCGGGTGCTTGCGCGTCGGCACCAGGACATGATCCACCTTCCTGACCAATTCCAGCAAAGCCCGCGGTACCTGCGCCGGGTAACCCGGCCCCATCCCGGCAATTATCAACTTCGTTTTCATCGTCTCAGCAACCCTACCTTGCGCAATGTTTTTGCAATCCGCGGCCCGATGCGCGGCACCATCTCCAGGTCGCGTTCCCTTATCCCGCCCACCAGCAGCAGCGCCACTGTATATACCAGCGCACCGAGGGCAATGGCAATCAAGGTAGCCAGGGAATTGCCTATCGCTTCTACCGCCCCCCAGTATGACCCATTCACCATCAAAGCCATTACCACCAAGGCCAGTAGTGGGCGCACCAGAAAATCAGCAATATTCAGGCTGATCCCCACCAAGCGATGCATAGACAGCAGGTTAAGCAGACAGGTGAGGCCAAATCCCACCACACTGGCCAAGGCTGCCCCTTGCACATCCAAACCCGGCAATGGAGTCAAAAACCATGTCATCACCAGCTTACATACCGCCCCGACAATTAGGTTCCGGACAGGAATGTCTGTACGCCCCAATCCCTGTAGAACCCCGGAACTAGTTTGTTGCAGAGCCAGAAAGACCAAACCGAACGCCAATGCCTGTAAAGGGCGGCCACCTTCCGGCACATCATACAGTAATGTCGAAATCGGGGTAGCCAGCAAAAATAGCCCTGTGGCGGCCGGCAAAGCAAACAAGCCACTAATCCGGATGGCCGACATAGCACGCGATCGGATCAAGCTGGGACTGCCTTTCGATTGTGCTTCGGAAATGGCGGGCACCAGGCTAACGGCCAATCCGACGGTCAAAATGGTCGGCATATTTACTAATGGAAAAGCAATATTAGCCAGCTGTCCGTATAAATCTGTGGCCCGCTCCATAGCAAAACCCGCTACCTGCAGCCTATACGGCACTATTGTGGAGTCGATCAGGCTCATGATCGGCAGAACGATGGATGCCAGCGAGATGGGTACAGCTAACGTAAAGATGCGCTGGAAGATCTGGCTGGTGGACTCTAAAGGAGGCACGGTTTGTGGCCCTGACACTACTGGCAACAATCTATCCTCGCGCCGGTGGCGCCAATAATACCAGATGATGTATCCCAAGCCAACGATGCCACCGGTTGTCGCACCAAAAGTAGCACCCGCGGCAGCAAACTCTAAACCATAGGGGAGCAGATACCAGGCCAGCAAGAACATCGTAGCGACACGGGTTATTTGTTCAATAACCTGGGAGACCGCCGTGGGAGTCATCTGTTGCAGGCCTTGAAAGTACCCCCGAATGGCCGCCATCACTGACACGAACAAAATGGCCGGTGCTACAGCCCGTAATGACAGGAAAGCGCGTGGATCCTGATAAACATGATGTGCCAATGGCTCCGCCAGCAAGAACAGCAGCACAGAAAACAAAAGCCCCAGGCTGGCCAACAGAATTAGGGCCAGGCGAAACACTCTTTTTGCGCCTAGGTGGTCGTCCCAGGCCTCCCGCTCGGCCACCAATTTTGATACCGCCACCGGTATCCCGTAGGCAGACAACCCCAGGATCACCGTATATATGGAATAGGCCATTGAGAATAAACCCATGGCCTCCGTTTCAATTAAGCGGGTAAGAACGATCCGGTAAACTGCCCCGAATAGGCGGCTGACCAAACCAGCAGCCGCTAGAATCATCGCTCCTTGGACAAAACCCTGTTTTCTCATGCCACCCCGCCCTTCCCTCTCCCGCTATTATACCAAAGCCAAAACGATCATGGTACCATAAGGAAAAACGGCAGGCACTTTTGCCTGCCGCATGGTTCCGGATCATCTTGGAAGCGGTACTACGTTACTGCTCCATCTGCTTGGCTAGAAACCCGGCGGCCGTTTCCGCCAGCTTTACCTCCAAATCACCCATTTGCACCCCTGGTTCATGCGTACAAAGAATGACTGCCCCAATCGGATCGCCTTCTGCGATCACCGGCGCGATCACACTGGCACTAAACTTGTTTGTCTCATCCACATCCCGTAGAATACTCCCCTGGTAGCGCTTGTCATCCACGGGATTATTAATCAGTACAGTGCGCCGCTCATCCATCACCTGTTCCACCAGTGGCCCGACCGACATGTCTAGATACTCTTTCCTGGGGGCCCCGGCGACTGCAATTACATTGTCGCGATCACAAATGAGGGTTATGTGACCTACCGCCTCCTGCAAAGATTCAGCGTATTCCTTGGCAAAATCGCTCAATTCACCAATCGGGGAATACTTCTTCAGAATCACTTCCCCGTCTCGATCTACAAAAATCTCCAAAGGATCGCCCTCGCGGATGCGAAGCGTGCGCCGAATCTCTTTTGGGATGACGACACGGCCCAGGTCATCTATCCTGCGGACGATTCCAGTTGCCTTCACGTCGACACCCCCTCCTTTTCTATAGATTTAGATCACTGCCCTAATCTCGCTGCTAAATAGTATATGGATACCGCCAGCCATTATTCACCGCCATCCATCTCCACCAAGCAGGTTAACAGCACATCAAGTAAAGCCAGAATCTCTTCCCCGGTCAGAGCACTGGACAAATCCCGCACCCTGATTTTCAGTTGCGGCTTTTGCCCGCCGCTCAGCGTCAACTTACGGTTGACCGCCTGGCGCAAGGCAATGACAGTTTCTTTACTGGGCTGACGGCCTTTGCTGAACCGTAATACAAGTTCGTAGCGCTGCTGCGAGATTGCCTCAACGCCGGCCTTTTCACTCAGCAGACGGGCTTTGGCCACCCCAAGCAAATTCTTTGTCTCTTTGGGTAAAGAGCCAAAGCGGTCCTGCAATTCCGCCCGGATATCTTCAATCTCTTGCAAATGCTTTGCCGCCGCGATTTTTTGGTAAGCCTCAATTTTCTGGCTGGCATCTTGAATATAGGCTTGGTCAATGAAAGCGTCGAGCGCCAAATCAACAACGGCCGGTTCCGCGCGCGGGGGCAATGGTTCCCCACGGACTTCCCGAATGGCCTCTTCCATCAACCGGCAGTACAGATCAAACCCTACTGATACGATAAAACCGTGTTGCTCAGGCCCCAGGATATTCCCCGCCCCGCGAATTTCCAGGTCGCGCAGTGCAATCTTCAGACCTGCGCCGAATTCCGTGAACTCCCTGATGGCCTGCAGCCGTTTTTGTGCCACTTCACTCAAGACTTTGTCCCGCCGGAATGTAAAATAAGCATAGGCCAACCGGTCGGAACGACCTACCCGGCCGCGCAGCTGATAAAGCTGCGCCAGGCCGAAACGATCAGAGTCTTCCACAATCAGTGTGTTCACATTGGCAATATCCAATCCTGATTCAATGATGGTAGTACAGACTAATATGTCATATTCCCCGGCCAGAAAATCCGTCATTATTTTCTCAAGGTGCTCTTCTCTCATTTGACCATGCGCAATCGCCACCCGCGATTCAGGTACCAGGCGGGCAATTTGTGCTGCTACTGCATCAATAGTTTGCACGCGGTTATGAACGTAATAGACTTGGCCGCCACGCCGCAGCTCGCGGCGCAGCACATCTTTAATCAACGCAGGGTCGTACTCAACCACGAATGTCTCCACTGGAAAGCGATTCTCCGGGGGAGTTTCAATCAGACTCATATCCCGGATACCGACTAATGACATATGGAGAGTACGGGGGATGGGCGTTGCGGACAATGTCAGAACATCGACCTGGCGTCGCATCTGCTTCAGCCGTTCCTTGTGCCCGACCCCAAACCGCTGTTCTTCATCCACCACCAGCAGACCCAAATCTTTGAAAACCACATCTGGTTGCAAAAGGCGATGGGTACCAATCACGACATCAAGCTCACCTGTTCGGCAGGCTTGGATAATTTTTTCCTGTTCCTGGGTAGTCCGGAAGCGACTCAGCATTTCTATCCGCACCGGGAAGGCGGCAAACCGTTCCTGAAATGTTTGGAAGTGCTGATGCGCCAGGATGGTGGTCGGCACAAGCACGGCCACCTGTTTGCCGGCCAGTACCGCTTTGAAGACCGCTCGCATCGCCACCTCCGTCTTACCATAACCAACATCACCACATAACAGACGGTCCATAGGGCGTGCACGTTCCATATCCGCTTTGATTTCTTGCGTCGCCTTCATTTGGTCGGGCGTCTCATTGTAGGGGAAAGCCTCTTCAAATTCCCGTTGCCAGGGCGTATCCGGACCAAATGCATATCCCTGCAACACCTCACGAACCGAGTAGAGCTCTAACAGCTCGCGTGCCATCTGCTTGATGGATTCCTTGACCTTTTTCTTTGTCCGGATCCATTCCGTGCCCCCGAGACGATTCAAACGGGGCGCTTCACCCTCACTGCCGGCATACTTGGTGATCAAGCCCACATGTTCCGTCGGCACATATAACCGGTCCTGGCCAGCATAGCGGATAAACAGATAATCCTTCTTTGCGCCCTCCACCTCTAGAGTCTGCACACCCTGATATTGACCGATGCCGTGGTTGACATGGACGACATAGTCGCCTACTTTCAGGTCCACTGCCGGCAAGCCCGGTTTGACCTGGCGAGCACGGCCCGTTCTTTTGTGAGGGCGCAAAAAGATCTCCTGTTCTGTAAGCACTACAATCCGTTCATTGGGCAGCTCAAATCCAGGGCCAATGTCGGCCACCGCCACCACAATCCAGCTTTCTGCCAGTTCAGCCGGAATCCGATCGCGCAATGGTAGTCCTTCTTCCTGCCATGCCCCCACAAGACGTTCCCGCCGCGCTTGCCCATTACAAAATGCCACCACCTGATGGCCAGTTTCCATCCAATCTTGCAAGCGTTGCTTAAGCATGGCCGGGTTGCCGCCTGTCCCGCTCACTTCCCTGGCAGCACAGTTGATGAATGCATCCGGCTGCATACCCGTAATCTTAGACAAAAAGTCCATCACCGAGACGGTCGCTCCGACGCTTTGAATCATTTCCCATGTTTCAGGCGGCGATAACCATGCTTGCACCTGTTCGGGGAGGATTTGGCCGTGCTCAAGCAATTCGGCCATTCTCTCCTCGCCACCCCTTTGCAAAACATCCTGCACTCGCTGCGGGTGCTCAATGATCACCAACGGTGGCTGGGGAAAATACTCGGCCAAAAAAGCGGTTTCTGGATAGAAAAATGGCAAATACCGCTGTGCCAGGGTCAGATCCCAGCCATGCTTCATCCGTTGCAGGTGTTCAGTTACTCTTTCCTCCAGATCACGACCTGTTTCCGCGTCGAGCGTTATCCGAATACGCTTTTCACTTTCCGTCCAGGCCGCTTGCAACCGCTGCACACCCTCTTCAAGCCGACGGCGATCGAGCACGATCTCATTGGCCGGGCCAATCAGTGCTTGTTCTGTTTCGCCCTGTGACCGTTGATTATCAGTTTCGAACCAGCGGATGGAAGAAATCTCGTCACCGAAAAATTCAATCCGGTACGGGTGTGCCGCAGTGAAAGGGAACACATCCACGATTCCCCCGCGGACACTGAATTGCCCGCGGGCGATCACGGCATCTTCCCTGTGGTAGCCAAGGGCCACCAATCTTTTCGTCAGCGCGGTGATCGGAAAACTGGCGTCCACTTGCAGCGCAAAGCATCCCTCTTGCCACGCGGCCACTGGAGGCAAACGGCGTTGCAAAGCCCGCACCGGGGCAATTACCACCGGGGTCCCGGCGTCAGTAACCAGATGGGTGATCGTCTTGATCCGCTCTCCACACATCTGATCGTCGCTGGCCAACACCTCATAGGGTATGAACTCGCTGGGCGGGAACAATAGCGGCCGGCCCCCCAAACTGGCCATCGCCTGGTGCAGACCCTCCGCCCGATAAAGGTCCGGCACTATGATTAATAACGGGCGCTTAAGCCGCTGTTGCATGGCGGAAAGCAAAAATGGGCTAAAGCCATCGGTTACCCCATGCAGGAACAATTGCCGGTGGCCGTCGGCCAGATATCTTGCCACCTCTTCGAGCGCGGTCGTCTTTGTCAGGAGATCAATAATCTGGTGCACAGGAACCACTCCCAAAAACAATAGACCCAAGCTCCCTTGGGTCCGCCCTCATTCAGTTAGCCGCCTGGCAAAATACCAAACGGAAGAATTCCAAACCATATGAAAAATGACCGCCATTGCTATCGCCAGCACTGGATGCCATCCCTCCAAAATCAGCCCAGCGGTCACAAGTCCAAAACAGGCATGACTGACCACTCCCAGGGCAACAGCCAAAGTGATTGATTTGGCCTGCCGCCATTCACACACAGCCTCGCACAAGCCGAAACATACATGTACCCAGGGCACACTGACACTGGCCATCAGGGCCAACCCGGTCTTAATAAATTCCTCAATGACAGGAGCCCCCAATAGCACCCCCAGGGCTCCCAATATCGTTAAACGCCGGTTGATTTGCCATGCCAAACCAGCCGCCAGGGTTCCCACCAAACCAGCTGCCATAATGCCCGTTATATCTGTCATAGCCCGGCCATCCCGACAAGATTCATCCCACTCAAGCTTTATGCCGGCAGCGAATAATCTTTACCGTTGTGCCTATTCATAGCCGTCTCCAAACCTAAAATCACAAAATCGCAAACCGCCTGCGCGGCGCCTGCTAAAACTCTGGCCAGCACCTCATTATCTGCCACCGGAAACTCCTCCAGGACATGTGCCGCTGTGCTCACACCTTCCACAGGACGACCAACTCCGATCCGCACTCGGCCATAATCGTCGCTCCCGAGGGCAGATGCGATCGACATCAGGCCCCGGTGCCCACCTGTGCCGCCGCCGCGCTTCACCCGTATTTTACCCAAAGGCAAATCAACATCGTCATGCACAACGATTAATTCCGCCACCGTCAAGCCACAGGCCGTTAGAGCCGCTTGCACGCTCAGACCAGAACGATTCATGTAAGTCAGAGGTTTTAACAAAAGAATTTGCTTTCCGCCCAAAGAAACACGGGCTAACAGGCCTCCCCAGCCGCGCTCATTGAAAGCGGCACGACGGCATTCTGCCAACTCGTCCAAAACGAGAAACCCGGCGTTGTGCCGGGTTGCTAAGTATTGCGGCCCTGGATTGCCCAATCCCGCAACTAGTACATTGGGTGTCCACATCTTAATTCACCCCGCCTGCGCGGTTACTTTTCTTCGCTGTCAGGAGTCTCAGCAGCCTCTTGGCCTTCAGCCTCTTCACCGGCCTCCGGTTCATCCTCAACCGTTTCAACCCGCGGCACGATAACAGAGCAAATGACCTCATCTGGGTCAGCCAGTACGGTAACGCCTTCCGGAACCTGCAGTTGCCCGACAGTGACACTATCCCCGGCCGTTAAATCGGCAACGTTTACCTCAATGGCATTGGGGATCTCCGTAGGCAGACATTCGACCAATACCGCGCGAATTTGCTGTTGCAACAAAAGACCCTGCTTAGAGATGGCCTCCTCGCCAACTACTTGCAACCAAACTTCCGTCTGGATTCTGTCCTTCAAAGAAATCTTTAGGAAATCAACGTGCACAAAGCGATTGCGCAGCCTGTCCTGCTGCAAATCCTTGATCATCACAGTTGTGTCCTGCGCGCCAGGAAACTGCAAATTGATCAAACTGTTCCGGCCCGCCAGTTTCAAGGCTTGCGATAAATCTCTCTCCTTAACCGCCAGCGGAAGTGAATCCACATCTTGTCCATACAGGACCGCCGGCAGATATCCTTGCTCACGCAGACGTCTTGCTGACGTCTTGCCAGTATCCCGTTTTATCGCTGCTAATTGGACCCGTTCCATACCCGCTCCTCCTCTCCAGCACAACCTTAAGCGGCAAAGATAATATTATCACAGTTGGTATCGGTTTCGCAAATTGCCACTTAATCGAAGAGTTTACTAACAGACAGATCTTCATGAATGCGAATGATTGCCTCCCCAAACAGTGGTGCCACAGAAAGCATTGTGAGCTTGGAAAACTGCTTTTCGGGGGGAACCGGCATCGTATTCGTGACAACTAGCTCCTTAAAGACCGATGTGCTCAATCTTTCCACCGCCGGCCCTGATAATATGGCATGTGTGCCGCAGGCGTAAATCTCGCGGGCGCCTAACTGCATTAAAGCTTCGCCCGCTCTCACCAGCGTACCGCCGGTATCAATAATATCATCTACTACGATGACCGTTTTGCCCCGCACATCTCCCACCACATTCATAACCTCGGCCACGTTCGGCTCCGGCCGTCGTTTGTTGACAAAACCAATCGTGGCACCCAACCGGTCCGCCATATCGCGGGCCCGCGTTACCCCACCGGCATCCGGCGATACCACAATCACATTAGACAAATTCTTGCGGGCAAAATAATCAGCCAGAATCGGGGCGGCCGTCAGATGATCGACTGGAATATCAAAAAAGCCCTGTATCTGACCGGCATGCAAATCCATGGTCAGTACCCGCCGGGCTCCCGCCACTGTAATCAAGTTGGCCACCAATTTGGCAGAGATCGGTTCCCTGCCACGTGTCTTGCGATCCTGGCGTGCATAGCCGTAATAGGGTAGCACAGCCGTAATCCGGCGGGCGGACGCCCTGCGCAGGGCGTCCGCCATGATCAACAATTCCATGAGCGTGTCATTGACCGGCGCACTCGTCGGTTGAATGATAAATATGTCACAACCCCGGACACTTTCGTTCACGATTATCTTAATTTCCCCGTTTGAAAAGCGGCCTATTTCGCAGGCACCCAATTCCAGCCCGATATGGTTGCAGATTTCTCTCGCCAACTCTGGGTTGGCACTGCCGGAAAAAATCTTGATGCGTCCTCCGTCTAAGCCCATTGCTTCGTCCTCCCTTATCGGTGCCTAAATTTTCGCGCCCAGTCTTTCTTCGTCTCTTGCCGGGCCCGGGCGATGGCCAGACTGCCCGGGGCCACGTCCCGGGTCACCGTTGAGCCAGCAGCCACATATGCCCCGCGCCCCACTGTCACCGGTGCCACCAAATTGACATTACAACCGACAAAGGCACCATCCTCGATGATCGTGCGATGTTTGGTTTTGCCGTCATAATTAACCACAATCACTCCCGCACCGATGTTCACCCCGGCTCCAATATCTGCGTCACCGACGTAACTCAGGTGGGGTATCTTGCTTTTTTCTCCCACCCGCGAATTCTTGACCTCTACGAAACCGCCAATTTTCACTTCGTCACCTAACCGGGTGCCCGGTCGCAGGTAAGTGAAGGGGCCAGCAGTTACCCCATTCCCTAACACGCTTTCGATGGCCAGCAACTGTTCTAAACGACATTGGTCGCCCACGTGACAATCGATCAGGCGCACCCCAGGTCCAATCTGACAATCCCGGCCGATGACAGTCTCCCCCTCCAGGATCGTGCCGGGATAAAGCACAGTATCCTGGCCAACCTGCACGCCGGCCTGGACATAAGTATGGGCGGGGTCAATGATCGTCACCCCGGCGTCCATCAAGCCATCAAGGGTCCGTTGCCGCATAATTTGTTCTGCCGCTGCCAGCTGACGGCGGTTGTTTACGCCCAAAATCTCTTCGGCATCATTAACCTTTTTCGCCGCCACGGGTAAGCCGCTGTCCAGCATGATGGGGATGACATCCGTCAGATAATACTCTCCCTGCTCATTGTCCGTGGTAATGCTGTCCAACGCGCTCAGCAACGGCGGAATCTGAAAGCAGTAAATACCAGCATTGATTTCCCTGATTGCTTTTGTGGCTGGATCAGCGTCCGCCTCTTCCACGATCTTGCTGATCTGACCCATGGCATTGCGCAGAATTCGGCCGTATCCAAATGGGTTCGGCACTTCAGCCGTCAATACGCTCGCCGCCGCCCCACTTTCCACATGCCTCTGCACGAAATCCTGTAGCGTACTGGCCCGCAATAGCGGAGTATCGCCACAGAGGACTATTACATGACCGGGCTTTCCTACCAGTAACTCCCTAGCCTGCATTACTGCATGAGCTGTGCCCAACTGTTCTGTCTGCCGAACGCAAACCGCCCGCCCAGCGAGATGTTTTTCGACGCTTTCGGCATCATGCCCTGTTACCACTAGCACCGCATCTATCGGACACAATGCCAAGGCAGATAGGACATGGTCAATCATCGCCCTACCATTCACCTTGTGAAGTACCTTGGCCGTCCGGGAACGCATTCTTTTGCCTTCTCCGGCCGCCAATACCAGCGCTGTCATATCAACACCCACTAGCCGCCCTCCCCTGGACGCACCTGTGCATTTTGTTCCATTATTCTGTTAATCAGGTCTAAGTCCGATGGTTTGTCCACGTCTAATCCAATTTCCGGATGCGGCGTTCTCACTGCCCAGCCCCGGACAGCAAATAGTTCCGAAACCCGTCCTTCAATCCGTTTTAACGTTAACCTGCCCAACAGTAGCCCGAAAACAAACGAAATCCCCAACAAGCGGGCCAACTGCCAAGGCTTTTTGCGTGCCGCTACGAAAGATTCCGTCATCCGGGCGCAACGCTGCAAGACCGCGCGGTCCAACACCATCAAGTTCCCGCCGGTAAAAGTGCCGTCCCGCGTTTTCACATATGTACGCACCGCCTGCGGATACTTTGCTTCCATGATGCTCTTTTCGATTACAGGATAAAACACATCGCCCGCTTGTTTTTCGCACTGGGCCAGAAAATCGTCTAAAATGGCGCTTGTCACCAGCGGTATGTCACTGGTGGCTACCAAAAGAAAGCCTTGGCCAGGCAAAGCTTCCGCTCCTGCCAGCAAATTGTCTATCATGCTGCCCCGGCCAGGCACAAATTCAATTTCCCCATGTATCGCTTTCTGCAGTTCCCGCTCCGACCTCACCACTACGATCTTCCTTACCCGCTCGCAGCCTGCCAGCGCGTCGATAACATATTGCAACATGGGACGCCCGGCAACTTCTATCAAGGCTTCATTGGTGGCTGAACTGACATCCCGCAGGGCTCCTTGATTGGCTTGACCAGCCAGTACCACGGCGTCCACTAACATGCGATCACTCCTTAGCAGCGTCGAGCTGCTAAATCGACTTTCCGTTCACAGAAATTCTCTTTTCCCCGGAAAATTCCTCTAGTTTTGTAACCAGGATCAGCCGCTCCGGATTGCCTGCCAACAATCTGGCCGCCCGCTGCGCCATCTTGGCATCTTCCCCCACCGCAAATATCGTCGGCCCGCTGCCGGTTTGGGCCACAAACGGCATCCCGGTGGCTCGCACCTCATGCAACAACTCCGCCACCGCCGGATAGTGACTGGCAACGACATCTTGTAAATGGTTTTGGGCATGTTGGGCCGCTGCCACCAGCAAACCATCTCGCAACAAACGGGCCACTTCCAGCGCAGAGGTATGATCGTTCACAACGGGGTTTTGATCGAACAAAGCATATGCTACCCTGGTCGAGAGGGCAAAACCAGGATTCACGAGCACGACAGGCCAATTCGCCATGGGCTCAATAAACTGCAATCTTTCGCCGCGACCGCGTCCGATCGCAGCCCGGGCATGCAAACAAAATGGCACATCCGCTCCCAGCTGGCTCGCCAAATTGTGCAGTTCTGTCACGGTCAGTCCTAACCCCCACAATTGATTCAAAGCCAATAAAGTGGCAGCCGCATCCGTACTACCTCCAGCCAGCCCTGCTGCCACTGGAATCCGTTTTGTAATGATAATCTCTGCGCCCCTGCCTGGACAAACATGTTTGCGCAGCAACTCAGCTGCCTGGACAGCCAGGTTCTCCCGCCCGGTCGGTACTTGGGGGTGTGCGCATCTGACCACTATCCTGTCCTCCGCAGTTGCCTGACAGCGCACCACGTCTGCCAATGCCAACGGTACCATTAATGATTCCAACTCATGGTACCCATCATCACGACGTCCTTTGATGGTTAAAGTAAGATTGATTTTGGCCGGTGCCAGCACTTCTACCCACGCGCTCATTCATTTCACCCCCGGCCAATTATTCCGGAGACCGGCGACAGGTTCCTGCTGCACGCAAAAAACAGGCGGGGCCACCGCCTGTTTAACCCGCTTATCAATCATTGTTCATGGCGCCTGGCTGACCGCCTGCGCCGCTGGTTCCTTTGTGGCCATGGCCTTTTCCAAAGCCGTTCGCACGGCTTGGTAATTCTCATAAAAAATAATTAACGTATCCCCCGGGCTCATCATCTGGACAGCCGTCGTAACTGCCTCATCCTCATGTAAAACAATTGTGATATCCTTTGGACCGGCATTCCCCCTGGCAGCCCCGCGCGCCAACAGGCCCGCCACTTCACCTGGCTGTCTGCCGCGCAAATCAGCATCTTCTTTGATTACTAAGTAATTAAGTCCACGCGCCGCCATCTCGCCCGCCATCAAAATTGTCTCATCGTTCCGGTCACCCGGCACGCCCACCACACCAATCAGACGGCCTTTCGTCAATTGCCTGGCAGCCCGGCAGGTTTTCTCAAAGCCAGCCGGGTTGTGGCCATAGTCAATCAGCACCCGGTACCCTTCGCATTCATACAGTTCAAAACGTCCGGGATTTGACGTGAAGCTCTCCAGGGCTGACCGGATTACGCTTCCCGGAAGCCCCAACCCAAACCCGGCCGCCGCCGCCGCCAAGACGTTTTCAACGTTATGCCCAACCAATCCTTGCCTAGTGATTGGTATTTTACTGACTGGGGCAACCACTTCTTCCGTTTTCTCGATCACGTACACCAGCTGGTTATCCTTGAGCATGACCGCTCGCCCACCGCCGGCAACGTGTTTGTGTACGATGAGGTTTTCCGGACTGCCGGTGAAAAAAATCACTTCCCCGTTCGCCACCGCGCTCATCCTGGCTACATAAGGATCATCGGCGTTCAAAACCGTGACCCCGGTGGCACAGACCGCTTCCGCTACTAATGATTTGACATGGGCAAGTTCATCCAAAGTGGCGATGCCGTCCTGCCCAACATGGTCCAGCGTCACGTTCAGGATCACACCCACATCGCTTTCATCATAACCCAGCCCCGCGCGTACAAGCCCGCCCCGCGCCACTTCCAACACTGCGGCTTCCACAGTGGGGTTTTGCAAGATGGTGCGAGCGCTGCGCGGTCCCGCCATATCCCCCTTGCGAAATCGGGTTCCCCCCACGTATATCCCGTCCGTGCAAGCCAAACCCACCAGTCGCCCCGATTCTGCCAGCATATGGCTTATTAAACGGGCTGTGGTGGTCTTGCCATTCGTCCCGGTCACAGCCACGATCGGGATACGCGCCGGCTTGCCGGGCGGAAACAGCGCTTCTACTATTTTCCCACCTGCGTCGCGCGGTTTCCCTTCCGTCGGATAATGGTGCATGCGAATCCCGGGGCTGGCATTAACTTCAATTATGGTAGCGGCCGGATCAAGCCGGTCTATGCGCTCCGCCACCAAATCTACGCCCGCCACATTCAAGCCCAAGGCCCGGGCGGCTCTAACCGCTAAGGCGCTATTGCTCGGGTGTACTTGCTCAGTGACATCGATCGCTGTGCCACCCGTGCTTAAATTAGCGTTATCCCTCAGGAACACCACTTTTTGGGGATCAGGCACATCGTCCAGGGACAGGTTTTGCCTGGCCAAGACCATCAACACGATCGGGTCTATTTTGATCTTTGTCAAAGGCAATTCGTGACCATCGCCCCGCAAGGGATCCTGGTTTGTGATGTCGATCAATTGCCGAATAGTATGCCTACCATCACCGACCACCTGGGCCGGCAAGCGCTTGGCAGCCGCGACCATGCAGTCGTTTACCACCAGCAAGCGGTAATGATCGCCTGGCAAGTGTTTTTCCACCAATACCTGCTCGCTGTAGTTTTTGGCCATTTGAAATGCTGCTTGTACCTGGGCGGGGGTTTGCAGATTCAGACTGACCCCCTTGCCTTGATTGCCATCGCCGGGCTTAATCACCAGTGGTGGCCCAAGTCGCTCCCACAGCTGCAGGGCTTCTGCTAAAGACTGCACCATCCCCCCCGGCGGGGTCGGCAAACCGGCTTGCGCCAGAATCTGTTTTGTCATGTTCTTGTCGCAAGCCAAGTCCACCCCCACAGCACTGGTGGCACTGGTGAGAGTGGCCCACACCAGTTGCCGGTGGTAACCATGACCCAATTGCAAAAGGCTTTTCTGGTTGCAAATGCGCATTACCGGTATGCCCCGCTGCCGGGCAGCATGGGCAATGGCGGCGGTACTGGGCCCCAAACTTGACTCCATTTTTATTTTTATGAGCTCTTGCCGGATGGATTCCAGAGGCGGAATTATCCCTTGCGCCAAATCATGGACAATCTGAAAAGCGTAGCGCCCAGCTTGGATCCCCACCGGTGTCAACTGGCACCCAAAAACAACCCGGTACGTCCCCGGCCGGCTGATAAGCCTCGTGCGTCCGAAGCCCACTTCAATTCCAACCAATGCTTGCAATTCCAGAGCCACGTGCTCCATGACATGACCAAGCATGGTACCTTCGCGTAAACGCATGGCAAATCCACCTGGCCGGCCCACCCCGCAATAATGGCCGGTTAGGGAAGGAATCAAATTTAAAAGCTTTTCCGCCAACCCATCGATATTCCGACTATCCACGTCCGCGTATGTTCCGAGATCCACAATCATTTCCACCGTGGGCCGGTGGCTGTGAATGTTTCTTCCCTCGAATGCTCGGAGGTCCATAATCTTCATCCCCGAAAGGCGCCTCCCTTTCGCCAATGCCCTTGGCATCGGGCGGTAGAAACAATTAGTATTGTTACCCGGTGATCAATCCCATATGCGAAACGCCTAAACCGGTAGCAAAGGTTGGCGCTTGTCCAAGTCAAATCCGTATCCGGCCGGTAAAATGTGCATGTTTACATACGTAAGGGCCAATGGTTCATCGGGTTCAGATATTGATGTATTGGTGTGCTGAATGCCGCGACCGTCCAACACTGTCACGGTTTGGGTTCCAATCACTTCAAACCGATCTTTGCCATTTTGCACCACGGCCGTATCCTCATCAATACCTACTCCCAGGATGTGGGGGTTTTGAGCAATGGCGGCCAACAAACGGCCCGTCCGGCCACGCTGGGCGAAGTGCTGATCAATCACTACCTTTTCCCAAAACCCCATCCCCGGCGACAACTTTGTAGTGCACTTTTTGGGCGCATCATCGCTCGCCCCTTCCACAATCATAATGGCACTCATGGCAGCAGCCCCGGCGCTTGTGCCTGCAATCACTGCACCTTCATCATAACGGCGATGCAGTACCTGATCTATTTTTGTGCCCCCCAGAATGCTAGTGATGCGCAGCTGATCGCCACCGGTGAAAAATATCCCGGTGGCCTCACCCAGTTGCACAGCTGCGGATTTTTGATTTGCAGTCTGCCGGTCGGGCAAATGCAACACCGTGACCCGTCCGGCCCCCAGCTGGTAAAAAAGCTCCCGGTACATGCTGCCCACATCCTCAGGATCACCGGCAGCCACGGTCAACACAACCAGGCGGGCGTCAGTCCCGCCCGCCAAGGTAATGAATGTCTGGAGGATTTCACAGGGGCCATCTTTATCTTCCGCGCCGCCGATGATTACCAGTTTGCCGTTTCCCCGCGCCATACCCACATTCTCCTTAAGCATTAATCTTGCTTAGGGTGGTCATGCCCGGGGCTTGTTATGCGGATGCTACCACAGGTCAACCTTCAGCAAGTCACACACTGTTTTAATATTACCTGCCAGCGTAGCCTTATCCGAACCGGCGGACAGCAGAGACACCGCCCGGTTATCTTCGGTGACTATCAATGACCCGCTGTCGCCAGGTTGCCCCATGGGACTCAGCAAAATTTGCTCTTCGAACAGCGCTATCCCCACATCGCCCATCGATACCCGAATTGAGGTTTGCACAGCCAGCACCTCACCGTTGGAGAGGCCGGACGTGCGACCGCTTTTGCGCACCTTTAACCCGACCGTGGGCTCCGCCATGCCTGTGATGGCGCCAATCTCCATAACCTCCGGTACCATCGCGTCTTTTTTGATCGGTCTTGCGACCGCCGCATCAACCAAATTCGTGAACTGACTGCGACGTAACAGGTGTACTTCATATTGCGGGTACACCTTTTGCAGGATGGCATTCAAAGACCGTTCCGCCGCACAGGCCACCTTGCAATGGCTAGGCACGGTTGGTCGCCAAAGCGGTATGAAACGCTCCAGATATCCAATCACGTCATCCTCTGTGCCCCCATCATAACGGCCAGGCTGCCAAATGGGGTCTCCTACCTGGGCCCGCCCATCCCTGCCATCTGTGATATTGGCCAGCACATGATTGTTTGACAGGATTAATGGATCGCCTGTGTGGCGATCGCGCACCATCGCACCAAATGTTCCGGCAGTAACTCGAAAATGCCCGATACTGACACCTGGCATGGCCGGCCGAACCTTTTCGGTCCTGCTCGTTAAGAGCTTTATTTCGCCGACCTCGATCACATCCGTGGCCGTTTTGCCAAAGGCTCGCGGGACTGATTGCGACTTGGCCAGGTTAGCGCTGGGCACTTTTTTGCTCACTAGGACCAAAACGGCCGGCTCGTCTGTCTGCCGGCCGGACACCCATTTCGTGCCGATCCCAACTCCAACTACGTTTTCAAGGCTCATCAGCCTCTCCCGATGTAACGAGAGAGCTTGGGCCGCGCATTCCATTTCGCACCCCCCCAAGCTTATTTCTCTGCATCATATTCGCAGACAGCTTAAGGGGTGAACATAATCACGATAAATAAAAAAGCCACCGTCCCGTATCAGGTGGCTTTCCGAATTCCTGTTATCTTCCGTTCGCTTGGGCAACAGGGAGTGAGTTCAACTGCTTCTGTAAGTATATCTGCGTAAGTATATGAGATGACGCGCTGGGATTGTTTCTCATCAAGCTTGACCGTGAAGTGGTTGGAATAAGTTTTTTCCAACACACCCTCTCGCTCCACAATCCGCTTTCTCCCTTTGTTGGCCCGCACCCGAATCCTGGCTCCAACCAAAGAGTCGAGGTTCTTCCGAATATCTGCCAACACCTGATTGTTGTTGGTCATTCTTTGCTGCAGGCCTCCTTTCCATAACTGACGCAAACCTACTATGTTACTATATTAACACAATTCGCAGAGGCCTGTCAAGAAAACAAACATTTTACCAAAGGTCCAACCTTTTTGTCAAGCACTATTTGCCCCCATCATTTCGTATGTTTATCGGCCACCTTCGACGCTCCAAAGGAATCCGGCTTTATCTTGGCATCAAAGCCGCTACCGGCCACCATGCCAACTATTTCCCGGATCAGGTCTTTTGTAGCGCCATTGCGCCCGATATCAAGGTGGATCTCCACGTCCAATTCCGATTGACCGTCCTCCGCCAGCATTTGCGCAATTCTGCTCGCCACGCCTAAGCTCAAAGATGTTTCATAGAAAATCTTTTGCCGCAGGCTGGTTATTTTGCGATGGCGACTCTTGCAATAGAAATACCGCGCCCCTTTGCCCAGGCAATGAATGATCACCGCTGTCACAAAACAAACATCATCCCTTGTCTGGGAATCAGAACCGATGATCAATTTGTGCTTCAATTCCGGGTGTTCGTTAATGAAGGCAATTATTGACTGAAACATTTCCCGGAATGTGACAGATCCGCTCGTAGGGCTCTGGAAGCGCATTAACCATTCACCTTCTTCATCTGCGGGCCAACCGACGGTCATGCCTGGAAGCTTTTCACGACCTGGGCGATCGCTTTAAACTCGGCGACCGTCAAGGTCTCGGCACGACGAGCCGGGTCAACCCCGGCATTCATGAGCATGGCATTAACCTGATGTTTCGACAAGCCCAATTCCTTGGCAGCGCTGAGAGAATTGCCGAGCGTCTTGCGCCGTTGCCGAAAAGCACTGCGCACCAGAGCGAAGAAGATCTCTCTGTCTATTGCTTGCTCAGGACATTGGTACAAGTCGATCAGGACTACGCTCGAAGAAACATCCGGACGAGGAAAAAACGCATTCGCCGGCACATGGGCCATTAAGCGCGCTTGACCAGCAAGCCCGACCGCCACCGAAAGCGCACCGTAGTCTTTTCCGCCGGGGGCAGCCACAATCCTTTCTGCCACCTCTCGCTGCACCATCACCACGATCCGGTCCCAAGTACGCCAACCGGCCAGCAGCTTGAAAAGGAGTGGGCTGGTGATGTAATACGGGAGATTCGCCACCACACGCGCAGCCCGTCCCCCGCCACTGACGAGAGTCTCCAAATCAAGGGCTAGCGCATCACCGTGGACCAAGTGCACATTGTCGAGACCATGCAACGTCTCGGCCAGCACCGGCAGCAAGTGACGGTCGTATTCAATGGTCCACACCGCGCCCGCTAATTCGGCTAAGGCGCGCGTCAGCGTGCCCGCTCCGGCACCAATTTCCAAAACACGGCGATCAGGGTCCAAATCCGCCAACTGGCAAATCCGCCGCAAATGGTTTTCATCGACCAGGAAGTTCTGCCCCAACCGTTTATTCAATGACACCCCATGTCTATCTAACAGCCTCTTGAGCTGAGTGGGAGAAGTCAGCTTGATTTCGGGCTTCGTCAAGCCAATCCCCTCCGTCAGTCATAAATCCGGAACAAGCGCCGCGCGTTGGCCGTCGTCAACTCCGCCACCCGTTCCACCGTCATGCCCCTGATGTTTGCTAAAGCTTCCGCCACATAGTAGACAAAGGCTGGCTCATTACGTTTGCCTCTGTGCGCCTGGGGTGTGAGGTAAGGACAGTCAGTTTCAATTAAAACGCGCGACAAGTTCACCTGCCGGGCCACTTCCCGTAATGAATCGGCTTTGGGGTATGTCAATGGTCCGGCAAACGAGATAAAAAAGCCCATTGCCAGAACTTCGCGGGCCAAGCGCACGTCTCCGGAAAAGCAGTGCCACACACCCCCGACGTCCGCCGCTTCTTCTTCCTTTAGGATGGCCATGGTTTCGGCATGGGCATTCCGATCATGGATCACCACCGGCAAACGCAGTCGCCTGGCCAACCGGATTTGTTCCCGAAAAGCCTGCCTCTGGGCATCCCGCGGCGATCGATCGCGATAAAAATCCAAACCGGTTTCACCGATCGCGACCACCCGCGGCTGCCTGGCAAGTTCAACCATGGCCTGCATTTGGGAAGGCCCAAAATCCTTTGCAAAATGGGGGTGCACGCCTACAGTGGCGTAAATCCCCTCATGGGCGTTGGCCAAATCCACGGCTCGCCGGGCAGAAGGGAGATCAATAGCCACATTGATCACCCGGGTTACCCCTGCCTGCTGGGCACGCTGCCAGACTTCTACCAGGTCTTTTCCAAATTCCGCCGCATCTATGTGGGCATGGGTATCAAATAACAACTTTTTCACCGCACTTTACAGCCAGGCCCGACATCACTGTCCGGGGTCAAGATGGCAATTTTGTCATCGCTCACCGCAGCCAGGAGCATACCCTGTGATTCTACCCCACGAATTTTGGCCGGCTTGAGATTTGCCACCAACACGGCAGTCTTGCCAATTAAATCTGCCGGCGCATAGTGTTGGGCAATCCCGGCCACCACTTGCCGTTTTTCCTCCCCCAAGTCCACCTGCAGTTTCAACAACCGGTCCGATTTCGGAACAGGTTCTGCCGCCAGCACCCGCACAGTCCTCAGTTCTAGCTTGCCAAATTCCTCTATGGAAATTTGATTCTCGCTCCCGGGACTGCTCGCCTGCTGATTTCTTTTTGGAGTCTCGATGCGCGGGAAAAGCGCCTCGCCGCGGGCAATCCTCGTCCCCGGTTTCAAACCACCCCAGTTTGTCTCGTTCCACCTGGCCTCTCCTGTCAAGCCCAGTTGCTCTCGGATGCGAGTGGGAGCATGCACCATGACAGAGGAGAGCGGAATAGCGATAATCCGCAGCACCTCCGCCAAACTATACAACACCGTGTTAAGGCGGTCGTCTGCTCCGTTTTTGAACAAATCCCATGGAGCGTTGTCCTCGATATAGCGGTTAGCCTGCCGCACCAGTTGCCAGAGGTTCGCCAGCGCGTTACTCAGTTCCAGAGCCTCCATACGTGACGCAAAGGACTCCACCGCCCGGCCTGCTGTTTCCCGCAGTGCCATTGTCAGTTCGTCTTCCACCCCGGGCTGAGGAATCACGCTCTCCCGGTACTTTTCAATCATGGCTGTCGTGCGGCTAAGGAGATTGCCCAGATCATTGGCCAAATCCGTGTTGATCCGGGCAATCAGATTATCCTCCGAATAATGGCCGTCCGACCCGAACTGAATCTCGCGCAATAAGAAATAGCGGACAGCATCCAAACCGTACCGATCAACCAGTATATTGGGATCAACTACATTCCCCTTCGATTTTGACATCTTCCCTCCGTCCAACACTAACCAACCGTGGCCAAATACCTGGCGAGGCAATTCTAAACCCAGGGCCATTAACATGATGGGCCAAATGATGGTGTGGAAGCGCACGATCTCTTTCCCCACCAGGTGCACATTAGCCGGCCAGTAACGCAAGAATTTACTGTCATCGGCGCTGCCGTAACCCAAAGCAGTAATATAGTTGGCAACGGCATCAAACCAAACATAAATGACGTGCTCCGGGTCAAACGGGACTGGAATGCCCCACCGCAACGAAGTGCGCGACACACAAAGATCCTCCAGGCCGGCTTTGATAAAAGCGACCATTTCATTGCGACGCGACTCCGGCTGGATGAAATCGGGATGTTGCTCAATATGGTTGAGCATCCGTTCCGCATACTTGGAAAGCCGCAGGAAGTATCCCTCTTCCTTGACCCATTCCACCTCCCGGCCGCAATCGGGGTTGGGACATTTACCCTCCACCAATTTGCTCTCCAGCCAGAATGTCTCACAGGGAGTGCAATACCAACCTTCATATTCAGCTTTATAAATGTCGCCTTGATCATAAAGCTGTTGAAACACGTGTTGCACCGCCCGCACATGGCGCTGTTCTGTGGTGCGGATGAAATCGTCATACGATATCTCCAGCCGCCGCCACAAACCTTTAATCCCAGCCACAATCGGATCAACAAAGTCGCGCGGGGGAATACCCAATTCAGCAGCTTTGCGCTCTATCTTCTGGCCGTGCTCGTCCGTTCCGGTCAAAAACCAGACATCCCTGCCGCGCATGCGGTGATAACGCGCAATGCAGTCGGCAGCCACCGTAGTGTAGGCATGCCCGATATGGAGCTGATCGCTCGGGTAATAGATCGGCGTGGTGATGAAAAACTTCTCCATATGTACTCCTCCTTTTCGATCCGCCCCAATGACAAAAGCCCCGCCCTATCTCAGGGGCGAGGTCTCTGCTCGCGGTACCACCCTTTTTCGCTACTGCCTCACGGCAGCAACCTCCAAAGGTGTGTAAAAAAACAACCAACACACCGTGGCACTCTAACGGGCGCCCACCGGTCTGGCCTAATCGCAGACGCTTTCAGCCGACAACTCCGGGGTCATCTTCCCAATCTCGACCGCACCCGGCTCGCACCATTTCCGGTTCGCTGTTGCAGCGCCGATTGGTACTCCTCCCTGTCATCGTTCTCGCGGCTATGGGACTAGCGCTTTCATCTTAAACCATGTGGGTTTCAGTGTCAAGAAAGGGACTAAGCACCATAAAATGTTGACTGTTTCTGGTATTTCTGGTATCATTTTTCTTGAGGGAGTGTGTCGAAAGTCGAAATATGTAGCGAGGAGGCTGGCCGCCTTGATGAAGTCAACAGGTATTGTGCGAAAAGTAGACGAGCTAGGCCGGATTGTCATTCCGATTGAGCTGCGTAGGACTTTGGAAATCGCGGAAAAGGACTCCCTGGAAATTTACGTAGATGGTGACAAGATCATCTTGCGGAAATATGAGCCAGCGTGCGTTTTCTGCGGTAATGCCTATGACGTGCAAAACTTCCGCGGCAAGAACGTCTGCCGGGCCTGTTTGGAGGCCATGCAGGGAGAAAGTGTGGAGGGCAAAGCTGTCTAACATACAGGGGCGGGCACATCCCGCCCCTGCACCTAGCTCTCAATTAAAGCTTGGTAAATAGCTCTAGCAGGCACACCCATAAACTTGCTCGCCACCCGCGCGGCGTCCTTGCTTCCCAACCCCCATTGCCTCAGCTCCTGAGCCATCTCGACGGCTTTAGCCAGATTAGCTGGCGTTTTTCTTTTTTGGGCGCCTTCTAGCACCAGCGTGCATTCCCCACGGGGCTCCTCTCCAACCGCAGCCAATACCTGTTCAGCCGTCCCCCGCAATACCTCTTCATGTATTTTAGTCAGTTCTCTCACTAACACTACCAGCCGGTCCCCCAAAAAGCCCCCTAACCATGATAATGTCTCGCGTACCCGGTGGGGGGCTTCGTAAAGAACAGCGGTCATCTTTTGATTTTCCAGTTCTTCCTTAAGCTCTTCCCTCTCACCCAGTCTGCGCGGCACAAATCCATAGAAAACAAATCGATCTATGTCAAGCCCCGATAACACCAAAGCCCCTACCACTGCCGTTGGGCCCGGTACCAGTGCCACCGGCAGGTCGTTTGCCGCAGCTGCTGCCACCAATTTGCTCCCTGGATCGGATATCCCCGGCATACCGGCATCGCTGACCAGGGCAACCTGCAAGCCTTCCTTGAGCATGTTCATTAGTCGCGGCAGCATTGTCCGTTCGTTGTGCTCGTGGTATGATATCAGCTTGTTGTGAATCCGGTAATGATTCAAGAGTTTACCGGTACGCCGCGTATCTTCAGCGGCAATCACATCCACGCTACGCAAAACCTTTAACAGGCGCAGTGAAACGTCTTCCAGATTTCCAATTGGGGTGCCACAAATCCACAGGCGACCCTGCCGTTCTTGCTTCACGAGCCCTTGTTTGCTCCTTTCCGACGGCGTCCGCGGCGACTACTTGACCGGCGCTGGTTATCCCGCTGTTGGCCGTTTTCCTGATCGCTGCATTCTTGCTTCGCAGCCCCATCATCCTGCGCCCCTGCTAAGACGAAAACATCCTCTTGCTCGTGAATATCTTCGTATTCTTCCAGGTCACACCCACAGCACGGCACACCTTCATTTTGTTGATACGAATCCGTTTCGAAACGCAGACAACACATTAACCGGCCACAGATGCCAGAAATCTTGGCTGGATTCAACGAGAGGTTTTGTTGTTTGGCCATTTTGATCGATACTGGCTCAAAATCCCGCAGGAACGTAGCGCAACACAGCTCTCGCCCACAAGGACCAATCCCACCCCGCATCTTCGCCTCGTCCCGCACACCGATCTGGCGCAATTCAATCCGCGTACGGAAAACGGAAGCCAGGTCCCGCACCAACTCGCGAAAATCCACCCGCCCGTCCGCAGTGAAGTAAAACATTATTTTACTGCCGTCGAATGTGTAGTCCACATCCACAAGATCCATTTCCAAATTGTGCTTGGCGATCTTCTCCTGGCAAATGGCCAATGCCTCTTGTTCAAGACGCTCGTTTTCCGCCAGTTTCTCCAAATCTGCGGCGGTGGCACGGCGCAACACTTGCTTCAAAGGAGCGACAATTTCTTCTTCGTTCACCTGTTGTGGCTCTTTGATTACCTCTCCCGCTTCCACCCCGCGGGCCGTTTCGACGATCACCATCTCACCCTCGGCGAGATCAAGGCCGGCTGGATCAAAGTAATATACCTTACCCGCTTTCTTAAAGCGCACCCCAACTACCGTTTGCAAGTACATCACCCCACTGTGGCTTAACGGTCAAAAGCACTGCTGGTGCCATCCGTCGCCAGCAGTGTGTGTAGATTAAAAACCAAGCCTTCCAGTAGCAACCGTTTGTTAATGTTCCGTTCCAGGTCCGCTTCTACCTCTTGCACCAAGCTGAACGCCTGATACCATTTTCCCAGGGGTATTCCCCGGGCTGCCAAAGCCAATTCCCGCTCTTTGTCACAGTTAATCAAATCTACGCCCTGATCAGTGGCGGATAAGCATACCAGATCACGCAGCAGCGCACATACCAAATGCAAAATGTCTCGCAGGCCGTCTTTTTCCATTTCTAATTCCTTGACCAGTGCAAACAATTCCCAATCATTGCGTCCACCCAACCCTGTCACTACCGTCTGCGCCAGTTTCCGATAGCGGTCAAGTTGCGCGTTCGCTACCAGTTCCTCGCTGCGCCCGGGGTTGCCCTCGCCCAGCGTGGCGATTAACTTGGCCCGGTCCGCCGCCAGGCCATATTTCGATTGCAAACGCCTGCCCTGTTCCTCTATCGGCAGGTTGACAAATCTGACGAACTGGCAACGGGAACGGACGGTGGCGGGAAGGGTGCTCGGCTTATCAGTTACCAGGATAATCACAGCCTGACCGGGCGGATCCTCCAGGATCTTCAGAATGCTATTGGCACTTTCCACATTGCACCGATCGGCTTGGTCCAAAATATGGATCTTGTATTTTCCCGCAAACGGCCTTTGCCATAACTCTTTGATTAAATACCTAATTTGGTCAATTTTGATCTTCGCGCCCGCTGGCTGCAGCAACCGAATATCCGGGTGCACGACGGCCTGGGTCCGCCGGCACGAATCACATTCGCAAACGCCTTGCTGAAATCGCTCAAAGCCATCCCGCTGGCAGTTCAGGGCAGCGGCAAAATCCAGAGCACAGGCCAGCTTGCCAGTACCTTTTGGACCACAAAAAATGTAGGCGTGTGCTACGCGACCGCTTTGCAAAGCCCCGCCCAAAATAGCTGCTGCCATGAGTTGTGAGGACCAGGGTCTAGTCAACTATACCGTCCCCCGTCAACACCCTTATTTCTCCCTGGCACCCGCATCTTGCCAAATAATCTATCACATCATCGGTTATCAGCTCGCCCGGGCATAGCAATGGCAAACCGGGCGGCATTGGTGCCACCAGGGAGGCACTCACTTTACCTGCCGCCTGGCTTAACCGGCACGGACTGGCGTCCGCCAGAAACGCCTCCCGCGGAGCCATAACCACTTCCGGCATGGGCGGTGGACTAAGGCAAAGTGAGCGGGCCAAAGATAAATGTTCATCCGGCTCGCCACTTTCCAAGCGCCGGCTCAGGCGTTGGAATAACGGCGTGATTTTTGGCAGGATGCTCTCATCATCTGCCATCGTGATCAATAACAAAACGCTGCCCGGGCCAGCAAGTTCGCAACGCACCCCAGCGGAAAGCAATTCTGACGCCAGCTTCCAGCCGCTCCAACCGCCATCAAGCGCTGATATGACCAAACGACAGGGGTCAAGATCCGCTATGCCCTCATTTTGTGCATCTGCCCTATCCATCACTCTAAATCCTGGCCAGTTGGCCACCGTGCGCGCAATCTCCTGCGCCAGCGCAGCTGCCCGTTTCAGCAGGGCATGACCATGGCTCGCCAATTGCGCGCGCGCTGCATCCAATGACGCCAATAAGAGATAAGAGGGGCTACTGCTTTGGAATATCCGCAGCCACTCTTGCAATTCTTCCAACGGCAAACGGCCGGTACTGTGCAACCACGCCGCCTGGTTAAGCGCCCCGAGGGTCTTGTGGGCGCTTTGCACGCACCCGGCTGCGCCCACGGCCAAAGCTGTCCGGCTGGCGTAGTCCGGCAGCAGGTGCAAATGCCCGCCCCAGGCCTCATCAACTATTAAAGTGCTGTTCATATCCTGACAGACAACTGCCAAGCGGGACAGGTCACAAATGCCACCCCAATAAGAAGGGTTGGTTGCCAATACCGCCCTGGCCCGCGATGATCGCAAAACGTCTATCGTGGCGGTGACATCCATGCCCAGCGGCAGCCCCCAACCACAAGACCATTTGATTGGCGCCCAAACCGGCCTCGCCCCGGCAGTAATCAAACCACTTACGGCAGACCGGTGTGCCAGGCGTGGTAAGACCAATGCATCCTTAGGCCCACAGGCCGTACAAAGCAAAGCTTGTACACCGGCAGTGCTGCCATTGACCAAAAAAAACGAAGCGTCGGCACCATAATGGGTAGCCAACATCGCCTGCGCTTCCGCCAGGGCTCCCTGTGGATTGTGTAGGTCATCCAGCTCCTGCCCCTCACACATATCATAGCATAAAGTTGCCCTGCCGAACCTGGCAAGCAAATCTTCCGGAGCGCCGCGTCCCATCTTGTGGCCAGGGGTTTGCATCAAATATGGCTTGTCCTGGATGAGCCTGTCCAGCGCTGCCAGCAAAGGCATTGCGCTCATGCCGCACCACCACCGCAAATTACTTCGCCATCATTCGTTCAAGTACCTATCACGAATCACATCCTACTGACAGATCCCGCCACAGCAAACGCAAACCGGCGATCGCCGCATCGTAGCCATCTTCCCCCGGGCGCAAACCTAACAGGCGGTTTTCGCACTCAGCACATATCCAGCTTTCCAAAATAGCCAGGGCAGAGCCTGTCACCGGCGTGCCGCAGATGAGACAATTGGCCAATCATGGCACTCCCTTGTCATACTCTTGTTGATTATTTTATGATTTGGAACACAAAAACGCGCCCCCATTGCAGGGGGCGCAGAGAGGATCCGGCAGCGACCTACTCTCCCAGGGGCAAGACCCCGAGTACCATCGGCGCTGGAGGGCTTAACTTCCGTGTTCGGGATGGGAACGGGTGTGGCCCCTCCGCCATAGCCACCGGAAAGGTAATGGCTTACACCTTGGAAACTGGACAGTGCAAAGCAGGTTGGACTGAGAAAATAGGTTAAGCCCTCGACCTATTAGTACCAGTCAGCTAAACCCATTACTGGGCTTACACCTCTGGCCTATCAACCTTGTCATCTACAAGGGGTCTTACCAGGTTGGCCCTGTGGGAAACCTCATCTTGAGGTAGGCTTCGCGCTTAGATGCTTTCAGCGCTTATCCCTGCCGGACTTAGCTACCCAGCTATGCCCCTGGCGGGACAACTGGTACACCAGTGGTCCGTCCACCCCGGTCCTCTCGTACTAGGGGCAGATCCTCGCAAGTTTCCTACGCCTACGGCGGATAGGGACCGAACTGTCTCACGACGTTCTGAACCCAGCTCACGTACCGCTTTAATCGGCGAACAGCCGAACCCTTGGGACCGACTACAGCCCCAGGATGCGATGAGCCGACATCGAGGTGCCAAACCTCCCCGTCGATGTGGACTCTTGGGGGAGATAAGCCTGTTATCCCCGGGGTAGCTTTTATCCGTTGAGC